>CAXMQV010000115.1:0-16801 GCA_964195905.1 uncultured Gammaproteobacteria bacterium
GCTTTTCCGATCTCGGTCAGGAGGGGCAATGATCGAAGCCTATGTACTCATCCAAACCGAGATCGGAAAAGCGGCACAGGTCGTCGCCGACATGAACGAGATCCCCGGCGTCACCCGCGCCGTGGTTCATACGGGTCCCTACGACCTGTTGGCCCGCGTCGAAGCTACCGATATGGACTCACTCGGAAGGCTTGCCGTACGCGAGATCCAAGCCGTTGATAGCGTCGTCCGCACCGTGACCTGCCCGGTGGTGCATCTTTAAGCGTGGAGTTGGGCTCCACCGCAGTACGACGCCACCTGACCCACCCATATCGGCACATATTGAGCGTGGGCATCTTGTGCCGCCAGTCGGTGGTTCGAGCGCTGGAGTTTGTCGGTTATGGGCGGCGTGGGATTGTTGCTTGGCGTAGGTTGCGGGTATGGGTAGTTGGCGTGATCGTGTTGTGGTGGTGACTGGGGCTGCTGGTGGGATTGGGCTTGGTATTGGAAGGGCATTCGGCTCCGGGGGTGCTCGGGTTGTGTTGTCCGATATTGATGAGGCTCGGCTGGTGGGGGCGGTCGACGATCTGAGGGGTCAGGGAATCGAGGCCGTTGGTGTTCCTTGTGATGTGCGGAGCGTGGAGTCGATGTTGGTGTTGCGAGATGAGGTTTTGGACCGTTTCGGGGAGGTGTCGGTTGTATGTCTGAATGCTGGTGCGCCGCTTCCTAGGCGGACTATTGAGGTTTCGGCTGGCGACTGGGATCGGATTCTTGGTGTCAACCTCTTTGGTGTGATTCACGGGGTGCAGACGTTTCTGCCGCTGATGGAGGAGCGGGGAGAAGGTCATATCAATGCGACGGCTTCGATGAGTGGCCTGATCTCGTTTCCGCCTGTGGTCACTTACAACGTGGCTAAGGCTGGCGTGATCGCTTACATGGAGACTCTGGCCAGGGAACTGCGGTCGTCCGGTTCGGGGGTTGGGGTTTCAGTTCTGTGCCCGGCGGAGGTGGCTTCGGGCGCTATCGAGAATGCGATGCGGTTGGCCCGCTCCGAGGGCTACCAGGCCCAGTCATGGGAGTTGGATGCCGCCCAGGGTGCTCAAGCCGACCTGATGCGGGTTGGAATGAGTCCAGATGAGGCGGGCGAGATCCTCCGTCGAGGAATCGAGGACAACCGCTTCTGGATATTCACCCACCCCGAATGGGTCGACGGACTGGTAGCGCAACGACAGGCCGCAATGAGCAAAGACGGCACCCTCCCCGACCTCTAACCACCCGCACATATCGGCACATATAGAGCGGTGTAGTGGCTTCGGGCGTGGTAGGGCGGAGGTGGGCGATACTGCGGGTAGGGTCGTCTTGGTGGTCACTACAGATGGGTTGGGATTCTTGTGGATGGTTGGGCGTCTCGTCGGGTTCCGGTCGAATTCGAGTCTGAGGGTGCGGTCCTTCGCGGGTTTCTCTATCGGGCGGTTGGGGGTGAGCCTCCGTTTCCGATGGTGGTGATGGCTCATGGGACGACTGGGACGATTCCGATGGTGGCCGACCGTTACGCAGAGGTGTTTGCCGAGGCTGGGGTGTCGGCTCTGCTTTATGACCATCGGAATATGGGGGGAAGTGGCGGCGAACCGCGTCAGGAGATCAACCCTTGGGTGCAGGCACGCGGAACAACAGGCACCTATCACGGCGTTGTCGAGCGATAAGACGCATTTCGGGGAGTGCACTAGATCGAAGCCTCTTTGTGCGGTTCACCGGGCTCCGGTCGACCCTCACGGAACGGCACCTCGTGCTCGTCAGTCGTCGCTGGCCAGCCAGCAGAATTCGTGAGCCGACAGGTCGACGGTTTCCCCGTACGATCGGCCGGTTCGCACATCGACCATCGGAGCCGGGAGCTTGACGACGCGGGTGGCTGTCCCGAAATTGGCGAGCACCGTGATGTCTGCCTCGTCGTCGGAGCGCCGATAGCCGAGCACCGCCGGGTCCCCCGTGTCAATCAGGGTGAATTCGCCGCTTCCGAACACCGGCAGCTTGCGGCGGGCGGCGAGGAGAGCGCGGACCCAGTGGAGCAGGCTTCCCGGATCGCGCTCCTGGGCGGCTACGTTCACTGCCTCCGGCCCATAGGCGGGATCGGTGACTACCGGTAGGTAGAACCGGTCGGGATCCGCCTGGCTGAATCCAGCCCCGGGCTCGGCCGTCCATTGCATCGGTGTGCGGACTCCGTCTCGATCGCGCAACAGATACTCATCGCCCATGCCGAGCTCGTCGCCGTAGTAGAGAAACGGTGAGCCGGGAAGAGACAGCAGCACCCCGTGGAGCAGCTCGAAATGGGAGCGCTGATTCTCTAGCAGCGGCATGAGCCGGCGGCGGATGCCAATGTTCTTGCGCATGGCCGGGTCGGGCGCGTACTGCTCGTACATGAACCGGCGGTCCTCTTCGGTCACCATCTCGAGGGTCAACTCGTCGTGATTGCGCAGGAAGACGCCCCATTGGCAGCCGGCCGGGATCTCGGGAGTCGCCTCGAGCGCCTTGACGATGTCGGTCGCATCCTCACGCCTGAGCGCCATGTAGAGCGGCGGCATAACCGGGAAGTGGTAGGCCATGTGGCACTCGTTGCCGTCGCCCAGGTAGGCCACGACTTCGGCCGGCAGCTGGTTGGCCTCGGCCAGCATGATGCGGTCCTCATACTCGGCGTCGATCATAGCCCGCAGCTCTTTGAGGTAGGCGTGGGTCTCGGGGAGGTTCTCGCTGATGGTCCCCTCCCGCTCGTAGAGGTAAGGAATGGCGTCCAGGCGCAGCCCGTCGAATCCCATGTCGAGCCAGAAGCGCACCACATCCTTGACGGCCTGGCGGACATCGGGATTGTCGAAGTTGAGATCTGGCTGCTCGGCGTAGAAGCGGTGCCAGTAGTAGGCGCCGGCCACCTCGTCCCATGCCCAGTTCGAGTCCTGGGTATCGACGAATATGACCCGGGCATCGGCATATCGCTCGGTGGTATCGCTCCACACGTACCAATCCCGGGTCGGTGAGCCGGGTTGGCGGGAAGCCTGGAACCATGGGTGCTGATCGCTCGTGTGATTGACGATGACGTCGGCCATCGCTCGCATTCCGCGGGCATGGATGGCATCGAGCAATTCCTTGAGATCGTCGAGGGTGCCGAACTCCTCCCGCACTCCCGTCAGGTCCGATACGTCGTACCCGCCATCCACCATCGGGGACGGGTAGAACGGCAGCAACCACAGGCAATCAATCCCGAGCCACTCGAGATAGTCGAGTTTGGCGGTCACCCCCGCCAGGTCGCCGATGCCGTCGCCGTTCGAGTCATAGAAGGCGTGGATGGGGAGCTCATAGAAGGTGGCGGTTTGAAACCACATACCGAAACGCTAGTCGGAGCGAAGACTCCCACCCATGCATTGGCATGTGCTAGTGGTAGTCTCCCCTTACCTAGCGTATACGAGGATGAGACGCATGACATATCGCATCAGCGAGGTTGCCGAAGTGCTGGGGGTCAGCACCGATACCGCCCGCCGCTGGGTCGATGAGGGACGCCTCCCGGCAACGAGGAGCGAGAGCGGACATCGCCGGGTAGCCGGCCGCGACCTGGCGGCCTTCGTAACGACGGAGGGATCTCCGGTGCTGCACCGCCGCTCGGCCCGCAACCGCCTCACCGGCATCGTGACCGACGTGGTGAAGGATCAGGTGGCTGCCAAGGTCGAGCTCTACAGCGGAGGTCACCGCATCGTCGCCCTCCTCACCCGGGAGGCCGTCGACGACCTCGAGCTCGAGATCGGGGTGCGGGCAACGGCCGTCGTGAAGGCCACCAACGTCATGATCGAGTTGTGAAGCGACTTCTGCTCGCGCTCCTCGTCATCTTGTCTGGCTGCGGCGGCGAGTCTTCGCTCATCGTCGGGACAGCCTCATCGATGACGGAGGCCGCCGATGATCTCGCCACCGCGTTCGGCGAGGCCTCCATCGAGCTGTCCGTGGCAGGAAGCCAGGTCCTGGTCGCCCAGGTCCGGGAGGGTGCCCCGCTCGACGTGATCCTGACCGCCGACGAAACGACCGCAGCCGATCTGTCCCGCCTCGGTGTCCTGGTATCCGAGCCAATCGTGTTCGCCTGGAATCGCCTTGCGATCGCGGTGGCGCCCGGAAACCCCCAGGCCATCACCGGCCTTTCTGATCTCGCCGACCCGGATCTCATCATCGTCCTGGCAGCCCCCGAAGTCCCGGCCGGCCGGTACACGGCCCAGATGCTCGAGACGGCGGGAGTCACTGTGTCCGCGGCAAGCCTGGAGCCGAGCGTCAGGTCTGTTCTCGCCAAGATCCAGCTCGGTGAGGCCGACGCCGGGATCGTGTATCGCACCGACGTCAATCGCGGAGGTGTGAGCGGAGTCGAGATCGCCGACGACGTCAATCCAGTCACCGAATACTTCGCAGCGGCTCTCAAGACCTCATCAGACCCGGCAATGGCTACCGCCTTCGTCGCCTTCCTGACTACTTCGGCCGCTCAGGACATCCTGGCCGGCCTCGGATTCTCGCAATGACGAGGGTGATGCCACGCCGCCTGGCCGTGCTCGCCGGCATCGGTCTGGCCTTGTTGCTCGTGCCGCTCGTGGGTCTCCTCGTCCGCGTTCCCTGGACCGGATTAGGCGGAGATATCGCAGGGTCGGGAGACGCCGTACGGGTCTCGGCGGTGGTCTCGGTGCTGGCGACTGCAGTGGCGGTCGGACTGGGAATCCCGCTCGCCTGGCTGCTGGCCCGGGGCAGCTTCCGCGGCCAGAGCCTGCTGCGAGCAACCGTGCTCCTTCCCATCGTGCTGCCGGCGGTGGTTTCTGGCGTGGCACTTCTTGCGTCCCTCGGAAGAACCGGCCCGATCGGCGGATTGCTCGACGATCTGTTCGGGATCACGCTGCCATTCACGACGGCCGGAGCCGTGATCGCCGCCTCGTTCGTGGCCCTCCCCTTCGTCACGCTGGTGGCCGAGGCCGGATTCCGGGGCGTGAGCCGAGACCTCGAGGAAGTGGCCGCCACTCTCGGCGCCGGACCGTGGCGACGGTTCCGCCGCATTGCCCTTCCCCAGGCGGTCCCCGCCCTGGCCGCCGGCGTAGTTCTCGGCTGGGCGCGAGCCCTCGGCGAGTTCGGCGCCACCGTCACCTTCGCCGGCAACCTGAGCGGACGGACCCAGACTCTGCCGCTCGCCATCTTCTTCGAGCTAGAACGGGACCCGGAAGCCGCCTTCAGCCTCAGCCTGATCCTCGTCGCCGTCTCGCTGCTGGTCCTGACTGCCGCCCGCCGGACCTGGTCCCGCTGATGCTGACCTGTCGCGCCTCAGCCTCCCGTGGTGCATTCAGGCTGCAGGTTGAGCTCGAAGCCTCGCCCGAGGAGATCGTTGCCATCGTCGGTCCGAACGGTGCCGGGAAGTCGTCATTGCTTCGCATCCTGGCCGGCCTCGACCCCCTCGATGACGGACGCTTCGTCGTGGACGGCGATGTATGGGAGGACACCGCGTCCGCCATCCGTCGATCACCCGAGGATCGGAGCGTCGGCTACGTTCCGCAGGCCGGCCTGCTGTTCCCCCACCTGAGTGTCCGGGACAATGTCGCCTTCGGTGCCGAGCACCCCGAGCAGGCCGCCGAGTGGCTCGATCGGCTCGGTCTGAGTGCGCTGAGCGATGCACGGCCGTCCGAGCTGTCGGGGGGCCAAACCCAGCTTGTGGCGCTGGCCAGGGCGCAGGTCCGCCGTCCCGCCGTCCTCCTGCTCGATGAGCCCCTTGCCTCGGTTGACGCGGCTAATCGGGCCGCCATCCGGCGCATCCTCCGCCGGGAACTGCGAGACAGCCCCGGCTATCGGATCCTCGTCACACACGATCCACTGGAAGCGGCGGCGCTGGCGGATCGGGTAGTCGTCCTCGATGGCGGTCGGGTCACCCAGACCGGAACCGTCGACGATCTCCGAACCCATCCCCGATCGAGTTACGTCGCCGAACTGGTGGGAATGAATTTCTTCTCCGGTGAGGCTGTCGGCGGAACCATCACTCTTGCCAGTGGCGCGCCACTCGTTAGCGCCTCGGTCCCGGACGGCGCCGCCCTGGCGACGGTGCATCCCCGCGCCGTCTCGCTGTACCTGGAGCGCCCGACCGGCTCGCCCAGGAACGTATGGATGGCCACCATCGCCTCCATCGAGCCGAGTCTCGAGCAGGTTCGGATCCATGTAACCGGTCCGATCGATCTGGTGGCCGAGGTCACCCGGGCCGGCGCCGCCGCCTTCTCGGAGGGTGATGAGGTCTGGGTAGCCGTCAAGGCAACCGAGGTGACCGGCTATCCCCGATGAATGGAACCATATCTCGGCTGGCGGCGTTACCTTTCTCAGACCATGCGAAGACTCACCATCCTCATCGCCGCCCTCGCGCTCGTCGCCACTGCCTGTGGAAGCGGCGAAACCTCGCAGAGCTTTGCCGGCCCCGCCACTACCGCATCCACTCTCCCCTCCCCCTCCGACCAGACCCCGACGAGCGACGCCGCTTCGGCGACCACGGCACCTTCTGACGGAGCTACCACTACTACTCCCACCTCCACGCCGGCGGTTCTGCCCGAATCGGATTACCCGGACGTGACCGTGGCCGATCTGGCAGGCGGCGAGGTCAACCTCAAGGAGCTCGTCCTCGAAGCCGAGCCGGTTCTGCTCTGGTTCTGGGCGCCGCACTGACCGACCTGTCGCGGGGAAGCTCCCGGCGTCGAGCAGTTCGCTCGAGCACATGCAGACACCGTCACCGTGATCGGTCTCGGGGCCCAGGACACCCACCAGGAGGCCCTCGACTTCGTCGAGAACTACGGCACCAGGTCCTTCCGCATGCTCTACGACGAGTCCTTCGAGTCGTGGTCTCAGCTCGGAGTGAGGGGCCAACCGATTGCCATCCTCTTTGACACCGAGGGCCGCGGCCAGAACATCTGGTATGGGCCCTTCGATGAGACCGAGGTGCTGGAGCTCGCCGCCGCGCTCTAGGACCCGGCGGCCCGAGCGACAGTCACACTCAGCGACCGATGGTCGCTCCCGGCCGAATCACCGAACGCGAACTCCGTCGTCGTCAGCTCGCTCGTGTGCAATAGGTGATCGATAGCGATCTTGAATGGTCCCCAACCCGACGGCCAGCTGCCGGCCACACCCCGACCCCGCTGGCCATCGATGAGGCCGGTGTCCAGCAGGTCTCTGAACGCCCCCGTCCACGGGGTGGCGTTGAAATCGCCAATGAGGATCATCGGGGTCTCGCTCTCGAGGACCCGGCGCCCGGCCGCCTCCAGTTGGTCGTCACGGGCCGAGGACCGTGCCTCCCGACCGGGAGAGGAGGTGTGGAACCCGAGGATCTCGATCGGCCGGCCACCGAGGTTGACCTGCAAGAGGACCGCCGGCACCTCGCTGACACCCAGATTCGTGAGCCGCCCGGTGACCGCAGGGTCACGGGTCAATGCCAGCAGGCCGATCGGCGTCACTGCCGGAGTCCCCGCCACCGGCTGCATGTCGAGGTTGGCTTCCTCCAGCAAGCGCACGAGGACGGGGGTGACCTCAGCCAGCAACACGATGTCGGCCTCGGTGGACCGGACGAACTCCACCACCGCTGCTTTGTCCCGGTTCGCAGCCTGTGTGTTGAGATGAACGATGGTGAGCCGTTCGGACCCGGCCGGGTCGGCCACGCTCCCCCACCAGTAAGGGCCGACCGCCAGCAGGTTGAGGCCGACGGCGAAGGCGATCACCCCGAACGGGATCCACCACCGATTCCAGGCAATCGGGACCAGGGCAAGGACCCCCAACCACAGGTATTGGAACCGGAAGTTGCCAATCAGATCGAAGATCCAGCCGGTGCGACCGAGATAGCCGATCAGGGTTCCCATCACCACCCCGACCCCGACCGTCAATCCCCCAATCCCCAGTACCCATTTCGCCGTCATGGGGTGAAGAACTGCTTGCGGAGGACGAAGGGCCACCCGACAGCGGCAATGGCGGCGAAAGCCCACCACTGCAGCGTGTAGAGGAAATGCGGGCGGCTGCTAGCTGAAGGTGGCGTAGGGACAACCGTCGGCAAGCCGCCCGGATCGGGTTGCTCGGAGATGAGATCCAGGTAGACCCCGGCCAGACCGCCGAACTGTGGACTGAGTCGATCGATGTCGATGCGGGCGATGGTTTCGAGGGCGCCTGTGTCCGGATTCTGCGGACCGAACCGCGACGTGCCCTGGCTGAGGCGCACGGTAGCCGTGAGTGTGATGTCGATATCGGCTCCCGGGTTGAGGCGGGCGGAGCCGGCGGCATCCTCTATGAATCCCCTATTCACGAGCAGCAGGTCGGACCCGGCGTCAAATGGGACGATCTGTTCATACCCCGCTCGACCGTTCTGAGCTCGGGGGCGCAGCTCAAGCTGCTTCCCGAAGTCATACCGGCCGGTCACCAGCACCTTGCGTAGGGCCGGATCACTGTCGGCCGTGGCCTCACCGAGGGTCGTGGGATCAGCCGCCAGCCGGGCCTCGACGACACGATTATCGTCCCGCTGCTCGGAGTGGCGGCCCAGCTGCCAAAAGCCCAGGAGGACAAAGCCGATCGAAAGGCCGACGACGAGAACGTGCCCGACCAGCCAGCGGGGTTTGAGAAGTGGAGATGACATAAGCGGGGTGGTTCAGTGTACCGGCCGCCCCGAGGCTGCTCGAGCCGCCCGACCGGATGACCTAGAGCTTTCCGCCGGTTGCTGTGTCTCCAGATCGGCGTGGATCGGCCGTACCGACGAGCCCATCGGCAGGGCTCCAGGCGGTCGCCTGTACGCCGCCAAAGTACATCGACCGCTCTGGGAAATGACGGACCGGGCCGTCGACGTCGACCGGCAAGTTCAGCTCGTAAGCAACGGTCGGCTCTCCGTCGAACATCTCAGCGTGTACCCGGGGATGGGCGACCGCCTCCACGAGGCCCATTCCGAGCCAGAGGTGGTTCATGAGCGACTCCCCCACCGCGGTCGTGATGCGATCGGCGCCTGCCGAGCCGATGGCGAGCACCTCACCCTCGCCATTGCGGGCAATGGTCGGCGCCATATTCGACATGAGTCGGGTGCCGGGGGCGAGGCCGTGGAAGCCTTTCGGATGCAGCTCGAGCTCGCCAAGGGAATTGTTGAGCCAGATACCGGTCCCCGGGACCATGATTCCCGACCCATATCCGGCCGAGGCGGTGATTGAGCAGGCGCGACCTTCTGAGTCGACCGCTGAGACATGGGTCGTTGATCCCGATTCCAGCAACCGTCCTACCTCACCGAGCCGGGCCGCGTCGAGGAGCTCGGCAATAGCCGTCGGCAGATCCTCCTCGGCAGATTCGAGGTGAGCCCCCCTATAGGTGAAGATGGCTCGTTGCGCCTCGACGAGCCGGGAGATCTCCCCAGAGGTCCACCCGGCTAGTCCCCCGTCACCTATCAGCAGGAGGAGACCTGCCAGCGCGGCCCCACCGATGGCCGGCGCCGGATTGGTGGCGATGTCCCAGTCCTTCAAGTGCAGGCGGATCGGCTCGCGAATGACCACCCGGTAGGCGGCCATGTCAGCGCGGGAGAGGATGCCTCCGTGCTCGTGCAACTCGTCGGCAATGGCATGGCCGATAGCGCCGGTGTAGAACACTTCCGCCCCGTCCCGGGCGATGAGCTCGAGAGAATCGGCCAGCTGGGGAATGGCGAGGATCTCCCCCTGCGCCCTGACCGTCCCGTCTGGATGATGGACAAGGGGATAGCTGTCCGGGTGCCACCCGAAGATGGCGTCGTGGGAGTGCTCCCAATAACGGGCCGTCACCCCCGGCAACGGAAAGCCCGAGCGGGTGTGGTGAATGGCCGGCCCCAGGATCTCGGACCAGGGAACGGCGCCATGGTCGCGGGATGCGATATCGAATCCCGCGAACGCCCCTGGCGTGGCCACCGAGCTGTAACCGATGTTCGTGTGCATGCCGCCCCCGTAGGTCATGAACACCTCGGTGCGACCCGTCCCAATCCGGTCCGGGTCGGCCCGTCCGGGCATTTCGCAGTACCCGTCGATGGTGATCGGATCCTCGCCTGGCTCCCACACAGTGATGAAGGCCCCCGCCGCCGGGGCAATGATGCCGGGCTCGGTGCACATCGAGACGATGCAGGCCGCCAGGGCGGCGTCAACGGCGTTTCCCCCGAGGTCGGCAACGGCCCCGGCGGCCTCGGCCGCGATTGTCGAACCGGCTGCTGTCATCACCTTTGGCATACCCGGAGCCTAAAGGCCAGGGCCTCGCACCAACACCTCGACGTAGCCGCCGCGGACGCCACGCCCCCTCAGGAGTCACTCTTCTCGCCCGATTCTGGCGGATCTGCATCGAGCGGCCGGGGGCTGACATGGTCGGCCACTATCTCCACCCGGTTCTTGCGGCCTTCCTTGGCCTCCCAGAAACGTCGCTGAGCGGCTCCCACGACCATCACCCGCCGTCCCCTCTCGAGATCCTCTGATACGAGCTCGGCCGGCGGATCCCACAGGGTCACCGGCACGACATCGACGCGTTTGCGCGGCTCATCCTGGCGAACGGTGACCAGCAACCGGAGCAGGCGGGCCCCCGATTCGAATTGGCGAAGCTCCGGGGCGGTGGCCAGCGTGCCCGTCAAGACCACGAGATTCATATCCATACATATCGATCCCTTCTGTCCTCTCCCCGGACCGTATCCGGTTGGTGCGACAGACAGCCCCGGGGTGCTCGGCGGCTAACGTCAGCCTGTGTTCGACGTCCAGGTGACCGATCTCGGCGATTCGCTGTACATGATCGATGCGGGGATGCACGATCAGCCCGAGCGGCTGGCCTGCTACTTGTTCGACACTCCGAATCGGGTCCTCATCGAATGCGGCCCCTCAAATGTCCTTCCCAACCTCATGGCCGCCCTCGATTCGATCGGAGTCGACGACGTTGCGGCCATGGTGGTCACCCACATTCACCTCGATCATGCCGGCGGTGCCGGCCACTTCGCCGAGCAGTTCCCGACCGCTCAGATCGGAGTACATGCGGCCGGCTCGCGCCATCTCATCGACCCAACGCGGTTGTGGGACTCGGCCGAACGCATCTACACACCGGAGGGGATGCAGTCCCTCTGGGGATCAATGATTCCGGTGCCCGAGGACCGCCTGCTGGTTCTCGAGGAGGGATCGACGATCTCGCTTGGCGGAGGCCGTCTGCTCGACGTCATGTACACGCCGGGACACGCCCGACACCACATCGTCTTCAGTGAGGACACTTCCGGCGGCCTGTTCGTGGGGGATTCAGTCGGAATCGCCTTCCCACATGGACACATGGTTCAGCCGGTCACCCCTCCCCCCGATTTCGACGAACCGCTCGTTGTCGAGCAGCTCAGGCGCATGGCGGCTCGGCAACCCGGTTTCGTTGGGTTCGCCCACTACGGCGTGACCGAGGACGTTGCCCGGGTCTTCGAGGAGGCTGAGGTCCGCCTCGGCGAGTGGGTGTCGTTTGTCGAAACACTCGGCGAAGTCCCCGACGCCGCCGACCGCCTCAGAGATTGGGTGCTCGGCGCCTACCGGAGTGAGGGGATGTCCGAGGAGGACATCAGTCAGTACGACCGCAACACGTTCTGGCCGATGCAGGTGACCGGCATCCAGCGGTGGTTGTCGCTCCGGCCCGGAAGCTGAGGCGCCGGTCAGCCCCGTTTGTGCGCTCGCCACACCTCTTCGGCCGGCCACTGACGTGCCCAGCTGCGGGGAACGTTGAACCGAACGTCCGGCGGACCCTCGGGCGCCTGAATCTCGGTGAGGTCGAGAACCTCCAGATCGTTGGCATGGAGGAGCCGGATCATGTCGCCGTGGCTGATGTGGAACTCCACCGAGTCCTCGTCGGGCCACTCGAAGCGGCGCATCCCGAACTGGGATCGCAGGAGCGCCGGTTCCGCCGGGACGCCATCGAGATCGGGCGCACACAACATGAAGAGGACGCTGTTGCCGAGGAAGACGAGTTCCCCGCCCGGCCGCAGCACACGGGCCGCCTCGGGGATCCACGCATACGGATCGGACCAGATAGCGGCTCCGTACTCGGATATGACGAGATCGAAGGTGGTATCCCGGAACGGCAGCCGCTCCCCCGCACCGTGGATGAGGGGGAAGGACAGCCCGAATTCTGCCTGCAGCATTGCTGCCGTCGCCAATTGCTGTGATGAATTGTCGAGGCCGACCGGAGAGGCGCCCGCTCTCGCCAGCCAGGCCGATACGTATCCGGTCCCGCAGCCCACTTCCAGCGTGGCCGTGCCCCTCACGTTTGCGAGCAGTCCTAGTTCGGCCTCGGGTATGCCCCACTCTCCCCAGGTCGGCTCGCTCCCCCACTCGCGACGTCCGCTCGCCACCCACTCGTCGGCGTACCCGTCCCAATGAGCCCGATTGCGCGCCAGATAGTCCGGCGGAACCTCCTCAGGTCCCAATCGCTGCTTCCAGCTCATCGAGACCCGGGAAGGCGGGATCGGCGGCGGTAATGGCGGACAGAATCTTGGTGGCGGAATGGTCGTCGCCGAGGTGGGCGGCAACCCGGGCGGCCACGTACCACTGACGCAGCTCGGCCTCGTGAGGATGCTCCCCCAGCCGCTTTGGATTGACCACTTGCCAGGCATCCTTGGCGCGACCAACGTCGAGGAGATGGGCGCCGTACACGACCCGGGCTTCGTGGAAGGTATCGGGACGGCCGCCGCGGTGCTTCAATTCCTCCCACACTTTGTCGATATCGTCTGGACGCTCCAGAGCTCGCAGACAGTCCATTTCGACCGGCATGTGGGTGGTCTCGCCGGCGATGCGTCGAAATGTCCGGAGCTCCTGAAGAGCGGGCTCCCAGCGCCCGAGTCGATAGAGCGAAAGGGCAAGGATTTCCCGGATGGTGGCGTTTGAAGCGGACGCTTGCTTTGCGCGCTCGGCCTGCTCGACTGCCTTCCCATAGCGGGCGTCGGCGAATCCCTCGGCCGCCGCCTCGAGGTTTTGCATGACGGCAGCCCGCCGTTCTTTCCTGGTCGTCCTGGTCACTTCCTCCTGAATCCACTTGGGGAGCTGGCTTCCGGCGGTGAGGTCGAGTTGGGGACGGGGAGCATCGGTCCGGTCCCGCGAGTCTCCACGGCCTCTTCCCCCGGCTCCACCTGTTCCACCGCGTTTGCCTCCGTACCCGCCCGCGCTGCGCCCCTGACCCTTGTGGCTCTTACTCACCGGGGGTTTGCGGCCCTTGTTGTGGCCGTGTTGTGCCTTCTCACCCATGGGTCAAACCTACACCGCAGATCGGCCGGTCACGACCACGTCTTAGGCGGAGCCCGCCGAGTTGGCGGCAAGTTGCCGGGTCTTTCTCTCGCTGAACACGACCGCGGCGATCAGGATGGCCGCAATGAATCCAAGGGATAGGTAGGTGTCGACGTGGAACCAGTTGGCGACCGCCATCTTGACGCCGACGAGGATGAGAATGGCGCCGAGGGCGTGCGAGAGATAGTGGAATCGCTGGCGGGCGCTGGCGAGCAGGAAATACATGGCGCGCAACCCGAGGATGGCAAAGGCGTTCGAGGCGAACACGAGATAGGGCTCGTTTGAGACCGCCAGGATGGCCGGGACTGAGTCGACGGCAAAAACGACATCCGTCAACTCGACAACCACCAGTGCACCCAGCAGCGGCGTCGCCATTCGATGGCCTCCGACCCGGGTGAGGAACCGCTGACCATCGAAGTCCGAGCTGACCGGCATGAATCGCTGAACGAGCCCGAGTCCCCGGGTCGCCCCTTCGCCCTCGCCCTCACGATGGCGGATGACCTTGATCCCGGTGTAGATGAGGAACACCCCGAAGATGATGAGCACCCAGATGAACTCGCTAATGAGGGCGGATCCGACCGCGATGAAGATTCCCCGCAATGCCAGGGCTCCGAAGATGCCCCAGAACAACACGCGGTGCTGGAACCGGAGCGGGATGGCCAGGGTCGTGAAGATCATCGCCCACACGAACACGTTGTCGATGCTCAGTGACTTCTCGATCAGGTACCCCGAGATGTACTCCCCGAAGGCCTCGCCGCCCCATGTCACCGCAACCCCGATACCGAACAGCACCCCACAGAGGACCCAGAAGCCAGATTCGAGGAGAGCTTCTCGAGCCGTCGGCTCGTGCGCTTCCCGGTGCCGATAGAGGTCGGCGGCCAGCAGGACGAGAATCACCGCCCCGAGGATCACCCACGCGAAAACGGAAACGTCGATGTCGACGAAGTTGTCCCGAACGGAGGAGGCGGCAGCTACCGGCACGGAGGCGAGTCTAGGAACGGGCGACATCTGTCCACGGCATCCGGCGGTAGCGTGACGGGATGAACGCATCGACACCCGCTGATCCAAGCAAGACGCTGCGCTTCAGGCCGAGCGGGTACGAGGTAGACATACCCGGCTCGGTTGTCGCCAGGGCCCAAAGCGCCCGCTCAGGCATGATGGATGATGGCGAGTTAGGTTGCCTGGCCGGAGTTGCCCTTGCCTTTCCATGGTCTCGGGACTCGCTCGTGGTCGAAATCGGGAGCTATTCCGGCGAAACCGCGGCGTTCGTCGCCGAAACACTGGCCGAGGCCGGCCACGACAACCCGGTTCTCAGCATCGACCCGTTCGAGCGTGTCTCCGGCTCCCGACTCAACCCGAAGGGCAAGTACCGTCGATATATGAGGACCATGCGGTCCCGGGGGTTGCAGGATCGGTGCCACGCGCTGGTCGCCTACTCTCACGAAGCGGCGGTCGCCGTCCCCGACCGGATCGGCCTGCTCATCATCGACGGCAACCACGAATATGAGAGTGTGGCCAGAGATCTAGAGCTCTATGCCCCGAAGGTTCTGCCGGGCGGCTTTATCTTCCTCGACGATCACACAGACACCTATCCGGGTGTGGTCACGGCGACGGCGGAGTTCCTAGGAGCCAATTCGAGCTTCCGCCTCATCCATCAGGCCTATTTCGCCATCCTGCAACGAAGCAACTGAGAGCGGATTAGATCTCGTCGACCCCGGTGTCTGCCCTGGCGTCGCCCTCCGCCATGGGGTCGTCGGTGAGTGCGTCCGGGGCGGATTCCCCAATGTCGCCACGGAGGGGTTCCGGCTCGGGGTCCGAGACATCGGTCACTTCGTCGGTCACCACCGGGGTCATTGCCGCCGATCGAGTGGTCGGTGCCGGACCCTTCGGCGCCTTGGCCGGCCCGAATAGGCCCCACACCACACCGAGACCGCTGCCGATGATCGTGACGATGGCCAACTGCGATAGTTCCAGAGGGATCACGCCGGTCACGACGAGGACGACGCCAAGGCCGAGTCCGAACATGATGCCCCACAGGAACCCGCGAATCGGATGAGTCTTCTTGACGAGGGCGGCGTGGCTGCTACTGGTCATGGTTGATCACCCTTCTACGACTTGTACGTGTATGCCGGGCGGGAATTGAACAGCAGCCCGAAGAAACCGCCCGCAAGCAAAGCGAGCCCTGCCAGACCGACCGGGTCCCCGACCCCGTTCCCGAGGAACTTGACATGTCCCTTGCCGACGCAGTCCGGCTGATTCTCCGACATCATGTTTCCGGATACTTTGACCGTGGCGGTGAACTTCACCGGGAGGTCCTCTGCCAGATCGACGAGGCCTGCGTTGCGGTTCTTCAGCTGGGTGTTTGGATCACCGCCCTTGTCAAGGCTGATGCCAGAAGTCTTGATGTACCACGTGTGGTTCTCCGGCCCGTCCCCATCTTCGGGCGAGAACCCGTAGTACTGGACAATGCCCCTCGTATCCACCTTGAACGGGTTACTCGACGTAAACGCCTGGCCGCCGTCGATGATGTCGACAGGCGGGCTGTTGTCGCCGACATCCATAGCGGCATCGAGGAGATCGCCGCTCTCATCAAATGAGTATGCGTAGCCCCCGCACATTCCCGTCAAGACACTTCCCTTGCCGAAGTCTCCGACCCGGGTGGATTGCCCGTAGAGACTGACCAGCCTGCCAAACTCTTCGCTGGCCTCGGTCAAGTCATATTTGCCCGGAAAGCCCTCCGGGATTTCGTCTCGAAGCGCATCGAGCGTCTCCCGGTCGAGATCATTCTGTGCGACCGCACCCAGGCTGAAACTGAGACCAAGCACAATCGCCGATCCAACGACCAACGCTCTACGAACACGTCTCATTAAGCCCTCCCCATATCTGATCTGAGGCCGACCCTAGCGAACAGACGGCCGTCGATGCCGCCAATCACATGACCAGAAGCCCGACCTGCCGGAGCCGGGTCATGCGGCGCCGCGCGAGCGAGCGGCGAAGCCGCAGGTAGCCGGGTCATGCGGCGCCGTGCGAGCGAAGCGAGCACACGTGACCGGGGAGGGGCACAAAAGGAAGGTCTACTCTCCCAGCCGGCGAAGCCGGCCTGGGTCGGGGATGCGTAGCATCCTCAAATAGAAAGACCCCCGATTGGGGGTCTTTCTATTTGATTAATGCGGCGGTGTCCTACTCTCCCAGGGGGTTGCCCCCCAAGTACCATCGGCGCTACCGGGCTTAACTTCCGTGTTCGAAATGGGAACGGGTGGTTCCCCGGCGCTATCGCCACCGCAAATTCTTGAGCGCTCTTTGAGCACTCCATAGCGAGCACAGATCGGTTTATGGATTCAGACCAAGTCCTCGGCCTATTAGTACCGGTCAGCTTCATCCATTACTGGACTTCCACGTCCGGCCTATCAACCTGGTGTTCTGCCAGGGGCCTTAACCGTTTTACCGGTGGGAGTTCTCATCTCGAGGCCGGCTTCGCGCTTAGATGCCTTCAGCGCTTATCCGTTCCGTACGTAGCCAACCAGCCGTGC
>CAXMQV010000116.1:0-9070 GCA_964195905.1 uncultured Gammaproteobacteria bacterium
TCCTGATCCTCGGGAAGCGCGTGAATGAAGGACCGGTCGATCTTGAGGACATCGATGGGGAGACGCTTCAAGTAGCTGAGCGACGAGTAGCCGGTTCCGAAGTCGTCGATCGAGATACGGACCCCCAGATCTCGCAAGCGGTCGAGAGTGACCCGGGCAGGCTCGACGTCGTCGATGAGCGTTCCTTCGGTCACCTCGACTTCCAGCCGGCTCGGCTCAATGTCGAATGCCAGCAGGGCCTCTTGCACCTCACGGGTCAACTCGCCCTGGTGGAACTGGCGCGATGACACATTTACTGAAAGCACGAAGTCGGCCATTCCGTCGTCCGTCCACACCCGCAGCTGGCGGCACGCTTCCTGCAAGACCCACCGATCGAGCGGAATGATGAGCCCGGTCTCTTCGGCAACAGGGATGAAGCGATCCGGCATGATTAGCCCGTGCTGGGGGTGGTGCCAACGCACCAGCGCTTCCACTCCAGTCAGGCGGCCGGTGGCAATCTCCAGCTTGGGTTGGTACCAGAGCGAGAGCTGGCCCGGGGTGTCGATTGCCGTGCGAAGGCTCGAAAGGAGCTCGATTCGCTCTGAGGTTCGCCGCCGCAGCTCGGTTGTATAGAACTGGACCCCGTTGCGCCCCAGGTCCTTGGCGGCATACATGGCCAGCGCCGAATCACGGAGCAGGGCATCGGCACTTTCCCCGTCAACCGGGAACACCGCTACCCCGATGCTGGCCGACACATGGAGATCGCGACCGTCGATTCGGTACGGCTCATTGAGGGAGGTGACGGCCTTTTCAGCGACAGACTCGGCCGCGGTCGTGTCATCGGTTCCTTCGACGACGATGGCGAACTCATCGCCACCCAGGTGGGCAACGGTGTCGGCAGCCCGGACGGTCTCAGAGATTCGTTCGGCGGCCCGCCGCAGCAGTTCGTCTCCGATCTCATGGCCGAGCTGGTCATTGACGACGCTGAAGTTGTCGAGGTCAATGAATAGGACGCTTGCCCAACCGCCGCCGCGGCGCGCCCGCCTGATCGCCTGCTCGAGCCGATCGCGAAACAGCATTCGGTTGGGGAGCCCCGTCAGTGGGTCGAATTGGGCAAGGTAGTCGAGCTCAGCACGATCCCGTTCTCGCTCCTCGGCATGGCGCGCCCTGGCCTCCTGCCAGCGCTGGCGATTGGCCCGGACCGCCGGGCGGAACAGCAGCATCGCCTCGGCCAGCAGAAGCAGGAGCCCGGCGCTGAGAAGCCCGAATTCCAGTCGCGAGAGTGACTGGACGCGAGCTTCAGCCTCGCGCTGATACTGGAAGGTCACCACCTCCATGCGGGAGCGGAAGGCGCTCGAGCTGAGCTCCAACAAGGCGGCGTCAGAGCGGGTCGGCGGGGCTTCCAGGGCCGAGCGGGCGATGTTGATGATCTGATTGAAAAGCGGGTCGGCCAGACCGAGGAGACGGTCCACCTCAGCACTGGTCGCTCCCGGAAGATCAAGCTCCGGATCGCCGAACTGAAGACCAATGTAGGCCTGGGAGAAGGTCGCCAGGGAAGATTCGAGCGAGGCGAGGGCAGCCGGATTCTCATTGTCGGCGAGCTCTGAGACCGCCGATCGGATCTCATAGGTGAGCCCAGGCAGATTGGCGGCCACATTGAGGACGCGGACCTCGTCCGCATGGTTGTTCAGCTCGCGAGCGACGAGGACCGTCGAGATGATCATCATCAGGGCGATCAAGCCGAGTCCGAGTATGTAGCGGCCGGCCGGCTCACTCGCGGGCTGACCCGACGACCACCTCTGTGTTGCGTCGTCGAGCGCGTCCTCTTGGCTCATACGTCCCCTAATCCCCCGCAGGCGTTATCGGGCGATTTGGCGGCCTACCTGAGGTTTAGAGCGGTCGCTTCTCCCGGTAGGCGGCTAGGAAGGCTTCGGCTTGATTGGGCGGGAGCTTCTTGATGGCTTCCCGGATGGTTACTCCCGACATCCGGTGGGCCCTGGGCCCGACCCAGTCGGCGACCAGTGCGGGACGCTTGCGTGACGTGTCCCGCAGAACCCATCCGATTGCCTTGCGGATGAAGAACTCCTTCTCTTCGAGCATGGCGTCTGCGTAGCGACCGAATCGATCGAAATCGCCTGCCCCGTTCCGGAGTGCCAGGAGGTGGGCCAGCAGGGCCGACCGGCGGACCCAGAAGTCCCCGTCCGCTGCCCAGGCGTCGAGCACGGGACCCAGCTCGGGGAATCGATCGACAAGGGGCCCGACCACCGAGGCGGACAGGTTGTCGACCAGCGCCCACGTCCTGGACTCGCGTAATAGCCGCTCGATGAGCCGGATGTCGATCGGCTCGAGCAGCGGGACCGAAAGCTCCAGCAGCTCAACTGCGGCGGCCCGCAACTCGTGGATCGGGAGCTCCCACAGCCGTTTGACGAGTCGAAGGATGTCGCGCCGTCCGAGAGTGGGGTTCTCGCGCTTGAGGCGCCTGGTGGCCCTCCGAATGGCCGGCATCGTGGCGCCGAGGAAGTCGAGGTCGCTCTTGAGGTATCGCTTCTCGGCGGTCGCCCGTTCCGGTATGGCGGTGGCCGTCAGCTCGTCAACGAGTCCGTCGATGAGGGCCTGGGCATCCACCGGTCAGGCTCTACTTGCCGAGAATCCGCCGGATCGGCTGGGCTACCTCGGTGTATTCGGCATGCCGCCCGGTCTCGAGCTTGCTGTAGACAAGGTCGCCGTCGACGGCAACCTCGAACACCCCTCCCTTGGAGGGTATGAGCAGGATCTCAAATGCCTGTCCGAATTCCTCGAACAATCCCTCTGCCATGCCGACCGCACGGCCTGTGTAATTTCAAGCCCGGCAGAATTCGATGGTGACGTTCATGGGAGGCAGGCTAGCGCCTGCCCGTCGCCAGTCACCGGTCACCGGTCACCGGTCCCCAGAACCCGGTCCCCGGTCCCCGGCCAACAGTCAACAGCAAGAAGGCGTGTCGACTTACGGGCGGGGGACGGCTACCGGGCGGATGACGCCGCAGAAGCCGTCCACTAGGTCGTGGGCGGCGACCTCAACCTGCGTGATGTCATCGGGAATCTCAACACCGGTCAGGCTGCGGGTAAACGGCTGTTCGTCGACATGGGGATGGGTCAGATTCCTCGTTCCCAGCACGGTTCCATCGGGAGCCCGGACTTCCCAGGCGTCGGCATACTTGTCCCACCCCGTTTCCTCTGATTGCACGGTGACATCAAATCGGTAGGTTCCACCCGGCTCAGCAGCGATCTCCACTTCAACGACATCCGCACACAGCAGGGGAGTATCGGGGACCGATTCAACCGCCACGGTCTCCTCCCCACCCCCACACGCCGCCAGGACCAAGGCGATAGAAAGGATGACTGGCCTGAGCATGCCCAAAGTATGCCGACCGAACGAGACAATGCCGGATGCCGGATGCCGGATGCCGGATGCCGGATGCCGGATGCCGGATGCCGGGGTCTGGGGTCTGGGGTCTGGGGTCTGGGGTCCGGGGACCGGGGACTCTAAGCTAGATGCTTTTCCAACAAATCCCATACGTGGCTCTCCGCCAGCTCCCGGCGGAGGAAGGCAAGTGTCCGCAAGAACGTCGGGATCGTCTGCTCGACCGACATCGGGTTGGGGCGGGCGGCGGCCAGGATCGCGTCGTTGGGGCGTAGTACGACGACATCGGTCTCGGGCCAGGTCGCCTCGATGATCTCCAACTCGCGATTGAGCGATTCGGAGCCGAGCCGGTCGAGCATCCCTTCGTAGAAGCGGGAGTTGGCTCGCTCCACCTCAGACGCCATCGGGGCAATGATGAGGATGAAGTCGAGCGGCTTGTTGGCGTGCTCGAATACGAGATGGGCGCTCGTGCCCGAAGCCACGCCGCCATCGACATAGGGTCGACCGTTGATCTCGACCGGTTGATAGACCATGGGCACCGCTGACGAGGCGGCAATGGCCTGGCGCAGGGTGGTGGCCGGTGCACCATCGGAGCCGAAAACCACGAGGCGCCTTTCGAGCAGATCGAAGGCGGTGATGAGGGTTCGTTTCTCCGGCCAGGTGCGAGCCAGCGGTCCGGCCAGGTGTTCGACATAATCGGCGATACCGGCCGGGTCGAACGGGGCTGGTCCCCCCAGGGCCAGTTCCAGTCCGGGGTGGCGGAGACCGGGGAGCAAGCCGTGACGTAGCCAGCGTCCGAAGCCGGTCGGGCGAGTTCGGCGTAGAAGGAACTGCCTGATATGGCTGACGTATTCCGAGCGGCTGTGGTCGCCGCCGGTGAGGGTTTCGATGCTCAGGCGATCGGCCCGGGTGACCGCGGCCACGGTGGCCCCTGCCGAGGTGCCGATGATGATGTCGGCATCGTCGGGATTCCAGCCGGTCGCCATCCGAATGGCCATGAGGGCGGCGAACTCGTAGGCAGCGCCGGTGATTCCGCCTCCACCAAGTACCAAACCCACAGAGCTCATCGGTGCCGCACGATAGTTGGGGGAAAGCGATCAGGCCTAATGCTGCGAGGTGTCGTCCCGCAGCCACTCCTAGGGTGACGCCATGGACATTCGTCGACTCGAATCCGAATCAGATGTCGAGGAAGTCATTGAGTTTCTGGCGCATCTCGAATCCACGACTGGAGTTCCGCCGCTCGGTGAGTCCAAGTTCGTGGATCTGGGCGGGCCGCGCCGCGGCCTCGGTCTAGTGGCGGAGAGGGAGGGGATCGTCGCCTACCTCCATGTGCTGTGGCATGAGCCGAGCCGCGTGTGGGAGATGGAGCTGGCGGCCGAATCGCTATCGGCACCCGAATTGGAAGACCTGGTGGCCGCCGCCGCGGCGTCCGGCTCGATGCTGTGGTGGACGTTTGGGGAGAGTGGGGTAGCGGAGTTCGCTGCCTCACGTTTCCCTGTGGCCCGGACACTTCACAAGTTGACGGGGGTGCTTCCGCCCGGGGAGCCCCGGCGCGTTCCAGACGGCGTTCGAGTTCAGCCCTTCCGTTCCGGGGTCGACGAGGAGGCATGGTTGGCGGCCAACAACGCCGCTTTCGACGGGCATCCCGAAAACGGAGCCTGGACGGTGGCCGACGTCGTCGAGCGCCAGTCGCGTGACTGGTTCGAGGCGGAAGGATTCCGCCTGTGGTGGGCGGGGGACCGGGTGGCCGGATTTTGCTGGACGAAGCGACACAGTCCGGAGCTAGGCGAGGTCCACGTCATCGGCGTGCATCCCGCCTTTCAGGGAAGGGGTCTCGGCCGCGCCATCGTCATAGAGGCGTTGTGGTACCTGGCGGAGGCTGGTTGTCTAACCGGGATGCTCTATGTAGACACCGCCAATGAGACGGCGCTCGACCTCTACCAGTCGCTCGGATTTGAGCGGGAAAGAGTCGATCGGTGCTTTGAGATTCCAAACGGCTGGCCGCACGACGTGCAGTAGTCGTCATACTCGCTCGTTGCGGACCGGCACCACGGGCACGGCAGGTCGGTGAGGTCGGACAGACGGACGGTCGGGGCTTGAATCGGCCTATTCGACCGACCTCCAGCGAGGACGAGCGCTACAAAAAGTGTGATAACAACAATGGCTTCAAGCATGCGATGAGGCTAGAACCGCTAAGAACGATTTTCGCGGATTTAGATTGGGTTTCGCGAGCCGCTACCCGCTGACCGCTACCGGCGACTCGCTCAGAAACGTCACAGCGCGTCGGATGCATCCGAATCCGGTCGCTCGTAGATCAGAACATTGATGCCCTTGGCGGACCGGGGTTCTTGCGGGAAGCGGGCGGCGGGAAGCGGGCAGCGGGCAGCGGTTATGACAGAGAGCCGACGGCCCTTGTGAGCTCATCGACGAGCCAATCTGCGCCCCGCAACTGCTGGTCGGCGGCCTCGACCGCCTGTTTCAGCATCAAGCCGGAGTGATAGACGGCCCATCGCTCCAGTTCGTCGGCCGCCATCTCGTCACCGTATCCCTCGATAACCCCGGCCGCCGACTCGTGCCCGGCGCGCAGTCTTGTCAGCCAGAGAAGACGGGAGTAATCCCACTCGGCCGGTCCCAGCGTCGCCCACTCCCAATGAAAGAGTGTGACGTGGCCGTCGTCGTCCACGAGGAACTGCTCTGGGTTCGGGTCGGTGTGAATGAGGACCGGTGGTCCGGCCTTCGGAGGAGGCATCTCCATGGCCTTGGCCACCACCTCTGCCGGCAAGTGGAGGCGTCCCCGGTACCGCTCGAGCCGCTTGAACGTTGATGGGTAGTCGGCATTGATCCATTCGGCGTCCATGCCGTGGGCCACATTGCTGAGGTGGCCGGTATCGTGGCCGTGGAGGGCGGCGAGGATGCTGCCGGCCTTGCGGCCCAGCGAGATGCTCTCCGGCAACGACGCGAAATTCCACTTGCCGGGCTCGGCGAAGATGGCCCACGGCCGGTCACCTTCAACCCCCCGGCGGATCACCGTCGGGAGTCCGGGCAGATCGGCCAGGTTCTCGAATGACTGGTGCTCGCGGCGTTCGGCCGAGACACTGCTGTACACCTTTACGAGGCTTGTCTCCGTGCCGTCCCATACCCGATACAGGCGTCCGACGCCGCTACCGACTTCGACGATGCGTCCGTCACCGGAGAGTTTCCGTGCTATCTCCGCTGGTTCCATGACGTCGAGGTACCTCCCCTTGGGCCTATCCTGGCGGCTCAAGCCTAACGACAGGGGCGCTTTTTCCGTGGCAGATTCGATTGATTTCACGTTCCCGGACGGGTCGGTTCACACATTTCCGACCGGGACCACCGGCCTTGAAGTGGCCGCAAGCATTGGGCCGCGCCTCGCAAAGGCCGCGGTCGTGGCCAAGGTCGATGGTGCCCAGTTCGACCTGAACCGGCCGCTGACCGACGGAGGGGCCTTTGAGGTCGTGACCGCCAATTCGGAAGAGGGCCTGTTCGTCATTCGTCACTCCTCTGCTCACGTGCTCGCCCAGGCGGTTTTGGCTACCTTCCCGGGCGCCCAGTTCGCTATCGGTCCGCCGATCGCCGACGGGTTCTACTACGACTTCGACATCGATCGGCCGTTCACTCCCGACGACATCGAGATCCTCGAAACCAAGATGCACGAGATCCTGGCCGAGGACCAGCCCTTCGAGCGGGAAGTCATTGACCGGCAGCAGGGGCTCGAGATGTTCGTCGATCAGCGGTTCAAGACCGAGATCATCACCGACGGAGAGGCCAGCCAGGGGGTGGGCGACGGCGTGATCACCGTGTACCGCAATAGCGATTTCGTCGATCTGTGCCGGGGACCTCATGTCCGATCGACAGGGTTCCTGTCGGCCTTCAAGCTCTTGCGGAGCGCCGGCGCCTATTGGCGAGGCGATGAGCACAAGCCTCAGCTGCAGCGAATCTACGGAACCGCCTGGGAGACGCAGAAGGATCTGGATGCCTATCTCGAGCGACTCGAGGAAGCCGACCGGCGCGACCATCGCAAATTGGGCGTGGCTCTCGACCTCTTTTCATTTCCGCCTGAGCTGGGCTCTGGGCTGGCCATCTGGCACCCGAAGGGCGCCCTCGTTCGCAAGATCATTGAGGACTACAGCCGCAATACCCATCTAGCTCACGACTACGAGATCGTCGCAACTCCGCATGTCGCAAAGGCAAAACTGTGGGAGACCTCGGGTCACCTCGACTTCTACGCCGACGGGATGTATCCGGCCATGGAGCTCGATCATGGGCAGGCCTACTACGTCAAGCCGATGAATTGCCCCTTTCACATCCTCGTCTATCAGAGCAGTGCCCGGAGCTATCGCCAGCTTCCGATGCGTCTCTACGAGCTGGGAACCGTGTATCGGTATGAACGATCGGGCGTCTTGCACGGGCTGCTTCGCATCCGCGGGTTCACTCAGGATGACAGCCACATCTTCTGCACAGAGTCACAGCTCGCCGACGAGCTGCAAGGGCTGCTCGACTTCACGCTCATGGTGTTGCGGGATTTCGGCTTCACCGAATTCGAGGCCGATCTTTCGACCAGGCCGGACAAGGCGATCGGCGATCCCGAGTTGTGGGATCGCGCCACCGACGCGCTGGCGGCCTCGCTCGAAGTTGCGGACCTGCCCTATGAGATTGCTGAGGGAGAAGGTGCCTTCTACGGACCCAAGATCGACGTTCACGTCCGGGACGCGATCGGGCGACGGTGGCAGCTCTCGACCATCCAGGTCGACTTCGCCCAGCCCGAGAACTTCCAGCTCGAGTTCAATAGCACCGATAACACGAAAGAACGGCCGGTCATGATCCATCGCGCCCTGATGGGCTCGATCGAGCGGTTCGCCGGGATCCTCATCGAGCATTACGCCGGAGCGTTCCCGGGCTGGCTGGCCCCGATCCAGGCCGCCATCCTCCCGGTGGCCGACCGGCACAACGATTACGCCGCCCGGATCGCAGCGGAGTTGGCGGCGCTCGGTCTCCGCGTCGAGGTCGACGATCATGACGACACCCTCGGCGAAAAGGTGCGCCGGGCAATCACGGCTAAGACCCCGGCGGTGCTCGTGGTGGGTGACGACGATGTCGAGCATTCCACGGTCGGCGTCCGGCTCCGCGACGACGAAGGCGAGCAAAGGGGCGTGCCGGTCACCGATGCCGGCGCCCGCCTCGTCGAATTGTGCGCTCCGCCCCGATGATGGATGTGCTGTGGGCCGGCTGGCGTTCGGCCTATATGAGCGAGGTCCAGCAAGGGGTCGAGACCGGGGTCTGCCTGTTCTGTGAGCTGCCGTCGGGGAGCGATGAGGAGACCTACATTGTCGAGCGGGGTGATACCGCCTATGCGGTACTCAATCTCTACCCCTACACGAGCGGGCATCTCCTCATTGCCCCGTACCGTCATGTCGGAGCCCCGGGCGAGCTGTCCGCCGATGAGCAGCAGGAGGTGTGGAGCCTCCTGGCCCGCACGCAGGCGGCAATCGATGCCGTCCTCGATCCGCAGGGTTACAACCTGGGCGTCAACCAGGGCCGGGCCGGGGGAGCGGGGGTGCCCGGCCACTTCCACTTGCACATCGTCCCCCGCTGGTCCGGCGACGCCAACTTCATGACCGCCACCGCCAATGCCCGCATCCTCCCCGAGCCCCTCAAAGACACCTGGGCCCG
>CAXMQV010000117.1:0-9130 GCA_964195905.1 uncultured Gammaproteobacteria bacterium
CCGCTTGCGAGATCTGGGGGTCCGTATCTCGATCGACGACTTCGGAACCGGCTACTCGTCGCTCAGCTACTTGAAGCGTCTCCCCATCGATGTCCTCAAGATCGACCGGTCCTTCATTCACGCGCTTCCCGAGGATCAGGATGACGCCGCCATCTCCGAGGCAATCATCGGCCTCGGACACACGCTCAACATGGGGATCGTCGCCGAGGGGGTGGAGACGCAGGATCAGCTCGACTTCCTCGGCGAGCTCGGCTGTGATATCGCCCAGGGATATCTCATCGCTGCTCCCCTGCCGGTGCCTCAGTTTGCCGAGTTTGTCACGGGGTCCAGGCTGAAAGCCGTTTAGATCCCGACCCGCCGACTCCCGGCTACGTCTACGCTGTCCACATGCGGGCGCAGGAACCAGTTGGGAAGCCGGATCTCGTCGGTTTGGCCGAGATAACCGAACGACTGGGGGTAGCCCCGAGCACCGTGTCCCGTTGGTACCGCCGTTCCACGTTCCCCGAGCCCGACCTGCGGGTAGGCCGGCACGACTTGTGGCTTTGGGGAACGGTGCTGGTGTGGTCGAAGCGGCGCAACCGGATCGGCTTGAAGCCGCCCAGCGCGGTACTCCCCGACATCGTCGATGTGAGCGGCGTCGCTGACCGACTCATGATTGACAGACGAACGGTCGAAGTCTGGGTCCAAACCGGCGCCTTCCCCCGGCCCGACTACCGGTGGGCGGGGGATGGAGCTTGGCTGTGGAAGACCGTTGAACTGTGGTATCGGACCAGCCGGTCCCAGGTTCCCCGGATCGCCGCCTCACGCCGCCCATCCGGCCCGCGCCTCACGACCGGCGGCCCCGCCGCTGCTGCACCAGAGGCCATCTCGTCCCCGGCTAGCACCGGGGTAACGCTCGCCGGCCGGCCCGGACCGGCCGACAATACCGCGGTGGCGGCTGTCCGGAGACCCGATCCCGTCGGTGACCTCGATCGGATTCATCGGTATTTCGCCGAAATGGCCCGTTCCCTCGCCACGTCCCAGCCAGACACCTAGCGGCCCTTCAGACATCGAGGGCTCAGTCGGAGGCGGCTCCTGCGGAATGACGGGTGGTTCGATCCACATTTGGAACCATTGCCCAAGAACGAACAGCATCCAGACCTCTGAGTTGCGAGGACGCTCGCCGCGGTAGTGCCCTTCGATAGGCTGAATGGACCACCCGGAAGGCGGCCATTGACCGAACAGGATCTCGCTTTCCTACGCCGGGCCGTCGCGGTCTCGGCAAGCGCCCGTCAGAAAGGCAACCACCCCTTCGGTGCCATCCTCGTTGATTCGGCCGATGTGGTGGTCGCCGAAGCTGAGAACACCGTTGTCACTGATCGCGACGTCACCGCCCATGCCGAGACCAATCTCGTTCGGATCGCCAGCGTCCGGTGGTCGCCATCGGAGCTGTCGGATCACACCCTATTTTCGAGCTGCGAGCCGTGTGCCATGTGCACGGGCGCCATCTTCTGGGCCGGCATCGGCCGGATCGTCTTCGCCCTCTCGGTCGAGGGATTGCTGGAGTTCTTCGGCGACCGCCCTGGGGCACCACTCAATCAGGTCGGGAGCCGCCGGCTCCTCACTCCCGCCGACGGCATCGAGGTGATTGGGCCGGCTCTCGAACACGAGGCGGCGCAGCCCCACGAGGGGTTCTGGAGCTGATCACAACGAGAAGGGAGCCGGCTTTCGCCGGCTCCCTTCAGTTCGGTAGACGTTGCTAGGACTTGCGCTCCGACGGCATTGCCACCGGGGCCTCTTCGGAGTCCATCGGGAGGATCAGGTTGGCGACCACGCCGATGACGGCGGCCAGGGCCAGGCCCGAGACCGGCACATCGCCGATGTTGATCAGACCCGGAGTGACGCCGAGCCCGAATACCAGGATGAGGCCTACCACGATCATGTTGCGACTCTTCTTGAAGTCGACCTGTCCTTCGACCAGGGTCCGCATGCCGACCGAGGCGATCATGCCGAACAGGATCACCGACAGCCCGCCCAGCACCGGAACCGGAACGGTTCGCAGGATGGCGGCCAGCTTCGGAATCAGTCCCATCAGAATGGCGAACACGGCGCCGATGCGAATGATGAACGGGTCGTACACCTTGGTCACGGCCAGCACACCGGTGTTCTCCGAGTAGGTCGTGTTCGGTGGGCCACCGATGGCGCCGGCAAACAGCGTGGCGATACCGTCGCCGAGCAGAGTCCTGTGCAAACCGGGCTCATCGAAGAAATCCTTACCAACGACCCGCCCGTTGGCGAGGATGTCGCCGACGTGCTCGATCATGGTTACAAACGCGATCGGCGCGATCAATGCGATCGGTGCCCACGAGATGTCGCCCAGGCCCCAGGTCATTTCGGGCCAGCCGATCCAATCGGCATCGCCAACCGCTGAGAACGAGAAGTCACCCCAGAAGATGACGGCTGCAAAGTAACCGACGATGGCACCGGTCAGGATGGGGAGCATCTGGAAGAGTCCCCTGAAGTAAATGGCGGCGCCGAGAGTGGCTACCAGGGTCACGATGGCCAGCCACCATTCGCCCGATGCCATACTGATCGCAACCGGCGCCAGGCCGATTCCGATGACGGCGATAACCGGGCCGGTGACGATCGGCGGGAAGATCCGCCGGATCACATCGTGGCCCACGAAGGTGACGACGATAGACATCGCAAGGTAGATGACGCCCGCCCCCATGATGCCTGCACCGATCGACGCCCACGAATAGCCGCGCTCGGTGCTCGTCACGATCACGCTGATGAACGCGAACGACGAGCCGAGGAAAACCGGCACCATCTGTTTGGTTACCAGGTGGAACATCAGGGTCCCGACGCCGGCCGCCAGGAGGGCGACAGACGGATTGAGCCCCGTCAACAGTGGCACAAGCACTGTCGCTCCAAACATGGCGATGGTGTGCTGTAGTCCCAGCACGACCTTCTTCTGCATTGTCAGTTCCATTAACCATCCTCTCCCATGGGAAAAGCCACCCCCAAGAGGGTGGCTTTCTCGTTTCCTATCCTCGATTCGGCCCGCATCGGGCGCCGACGGGAGGGATTGGCGGTTCCTCCTCGTCGTTCGATCGTTGCAGGGTGTCGTGTTCCGGTCATGCGGCTGTGAAAACCATCCCGTAGAAATCGTCGTACGTTTCCTTGCGCACGACTTCAACGGAGCCCTTCACTGCCATGCCGATCTCAGGCTCATCTATCTCTAGCTGACCCAGCATCCGCATCCCATTCTCCAGTTCGACGATGCCGAGCCCTAGCGTAGCTACCTCGTATTGAGCAGGCAGGTTATAGACCTTGGTGAAGGTCAACAGCGTGCCCGATTTCGGGAGCGCCACCGTATCGAATTCGAAGAAATCGTTCTGCTTGCAGCCCTTGCACACCATGCGGAACGGATAGTGCATCGTCCCGCACAGTCGGCACTTGTAGGCATAGATCTCCCGGGCCATCAGTCCTCCCTCACAAAGGTGAGACATACAACATTGTTTCCGAATCCGCCGAAGTTGAGGGTCAGACCGACTCTTGCGCCCTCCACCTGGCGCTTGCCGCCGTCGCCGCGTAACTGAGTGACGATCTCCCAGGCCTGGGCGACGCCGGTCGCCCCCACCGGGTGGCCACGGCCCTTGAGCCCACCTCCCACGTTGATGGGGATCTTCCCGCCTAGAGCGGTTTCGCCTTTTTCCAGGGCCAGGTGACCTTCGCCTTTCGGGAAGAACCCGACCTCTTCGCTTTCGACGATCTCGAGAATGGTGAAGGCGTCGTGGAGTTCTGCCACATCGACATCTTCTGGCGTTAGGCCGGCCATGGCGAAGGCGTCCTTGGCCGCTTTGCGAACGGCCAGCAGATCGGTCGGTTCCTCCCGTTCGAATACCGCATGAGTGTCGGTGGCCTGGCCGATCCCGGACAGCCTGATCATGGGCCGCCCGAGCTCCTGGGCTTTCTCCTTCGAAACAAGAATGATGGCGGCCCCACCGTCTGAGACAGGACAGGCATCGAAGAATCGCAGCGGCTCGGCAACGTACGGATTGTTGGTCATTGCCTCAGGGGAATCGAGGATGCCTTCCATCGATATCTCCTGCTGAAGATGCGCCCACTCGTTGTTGAGAGCCGCATTCTGATTCTTGACGCCGACCATGGCGAGATGGCGCTCGGTGAGGCCGTACTTCTCCATGTACAGGCGGGTGAACATGGCCGCATGAGCCGGCAGGGTCACCCCGTAGATGTACTCGGCGAGCGGATGGGTCAGGGTGGCGACAAAGTCGGTTGCTTCGAGGTTGTTCACCTCGCGCATCCGCTCGACTCCGGCCACCAGGACGACATCATCCATCCCGGAAGCGACCGCCTGAAAACCGGCCTTGATGGCAGCGGCTCCCGAGGCGGGGCCGTTCTCGATGGCGGCGGCACCGGCCGGCAGCAGGCTCAAGCTGTCTGCCACTGCGCTTCCAAGCGCCGTCTGATGATTGATCCGGGGGGCACCCATGTTGGCCACATAGAGCTGATCGACCTCGGTGACACCGGCGTCTTTGAGCGCCATCATCGAGGCATATGCCGCGATCTCTACGAGCGGAAACTCGAGGCGGGTGAAGGTGGTGATCCCGATCCCGGCTACGTAGACGTCACGCATCCTGAGCTCCCTTCTCCATCGCCCAGCGTTGCTGGATGAGGGCGGTCGCGGTCGGGTCGTACATGGCCCTGGTGGCCGCCAGCGGGTCGAGGGGTGGTGTCGGTGGGTCCGAGGGCGGAAGGATCTGCTCCATCGCCTTTTCGAGGAGGTCGGGCGGGACCGGCCGGCGGCCGACGACGAGCGAAGACCGGGCCTTGTCGAACAGCTCCCGGGTGAGCGCCCACGAGGGCACTCCGCCCAGCTCGTGAGGGGTGTCGAAGCGCTTCTCGAGCTTGTACTCGATCATCCAACGCCGAAAGCCGATGGGCGATTCGGCAACGACAAGTACTTCGTCGTGGCCGAGGGCGTCGATGTGGTACTCCATCTTGGCTGCGAAGCCATGGGCCCCGATGCGCAGTCCGCGCCGAAGAGCGAGCGTGTGGAGCGACAAGCCAAGCTTCGGAGTCACCTGGCGGCCGTTGACGATGGCGGCGAGCTCTCCGTCGACCTGCAAGGCGAGCACGTACTGGTCCTGGAACCGGTGCGTGTAGTAGCCGATGAGCTCGGCGTACACGCGGGCTGCGACGACGTCGTAGTAGTCCCGCTCAACGTGGATGAGTGGTTCCACATGCTTGAGCAGGTCGGGGATCTCGTCCCGGAACACCTGACGAACCACTACCGCGTCGCCGCTGGCGAGCATCATGTACTTCGGTTCATACGGGGCCATCGGTGAATCCACCGGCCGCAGGATCTTCTCTAGATCTACCGACATTCCTGTTCACTCCTTATCTGCGCGTGATTAGACAATTGTTGCCGCCAGGGCGTTGATTCCATCGACAAAGCACTCAATGGGTGCCTCGACCAGGCCGGCGCCCACCATCCCGGTCCCGGGAACCTTGCCGGCTACCCCGGTATTGATCTGCGGCAGGACTCCGGTCCGCACCACCCGGGCTGCGTCGATACCGGTCGGGGTGCCCCGGAATTCGAGCATCGGAATCTGGTAGGCGGGGTGTTCGGCCATGGAGATCTCGTACATCGCCTGGGTCCGGCGTACCGCCCCGGCGGCGGTTCCGCCGACGAAGCCGACAATGGCTGGGGCAGCTGCCATGGCGAATCCGCCGAGACCGACGGTTTCGGTGATGGTTGAGTCGCCGATGTCGGGGCTGGCATCCTCCTCGGTGAAGGAACCGAGGTAAAGGCCATCGACCGGTGGAGCCGGGGCAATGAACCACTGCTCACCGGTGCCCGACAGGCGGATGCCGAAGTCGGTGCCATTGCGGGCCATCACCGTGACCAGACTGGAGGCAGGAACCCCGGCGGCGGCATCCGAGCCAAGCTTGCCGGCGGCCATCACCAGGTTGAGCATGAAATGGTCGTTGCCGTTGATGAACTCGAACACCTCGCTCCGCTGGTCGGGCGGCGCCTCGGCCCCGTCGACGAGCGAGCCGCCGATCTCGCGCAGGAACAACGAGGTGACCGCCCGATTGCGGTTGTGGCCATCGTCGCCCATCTGCAGCGCCTGGGCGATGAGGGACTGGAGATCGACCGGTCCCCGGTGGCGGAGGACCGCTCCGAGCACCGGACCGAGCACCCGGTCCATCCAGCGGAGCCGCTCGATGACCTCCGGACCGAAGGCGCCGTAGCGCAGCACCTTTCCGAGGCCCTCATTCAGTGTTGAGTATGAGACACCGTCTCCGGCGGCGTCGGCAACGACCGCCACCGGCATGGACGGCGAGGTGACTCCGGCCATCGGGCCAACGGCCCCGTGGTGATGGCATGGCGACAGTTCGATCTCGCCCCCGGCGGCCTTAGCGGCAGCGTCATCGGGGTCCTCGGCCAATCCTTCATAGAGCATGGCTCCGATGATGGCGCCGCGCATGGGGCCCGAGGCCCGATCCCAGGTGAGCGGCGGCCCGGCATGGAAGAACGTGCGATCCGTCATGTCTGCAAAGACATCCCGGGCCACAGTCACGTCGACGAACTGGGGACGGACCGCCAGCATCCGCCCGATGGCCGTGGCATTGGCATCGGCCATCCGCCCGTCGGCCGCCAACGTGGCCAGGGAGGTTGCCGCGCCGGGGACGGGTGGTTGCCAATCGGCCCGGGACACTGCCGAGCCTTGTTGCTCAATGGAGTCGGCCAGCATGTCGGCGCCGGCTGTCGCGACCACCGGATCGGTATCGAGAAGATTGCTGAGGTGGCTCATGTCGAACCTCCCACCGCGAAAAGGCGGGCAGCTTCCATTGACGCAGCCGCGTTCGACAGCCAGACCGACGCACCCGCCTCGTGAAGCATGCGGGCCTGGGCGTCGCGGTTCTGTGGATCGCCCTTCGTGCCCGACAACGACACGACAACCGCCACTCCGGCCTCAACCGCCTTGTTGATCTCCGGTGCCAGTTCGGTGGCCGGATCGGCATTGGCGCCGTATCCGAGCACGACATCCATCAGGATGACGCCTACCGATTCATCGGCGGCGGCTTCGTCGAGCCGATCGATCCGCACTGTCTGATCGATCATCGGGTGGGCGCGGCCCTGGGTGTACTCGTCGTCCCCGTAGTCAACGAACGTATGGCCGGGGTCGTGCTCCTTCTTTCCGATCTCGCCCAGGCGCGGGGCGGCCACGAAGCGCGACTCGTCACGCAGCGTGCCCCCCGAAAACAGCCCGCGAACATATCCGGGGCGATGGGACTCCTGATCGACGCTCCACGACGCGTACGTCGGCTGGGCCATGCCCAGTTCGGCCAGGACCTCTCCGGCCCCCGCTTCCAGAGTGGCCTCACCCATGAAGGTGATGACAACCGGTTTGCTGCATTCGGCGGCGGCCGCCCGCACCGCGGCAGCCACCGGGGCGGCCGGCGGTTTCGAGATAACAACAATGACTTCAATGGCCGGATCGGCGTCGAGGGCAGCCAGCGCCTGCAGTGTCGATATGGCGCCGACCTCCTCGGACAGGTCATGGCTGCCGGTTCCTAGGGCATGGCGGACACCGACCCCGGCGTCGTCGAGCAGACAGCACATCTGCTGGATGCCGGTCCCGGAGGCCGCCACCATCCCAACCGTTCCGGACTGCATGGCGTTGGCGAAACCGAGGCCGAGGCCGTTGACGATGGCGGTACCGCAGTCGGGGCCCATCACCAACAGGCCGTGTTCGGCACCGTAGTTCTTGAGGACAATCTCCTGGGACACCGGGACGTTATCGCTGAAGATCATGACGTGACGGCCGCCCTCGAGGGCCTCCATTGCCTCGACGAAGGCATGTTCGCCGGGGACCGACAGTAGAACGATGTTGGCTCCGTTCACCTTCGCCGCCGAGCCTGCGGTCTTGGGAGCCGGGGCGTCTAGCCCATCGGAGGGCGCGGCCTTGTGGGTGAGGGCATCATCGAGAACTGCGTGGGCGGCGTCGATAGCGTCTTCGCTCTCGGCGCGCACCGCCAGCAGCAGATCGTTCGATCCCGCCCCGGCCGCCGCTTCCATGTCGAAGTCCATATCTGCCAGCAAGCTCAGGTTGAGCTCGGTCGCCATGGCGACGAGGGCGTCGGTGACGCCTGCCACGTCCTGGAGAGCCTTGCTGGCCTGCATCAGTCGAACGGAGTCGTGATAGCGACCAGGATGAATCTCAACGCGAGAAATCATGGACTGCCTCCGTGCGGCGGGCGAATGGCCGCTGGCAACAACATAGGGACTTCGGGTGCCGAACTCACTAGCATTTCTTGCCATGGGTCCCGGCGATTCGTTGTCATATTCTTACCAGGCCAGTCCGCTCACGCTGCGGGAGGTTCTCGAGGCCTCGAACTTCGAGGGGACCCGGGTATTGGCCGGCGGGGCGGGGGTCGACCGGGTCGTTTCCTCGGTGAACGTCATGGAGAATCCGGACATCCTTCCTTGGGTCAAACAGGGCGAATTGCTGATCACGGTCGGTTACTCGCTGCTCGGCGCCAGCACCGACCTGGCCGGGCTTGTCGAGACTTTCGCCGATCGCGGGCTCGGAGGGTTCGGCGTCAAGCTCGGTCCCTACATAACCGAGATCGACCCCGCCGCCCTCGAAGTCGCCAATCGGCGCAGCTTTCCGATACTGGCGCTTCCGGCCACGGTGTCGTTCGATGACCTGATCGCCGACGTCTACCAGAGTCGGGACTCCATGTTGCTCGGCGGGCTCCACCGCAAGAACGATCGAGAGCAGGAGCTCATGAACGTTGCCCTCGGCGGCGGCAGCCCGGCCCAGATCGCCGAGCGACTATCCGAGCTCGTGAACTGCGAAGTCATGGTGCTCGGGCTGGGCCAGGAGATTCTTGCTCACCGACTCGGGGCAAACGCACAACCTGCCCCCCGTGACCCGCACGACAGCCTCCAGTTTGATGCTGCGATCAGTGCACCGATCGTGTTCGGATCCACCTATGTCGGCCAACTCCACGTGTTTCCGATTGACGGCGCCGCAGGAGACTTCTTCCCCGGCCTGGTGCCCACCTGCGCCCAGATCATGGCGCTGGCTGCGTCACGAGAGATCGCGGTCGC
>CAXMQV010000118.1:0-11558 GCA_964195905.1 uncultured Gammaproteobacteria bacterium
GTCGACGGCGGCCAGCCGCTCTACCCGTACCTCGTCAGCGTCGAGTGAGCGCCGCCGACGGCGAGCGAAGCCTCGCATACCTCTCGACCATCCCCGTTTCCCGGGTCAAGCTTCTCACCGGCAAGCGGGCCTCTTCGCTAAACACGGCCGGCATCGAGTCGGTCACCGACCTCCTGTTTCATGTGCCTCGCCGCTACATCGATCGCTCAACCACCGCCGCCATCAGCGACGTGCCCCTGGGGGAGGAGGTCACGGTGGTTGGCACCGTCCAATCCATCGACATGCGCCGGATCAGAAAGAACCTCGCCATCATCAACGCCGTCGTTTCCGATGGCGAGACGTTTCTGTTCGTCACCTGGTTCAACCAGAAGTTCCGCGTGCAGCAGCTGTCGGAGGGGACCCAGGTGGCCCTGTCTGGCAAGATCGAACGCAAGAAGGGTCGGTTGGAGATGAAGAGCCCGGAAGCCGACGTGCTCGATCGGCCGGGGGAGTCACTCGTGACCGGCCGGGTGGTGCCCGTTCATCCCGGAGTGAAGGGAGTGGGTCCCGGCTATTTGCGGCGCGGCATCCACAACGCCGTGCAGCGGTCGTTGCCGGTAACCGATCCGATTCCTGCCGAGATGCGTGAGCGGCTCTCATTGATGGACCGGTCGGCGGCGCTGGCGGCGGTCCACTTCCCCGAGCGGATGGAGGATGTCGTCCCGGCCCGCGATCGGCTCGTCTTCGACGAGCTGTTCCGGTTGGAGGTGGCACTGGCGCTCCGGAAGCGCAAGCAAATCGACGAAGCGATCGGGATTCCTCACGTCCGGGCATCCGATGGGCTCATGGCCGAGCTCGTCAAGGGTCTTCCGTTCCCGCTCACCGCCGCCCAGCAGCGAGTCATCGATGAGGTCCAGGCCGACATGTCACGGCCCCACCCGATGCACCGGCTCCTGCTCGGCGACGTGGGATCCGGCAAGACCGTGGTGGCGGTGGCGGCCATGCTCACCGCCGTCGACGGGGGCTACCAGGGGACCGTGATGGCTCCGACCGAGGTGTTGGCGGTCCAGCACTTTCTGAGTATCGGCGGCCTCCTGGCCGGTGCCGGGATGGCACCCCCGCTCGAAGCCCTCGGCATGGACAGCCTGTTTACCCAGACCGAGTACGAACGGCCGGTGCGGATCGCCCTGCTCACCGGCTCAAACGCCGAGGTCAACTACCGGGACTCCATCACCCGGGCCGAACTGATCGGCGAGATCGCCGACGGGTCTGTCGACATTGTCATTGGAACCCACGCCCTCATCCAGGAGGGCCTGCATTTTCACCATCTCGGGGTGGCCGTGGTCGATGAGCAGCACCGGTTCGGCGTGCATCAACGGGTTGAGTTGCGCGAGAAAGGCGCCGAGGCGGAACCCGACCTGTTGATCATGACCGCCACGCCCATCCCGCGCACCCTGTCGATGACCCTTTACGGCGACCTCGATGTCAGCTCCATCGGCCGCGATGAGATGCCCCCCGGTCGACCCGAGGTTGAGACCGTCGCCCTCACCAGGACGCCGGCCGGCGAGGAGCAGTGGCTGGCACGCATTCGTGCCGAAGCGGCCGCCGGCAACCAGGCCTTTGTCGTGTGCCCGCTCGTCGAGGACAGCCCGAAGATTGAGGCGGCGTCGGCGACGGCCGAGCACAAGCGTTTAGCGCACCTGCTGCCCGAGCTGCGGGTCGGATTGCTCCACGGTCAGATGGTCCCCGCCGACAAGGCCTCGACGATGGCAACCTTCCGGGACCGTCAGCTCGATGTGCTGGTCGCCACCACCGTCATCGAAGTCGGGATCGACATCCCTCATTCCACCGTCATGGTTATCGAGGACGCCGATCGATTCGGCCTCTCCCAGCTCCACCAGCTTCGCGGGCGACTCAGTCGCGGTGTCGGTCCCAACTACTGCTACCTGGTGGCCGATCCCACCACGCCCGAAGGTGAGGAGCGCCTGGCGGCGATGGTGGCTTCAGACGACGGATTCGTGCTCGCCGAGGAGGATCTTCGGATCAGGGGAACGGGGACCGTATTTGGTGCCCGCCAGGCAGGGGCAGCCGACCTCCGGATCGCCGACATCTTGCGTGACACCCAACTGCTCATCGATGCCCGCCGCGAGGCGTTCGCATTGGTGGCCGCCGACCATGGTCTGGCGGATCATCCCGACATTGCGACCGAGATCCGGGCCCTCATCGGAGACGATGCCGCCTGGTTGTTCGACTCATGAGGGTCATCGCCGGGTCGGCCGGAGGGCGCCGCCTGCAGGGTCCACCGGGTCTGGACACTCGCCCGATGATGGACCGGGTCAAAGAAGCGCTCTTCTCATCTCTCGGGGCAAGGGTGGTCGATGCCCGGGTCCTCGACCTCTATGCCGGGTCGGGGGCGCTCGGCATTGAGTCGCTCAGCAGGGGAGCGGCCTCGGTCACGTTCGTGGAGAAGGGAAGAGCTGCGCTGACAACGCTGAAGGCCAACCTGGAGGCGCTCGGGTTCGATGGCCGGGTGGTTGCGGGCGATGTCGGAGCCTTCCTGGCCGCCGCCGTCGACTCGTTCGATCTCGTGTTCGTTGACCCCCCATACCGGCTGTCGCTAGCGTTGGTCGGCGAGGTGCTGGAGGGCGCGGCCGCCCTAATGGCGAACGGAGGAACCATGGTGCTGCATCGACAAGCCGGTGAGAGTGCCCCGGACGCGCCGACCGGAACCCACCGGATCGACGACCGTCGCTACGGCACCACCCAGTTGTGGATCTACCAGAAGGATGAATCGTGACCGTTGCCGTTGTCCCAGGGAGCTTCGATCCCCCCACGCTCGGTCACGTCGACGTCATCTCGAGGGCGGTTGAAGTGTTCGATCGCGTCCTCATCGCCGTCGTCACCAACCCGTCGAAGACGCCGCTGTTCACCGCCGAGGAACGCAAGCAGCTGCTTGAGGAGATCTGCGCCGATTGGGACAACACCGAGGTGGACGATTTCGCTGGCCTGCTCGTCGATTTCGCCGAAGAGAACAACGCCGATGTGATCGTGAAGGGGCTGCGGGCAGTTTCGGATTTCGAGTACGAGCTCCAGATGGCCCAGATGAATCACCATCTCACCGGCGTGCAGACGGTGTTCCTTCCCACGAGTCCCAACCATGCGTATCTATCGTCTTCCCTTGTTAAAGAAGTTGGCCGGTTCCGTGGCTCCCTCGACGGGCTCGTGTCACCGGTAGTTGCCGCAGCACTGAAGGAGCGATTTCAATGACCGACGACTTCGATTTCGACGGCATCGCAGACCCCGAAGAAGCGCCGAGCACTGTCGGTGAACTGCAGGACATGGTCGAAGAGCTCATCCTGACCGTCGAGCAGGCTCGCGGCATGCCACTGTCCGGCAACGCCAGCATTGACCGGGACGACTTCGGAGATCGATTGCGCGATCTCCGTGAGCGGATGCCCGAGGAGCTGAAGACGGCCCGCTGGATGGTGCGGGAACGGGAAGCCTTCATCTCCCAGACCAATGAGCAGGCGGTCGAGATCATGCGCCGCGCCAAGGAAACCGGCGCCCGGATGGTGAGCGAGACCCAGGTGATGTCCGAAGCCGTTGAAGAGGCCAACATCCTGGTCCGCAACGCCGAGGTCGAGTCACGCCGGATCCGTCTCGAAGCCGAGGACGTCGCCGAGTCCAGCTACGAGCACATCGAGACGCTGCTGGTGAATCTGCTCGAGCGAGTTCGCGACCGCCGCGCCGAGCTGCACCAGGCCCGCCCGGCCCCGCCCGAGGTCCCGATCAGCGAGTAGCCGGGGCGCCTCGCCTAGACGGTGAAGCCCCACTCGCCGGCGCTGATGATTGGCTCTTCGCTGCCCCCGGCCAGGAGCCCGTAGACGTTGAGCTCGGGCGAGCCGACGACGAAGTCCACATGGTTGGCACTCTGGTTGAGGCCCGCCTCCTGCAGTTGATCGTTCGACATGCCGGTGCCACCCTCGAGTGAGATCGGGTACGACCTCCCGATGGCGATGTGGCACCCGTCATTCTCGTCGTAGAGCGTGTTGTTCCAGATGAGGTTCTCGGCGGCGACGGCACTCGACACCGGCACCATTGCCGTCTCACCGAACCGTACCGATCCGTCGTCGGTCGCCAGGAGCCGATCGAGGACCCCCTGTCCACGTCCGGCGGTGGCCTTCACGATCCGTCCTTCACTTACCTCGAACGAGAAGTCATCGATCAAGTTCCCGTACAAGCTAAGCGGTTTGGTCGCAGCCACGACACCCTCGCCTTCGAGGCGATGCGGAGCCGCGAACACCTCTTCGGTCGGAAGGTTCGGCACGAACGCGCCGCCGGCGTTGCCCCCAATCCAGCGGGCGCCTTCGGGAAGGCCCAGTCGCAGATCCGTGCCGGGGGCCTCGTACCGCAGTCCGGTGTAGCCGCGTCCGGTCAGGTAGGCGCTGCGTGCGTTGAGGTCGGCCACATGGGCCCGCCACTCGGCGACCGGATCGTCCCGGTCCGCCCGGCAGGCACGAAGGATCGCTCCCCACAACTGCTCGACCGCCTCGTCCTCCGATGCGTCGGTGAACACGGTCCTGGCCCAGGCCCCGCTGGGAGCCGCCAGGATGCACCATGCCCGCTCCAGCGTTCCTTGCGCCCGGTACAGCGGTTCGAGAACTTGGGCGTTGATCTGTTGGAACCCGGCAAGATGCTCCGGATCGATGCCTGCCATCGCGTCAGGATCGTTGGCGGAAACGTAGAGCATCAGATCACCGGCTTCGAGGGCAGCCAACCGTGCCAGGGAAGCGCTGGTCACGGCCTCGGCGGCCGCCGGTGGGCCGTGCTCGAAGCGCGCCCGCGCCACCCCGTCGTCATTCCACAACACGTCGACATTCACAGCCCCCGCCGAATAGGCCCGATCGACCAGGATCCGGGTGAACTCGAGGGCCTCGATTGACGAACTGATCAACAGCCGATCACCCGGCTTGAGCCCCACCCCGATCTGAATCGCCACATCGGCGTACTTGCCAAGATCCTCGGCTAACGGCACGTTTTCTCCCTTCGACAACGCCGGAAGCTACCGCGACGGCGCCAACTCCCTGGTCAGGAAGGCGAACGCGTCACTCCTCCGGTTGGGCCGCCACGGTGCATGCCTGTACCGGTGCCCCCGAGCTGAGGCCGCCGGCGGTGAACGGCTCGACCTCGACGAATCCTGACCCGTCGTCGTCGGTAGTGATGAACCGGACGAGGGCCCGGTACACGGCATCTGCGTAGGCCTGGCGGAACTCGGGCGTGGCCAGGAGCGCCTCTTCGGATGGGTTGGAGATGTACACGCCCTCAGTGATGACGGCAGGGACGTCCGAGAGTCGAAGGATGCCGTAGATGTCCACGCCGTTCTCACCCACCCGGATCTTGGCTCCGGCGTCGTCGTCGCCCACCCAATCGGCTTCGAAGGCAGAGAAGCCCCGACGCATCTCCTCGACGATCAGTCCGCTGAGGCGTTTCGACTCGGAGCTCGCCACCTGGTGGTACACCTCGCTACCCGGCCCGTCGTAGGGACCGTCGGGGGCGGCGTTGTTGTGAATCGAGACGAGGGCGTGGGCGTTGAGGCTGTCGGCGATGGTGGTCCGGAACGTGAGCCCCGCTTCGATATCGGCTCCTGCCGGTCCCTCCGGCCGCGTCAGCCACACCCGGCTGGCGGGTGGGATTGCCGATCCGTCGAGGATCTCACCGGTCTCCCAGTCCACGGTGTGGGGCGCACTCAACAGGTCGCGGGTGCGGCGGGCAATGTCGAGGTTGACCTCCTTCTCGATGAGGCCGGTCGGCCCGACCGCACCGATGTTTGGTCCGCCGTGGCCGGGATCGACGAGAATGACGGCATCAGAGAACGCCATCCCCGGTTTCAGGGGCGCGGTTTGGACGGGGGTGAAGGCGACCTCATCGAAGCGGACCCATCCGGGATCGTCGCAGTGGTCGAGGAGTTCCAGCCACTCGCCGTCCCGGCCGACGACCGGGAACAGCAGGCCTTCATGCGCCCTGACGTACGGCGCGGAATCGAGATCCCGGTAGAGATCGGCGCCACCTCTGGCGATGACGGCTGCACCCTTGGAGGCGGTCGGGATCACCGAGTCGGCTCTCGGAGCGGAGGCATCCAACGCCGGTTGGGCGGGGATGGTGGTCGGCGTCGGGGGGAGGGTGGTCGTCGTGGTTGATGTCGTGGTGGTCGTCGGGGCCACGGTCGTAGTCGTCGAGCTGGTGGCGACCGACGTCACCGGCTCGGCCTCTCCGCCCTGGCAGGCGGCGACGACGAGGGCAAGAGTGAGTAGAAGTGTGAGACGGTGCACCCGGCGAGGCTACAAGGGTCTCTTGCATGTGCCGGAAGCAGCAAGCAATTACGGAGCGCCGGCCCCAAAGTGACCGATGAATATGTGCCTTATGTGCGGTTGGTCCTTTCTGGGCCTCGGACCGAGTATTCCTCCCATTTCAGCGGTAGGAGTATGTGCGTCCCGCCGAGTCCCTTGAGTTCAGCTGCGATTGGGTCGCCGAATGTGAACTCGGTGGTGTTGACCATGTCGGCGGTGGTGGACGATACGAGTATTTGGTCCCCCGAAGCTGCCGCTGCGACACGGGCGGCTTTGTTTACGGTAAGACCGATGTAGTCGTCTCCGGTCTGAACCACATCCCCGGTGTGAATCCCCGCACGCAACACGAGACCATCGTCCGGTGATGAGGTAACGGATCGTTGGATACTGACGGCCGCAGCCAGCGCGGACGCAGCGGAAGCGAAGGCATACATCCCGCCGTCTCCAGCTGTCTTGACGACCCTGCCACCCTCGCGTTCGACGACACTCTGGACCGCTCCGAAGTGTGAGGCGATGAGGTCCACCCATGCACTATCGCCTAGCTCTCGTGAAAGGGAGGTCGAGCCTACGAGGTCGGTGAAGAGGAAGGTGAGAGTCCCTATGGGCGTCTGATCACGGTTCAGCGAGTCAGCTTCATTGTCGATTGAGGTGAGCAAGTTGGACAGTGTCTTTGTGAGATTCACCTCGAGCACCTCCTGATCGGGCACCGGTATCGAGAAGTGAAGCTGGGCGACTTTCCACACCGAGTCTTCAAGCACGAAGACCATCGTGATTCGAAAGACGAATGTCTGTCCGGTCACGAGTGTGGTTTCCTGTTCCACCGCAGCCCAACCCGTGTCGCCGTTCTCGAATGCCTCCAATCGTCGAATGGTCCGGTCGGCCACCTGGAGAAACTCGTTGTCCTGGCCTCTCCAGACCCCTACCGCTTCTTCGTGGCCTTGGTTCCAGTCGGGTTCGTCGCTCCCGATCAGACGTACGTAGTCGGACCTTGAATGAAGATTCCGCATGGTTTGGACATCGACAGCAGCCCGTGCAGCAAGAAACCTTCTGACAACTGCCTCGATTTCACTTGACGGATTCATGTGACTTCCCAGAGCTGTGTTGGAACCTATCAGATGCGTTGCACCAGCACCCATAACCGGCACCAACAAACAGCACCTCACGGGACCCTCAGATTGTTAGATGTGCGGGACAGGCACCAAACCTTCCCCTGCGGGCCCGTTCCTATAGTGAGAGCGAGGTTGGTTGAACACGCATGAGTGAATCTACGAGCGGACCCTGGCACGACTACTCGGGTGGCGTCTATTCGGCTTACGATCGCCTACGTCAGCCCAACGGCCTGAAGGAAATCCTGCGGATTCTCTCGCAAACTGGCACCCCGCTGGATCAGCAACGGATCCTCGACGGCGGCTTCGGTACTGGAGCTTATGCCGCGCACTTCAGACTCTATGTCATGGAGATATACGGAGTGGAGGCTTCGGAGGCGGGATATCAGCGAGCGTTGAAGCGAGCGGTGGACGCAGCCAACGTTCACCTGCACAACGGGAGCATCCTCGCGCTTCCTTTTCCCGATGAGTACTTCCATGCCTACATGGTCAATCAGGTGCTTCATCACCTGGATCAGGATTCCGCCTTTCCGAACCTAGATCTATTCATCAGGGAAAGCCACAGGGTCCTGGCGCCGGGAGGAGTGCTGACGCTCAACACATGCACTCAGGAGCAACTTGAGCCGGGGTCAGGTGCGTACTGGCATTACACGTACCTAGATGAGCACGCTGTACGAACGCTGCAGGCTCGTTATGTGCCGATTGAAGAGCTTGTTTCCAGGCTCGTGTTCTTCGGCTATCACGACATCGGACGGACGGTGACATCGGGACGGATATTTCAAGAGCGCTATTACGAGGACCCTTCTCTGGCCCTCGAAGTCGAGTTCCGAAACGGAGATTCCATCTTCTCGCTCCTGTCCAAGACCGAGATCGAATCGACGAACGAACGTATTCGTAATTCCATCGCGGACGGCTCCATACACGAGGAGCTACGCCGCGCAGCCGTTCGACGGGCAGAAATCGGTGAATCGATGATCGTCTCGGCCCGGAAGCCCTCGAGTTCCGACGAGTAAGAGTTGAGTCGGGTGGGAGCCCGAAACGCAAGGGGAAGAAACATCAGGATGACGGAATGGATGAGCACTGCCATAGCGAGTTTGGCGCTCCTTATTCTGTGGGGGTTCTTCTCGTTACGCGGATGCGGTCGTAGCCGCGAGCTGATCGCCGCCAGACCGGCTGGGAGGGATGATGTGGCTCGGGTGGGTGCTGGTCACGCTCCGTACCAGGTGCGCAATTCTCGAACGCTGAGATTGAACTCGGGAGACGAGATCGCTTGCAAGCACCGGTTCAAACGAGCCTCGCCGTACTCGGCGAATTCGCTCCGTCCTCGGGTGGTCTGGACGATGGCCCAGACGGACCACACAAGATCCGCTACCGGCCGATATGTGGTGACTCGCCAACGGAAGGGTTCGTCATCGCTTGCGTAGGCGGCTAGCACCTCGAGTTCCTGTCCAGCCGTGAGGTCCCACTCGAGGCAAAGGCTGGCCAGATCCCATGCGGGATCATTGCGTCCCGAGTACTCCCAGTCGATCAATAGCAGCCCGCCCTCGGTTTCGAGGAAATTCTCTGGAACCGGGTCGTTGTGGCAAGCCACGCGTGCCACAGCCGGTGACTCCAGGACCGGACGAAGCTTGGCAATTGCTGCTGCAGCCTTGGCAAGATCGGCCGAGCAGCGATGGCCTGCCTCGTGAGCCATCGAGTTGAACGTTGCCAATAGTCCGAAGGGATTGAAGTCATTGGCGAAAGCGAGCTCTTGGTGGGTGCGTTTGAGGAGGCCGGTGACCGCCAGCAGAATTGACGGGTCATGGCGGCTCGCAGCTGTGTGTGGACGGGCGTTCGGGGCCATCGCCGAAATGAGGACGGAATCAGCCGGATCGAACAGAGTGATCTCGTTGGTGAGTCCTGCCAGGTGCGCGGACCGCGAGTTCGTCACCTCAGCCCCACGGTCGATGAATCTCTCAGTCCCCTCTCCGGGGAACCGAACCACCAGCTCAACACCGCGAAAGCGGACTAGACAAGTCACGTTGGTCATACCCGAGAGCGGTTCCCAAGCGATCTCTCCAGGCGTGACGTCCCGAAACTCAGCAATTCGGCCGATGGCCTCGGTCAGACGCTGTTGCACGCGTTATCTCCTGGTGTCTTCTTCTGATCCCAATGAGGAAGATAGGGGAACGAGATAGGAGTGGGTACACGGACGCTGCTTTCGGTTCGCGCACATCAATCGCCTGCGACATCTCGAGCGAACAAAGCGCGCCTGAATCGCTACGAAATGGAGGGTCTCAGGAACCAACCAGGTCTCTTCGAGACCCCACTCAATATGTGCCGCTATGTGCGGGTGAACGTGGAGGGACCCCCGCCGGAGCAGGGGTCCCTGTAGTTCTCGATTCTTCGTGTTGTCTCTACTCGTTGGCTAGCCGTTGCCTCCTTCAGGCCAGATCGGGGACCAGTCGGAGTTGCCTCCACCGGGACCCGCCGAGTCACCTGGACCATTCGGGTTGATGGCCATCCCGTTGGCGTTGACACCCGCCTGGTTGTTACCCGGCTTGAACGAGTAATGACCTGAGGCAATCGGACCGATCACCGAAACACCGTTTTCTCCGTTATGCGTATCGGCGTTGGCGACGCCGTCACCGACCGCCGGACACAAGAACTCACCGTTAGGCCCAACCCCCGGATCGGCCAACGCCGCCCCCTGAGTGGCGACCATTCCCCCGACCACGAATGCCGAGATAACCAGTACATGCCTGAATCGCTTCTTCATGTATCGCACCTTTCTGCCCGGAATCTCCGGTCTCCCAGTAGGTGTATCAAGCAAAAAGAAACAGAAAAGAAACTGCCAGAAAACCTCCAGTGAACTCCTATCACCTCGGACGAGAGGGGACCCCTGGAACTATTCCGCCGAAGGCGAACCGAGAGACAACCGGCAGTATTTTGCGGCCCAGCCAGCCGATTCCGAGCGGATCACCCCGCCCCATATGGGCGGTTGACAAGTGGGGATGTTCAGCTCATGAGGGCTTTCTAAATGCCGTGCTCCGAGAGATGATTCGGGGCTGCTGGTTCCGATTACAGGCACCGGGGCGTCGCGACCCACCGTGCTAGGAAGGAAGATGTCCAAGGCCGGGGACATTTCGGCGTCGAGTATGGGGGTTTTCAATGATTTCGAGACTCAGAGTTGTCGCAGTCGTGTCAGCCGCATTCGTGTTGGTGGTGTCGTCTGCGGCTTTGGCAACACACAGCTGGAACGGCTATCACTTCCCCGACGACAACCTGACCCCTACGGTCACGGGTGCGACCAGTCTCGCCAGCGTCGGCGACGTTGTTGCCGACTGGGCAGCGCAGAATTCAGACATTCAGCCGACCTACGCAGGTTCGTCAGGTAATGGTGATATCAAGGTTGTGGCGAAGCGTGGGAATGTGAACTGGATCGGGTTGGCTCAGATCAAGCTCGATTCCAGTGGTCATATCGTCGAGGGCAAGGTCACGCTCAACACTGCGTACGCCAACTACGACAACGGCAACGGCACCGACAACATCTGGAAGCACGTGTTGTGCCAAGAGGTCGGACACATCCTGGGCCAACAACATGACGGCGGAGCCACCTGCATGAATGATGCGTCCGGCACGCTCGGCCAGTTCACAATCCCTGGTGGTCACGATGCGCAGCAGTTGGGCATCATCTACGACAGCCATTCAGACGTAACAGGTGGCACGGACCAGCCGGATGACGGCAGTGGCGGTCCTGATTGCAACACCAACACGAAGGCGAAGAAGTGTCGGGCGGGGGCTGGACAGTGGATCACACTCCACGTGTTCTCGATGCCCACCGTGGCAAGCGGCCGCTGAGCAGGTCCCGTCACCTAACAATCCAGTGCCCCCGACCTATCGGCCGTCGGGAGTGTTCCGGGCCGGACCAGGCACTCTGCGGTGAGACCATGCCCGTGCGAGGCATTCGAGGATATCGTCGAGACCTCTCCCGCGGCCGAGTCTCCCGGCTCAATTCAGACCGCACATAACCGGCAGGGAGGATGGGTTGGTGCGCTGATCGTGGACGATGGTGGTCATCCTCTGCTTGGGTTCTACGGTTAGTTAGTTCCTGGGGTTCGGTCTGGCTCGCGAACCGGCTGACACC
>CAXMQV010000119.1:0-3653 GCA_964195905.1 uncultured Gammaproteobacteria bacterium
CGGGACTTCCTGGCCGAGCACTTCCCCGAGACGGCCCGGCCCGGCCCGGTGGTCGACATGGCCGGCTCCGTCGTCGGTTCCCATGGAGGCACGGCCGGCTTCACGATCGGTCAGCGCCGTGGGCTCGGGGTTGCAGTTCAGGAACCGAGATTCGTTGTGGACATCGACGCGGCCACTTCGACCATCGTCATCGGGGAAAGGGGCGATCTGCTGGCGACCGGCTGCCTGGTCGAGAACGTCTCATTCGTCGCCGGCCGGCCGCCGGCCGACGAGGCGATCGAGGTCAAGGTCCGGTACCGGAGCCAACCGGTGCCGGCCCGGCTGATATCCGACGCCGGGAATCTGTGGCGCATCTCCTTCGACGACCCGCAATCGGCCGTGGCTCCGGGTCAGGCTGCCGTCTTCTACGACGACGACCTGGTGGTGGGAGGCGGAACCATCGAGCGATCGCTCCGATGACGGCCGAGTCCCGGATCGAGGAGCTGCGGGAGGCGATTCGCCGTCACCTCCACCTCTATCACGTGCTCGACGATCCTGAGATATCCGACGTCGAGTACGACGAGCTGTACCGGGAGCTCGAGAAGCTCGAATCCGACCATCCCGAATTGATCACTCCCGATTCGCCAACCCGGCGGGTCGGCGAATCGCCATCAACCGCGTTCGCTCCCGTTACCCATCTCGAGCCGCTCTTCTCCCTCGACAATGCCGACTCTCTCGAGGCCCTCGAGGCCTGGGAGCAAAGGGTGGTGCGGGGGCTCGAGCGCGAAGCAACCGGGTACATGTGCGAGCTCAAGATCGACGGGCTGGCAGTCTCGCTCACTTACCGGGAGGGCCTCCTCGTGCAGGGGGCCACCCGGGGAAACGGCGCAGTAGGCGAGGACATCACCCACAACGTCCGCACGATCGCGGCCATCCCGCTTCGCCTGCGGGGCGAGGCACCCGAACTCATGGAGGTGCGGGGAGAGATCTATATGCCGCTCTCGGCATTCGCAGACCTCAACGAGCGCCAATTCGAGGCGGGTGGCCAGATTTTCGTGAATCCAAGAAACGCCGCCGCCGGTTCGGTCCGCCAGAAGGATCCGGCCATCACCGCCGAACGGAAACTGGCGATCTGGTGCTATCAGGTTGGGCACCTGGCGGGCGGCCCCGCCCTCGGCTCGCAATCCGAGACTCTTGGCTGGCTTCGTGAGCTCGGGCTTCCCGTCAATCCGGCCTCGCAGCGAGTCGACTCCCGCACCGGCGTTGAGGATTACGTGCAGCGCGCCCTCGACGAGCGCCACGGCCACGACTACCAGACCGACGGCGTCGTGGTGAAAGTCGATGCCCTGGCCGAACAGGGCATGCTCGGCTTCACGGCCCGCAGCCCCCGCTGGGCGGTGGCGTTCAAATTCCCGGCCGAGGAACGCACGACGATCCTCAAAGAGATCCGCATCAACGTCGGCCGGACCGGGGCGGTCACGCCCTATGCAGTGCTGGAGCCGGTTTTTGTCGGTGGCGCCACGGTTACCCACGCCACACTCCACAATGAAGGCGAGCTGCATCGCAAAGACATCCGCCCCGGCGACGTGGTGACCGTGCGCCGGGCAGGCGACGTCATTCCAGAAGTCGTCGGCCCGGTGGTTTCGGCCCGCAAAGGCAAGCGCCTGGCCAGGTGGAACATGCCGGAGCGGTGCCCGTTCTGCGACAACCCCATCGTGACCGTGGAAGGTGAGGCCAAGGCGCGCTGCACCGGCGGATTCGAATGCCCGAGCCGGTTGCGGGAGTACCTGTTCTACTTCTCCTCACGCACCGGCATGGACATCGAGGGGCTCGGCTATCAGACGGTCGATCTGCTCATGAGCAACGGCGTCATTGCCGATCCGGCCGATATCTTCACGCTCACTCCGGAGGTGCTGCTCGGCTTCGAGGGCTGGGGGGACGTTTCGGTCAACAATCTTCTTGACCAGATCGAAGCTGCCAACGATCGCCCCGTGGCTCGGCTCCTCACCGCTCTCGGCATACCCCTGGTCGGGCCGACCGTGGCCAAGACCCTCGTTCGGCGCTTCTGGTCGATCGAAGCGCTCATGGCCGCATCCGCCGAGGAGCTGGAAGCCATCGACGGAGTCGGCCCCGAAATCGTTGCCTCGCTCCAGTCCTGGGCCGAGGATCCCGAGACCCGGTTGCTGATCGACAAGCTGCGGGCGGCCGGCGTCCGGTTGGAGGACCCCGAGCCGGAGGGCGGAGTGGACGACTCGCTTGCCGGTGTGACCCTCGTGATCACCGGTACCCTCGACGGCTACAGCCGCGATGGGGCCAAAGCCGCCGCCGAACAGAAAGGGGCCAAGGTGACAGGTTCGGTTTCCAAGAACACCACTGCGTTGGTGGCAGGCGCCAACGCCGGCTCCAAATTGGTCAAGGCCACCGACCTCGGGGTTCCGGTGCTCGACGAAGCGGCGTTTACCCGCCTGCTGGCGGAGGGCCCTGCAGTGATTCCCGCATGAAGACGGTCCCACCCGGTATCCGTCATGTGGTCTTCGACTACGGAGGCACTCTGGCCGACCTCATCTTTCCGTTCACGGTTTTTCGGCGGTTCTCGCCAACGACCACGGCGGGCTCGGGAGATGTCAACCCGCCGCACTTTCTGCAGCGACATGCCCGCAAGCTGGCCTACCCGGTGGCGGCCCGCCTGTTCCGTCCCTTTGAAGGACTTCATGAAGTGCTGTCTGAACTGCGCCAGCGCGGCTACCGGCTCCATGTGTTGTCGAACAACAGCTCGATCCTCGCGCTGCAACTGGAGCTGATCGGCACGACCGGTTACTTCGATACCGTCTCGTGGTCGGAGGAGATGGGAGTGGAGAAGCCCGACCCCCGCATCTTCGCCCTGGCCCTCGAACGCATTGGAGCCTCGGCGACCGAGGTCGTCTACGTGGGTGATAGCTTCGAGGCCGATGTGCTGGGCGCCGAGGGGGCCGGGATCATCCCGATTCACGCCGACCATCGAAAGCGGCGACCCGACGGAACCCAGCTGCGCGTTGAATCGCTGTCCGGCTTGCTCGATCTCCTGCCGCCGCTAGCGGCGTCGCAGTAACAACACCTCGTCGGTGCTCGTCACAACTTCCCACGGATTCTCGCGTTCCGCCAGCAGCTCTTCCAGAGTGTCGCTGCCGTAGGCGAAGTTCACGATCCTGGCCGGGTCGAGGACGATCCACTCAACGTCGGCGGCCGGCGGGTCATATTCGATGCCGGGGGTGCCGTAGTCGAGCTCCCGGAAGGGATTGGGGAAGCGATAGATCACCTGTCGGTGGGCGAGGTGGACGGCCAGGGTGCTGTTGGCCGAGACGACGTCATCGGGACCGATGCGATCGAGGGCAGCCTCGATGGCGGTGGCATCCTCGATACCGCCCCAGGCGCCCCGGCTGGGACCGGGCCCGAGACCGGCGAACGCTGCCACCGCGATGACGGCGATGATGACGGCGTATCCGATGCCTTTGGCCCGATCCTGCAGCCAGCGGGCGCCGTACAGGGCGGCGATGCCCGTCACCACTAACAGATACACGGTGTAGTGGTAGCGGATATCGATCTGATAGAAATGGGTGGAGAGCATGTTGGCCAGCGTGATCGGGATACCGAGAGCTAGCACCAACATGCTCTCCACCCATTTCTATAAGATCGAT
>CAXMQV010000120.1:0-4750 GCA_964195905.1 uncultured Gammaproteobacteria bacterium
GCGGCGGTGTTGACGCTCACCCGGTCGGCGCCGGCCGCCAGCAACCGGGCGGCGTCCTCGACACTCCGGACGCCACCCCCCACCGTCAGGGGTATGTGAATACGCTCACGAACCCGCCGCACGGTATCGACCCGGGTAGCCGCCTCTTCTGGCGAGGCGGCGATGTCCAGCACCACAATCTCGTCGGCGCCCTGGGCTTCATAGAGCCCGGCCCGCTCGGCCGGATCGCCCGAGTCACGCAAGTCCTGGAACCGAATCCCCTTGACGACCCGCCCGCCCCGCACATCGAGGCAGGGAATGATCCGGTGCGAGTGCCTGCTCCCCGTCCCGGGTTGGATCCCGGCCGGCTCATCGGCCAGCCACCGGCTGATGAGGTCCATTCCGTAGCGGCCGGAGAGCTCGGGGTGGAACTGAGTAGCCAGCAGGCGGCCCCGCTGGAGCGCCGACACGAACCGCATGCCGTAGGTGGTCCAGGCGCCGTCCCAGCCATCGGGGATTCCCGGCAGCCCGTAGCTGTTGGCAAAGGCGGCATCCCCGTCGGCCAGCAAACCGGACGCCTCATCGAGCTCGACCCGATTCCATCCGAGATGGGGCACCCGCACGTCGTCGGGAAGTGCCTCCAGGCGGCCGGGGACGATTCCGAGCCCGTCAACTCCGGGGGCTTCCTCACTGCCCTCGGTCAGCATCTGCATTCCCAGGCAAACGGCCAGCAGTGGTCGCCCGAGCCGAGCGCGATCGATGATGGCCCCGTCGAGTCCGGTGCGCCGGAGGGCTGCCATGCCAGCCCCGAACGACCCGACCCCCGGCACAACGCCGTACTCGGCTGCCGCGAAGGTCGCCGGGTCGGAGGTGACCACCGACTCCCGGCCGAGGGCGCGCAGGGCGCTGCGGATGGAGGCGAGGTTGGCGACTCCGGAGTCGGCAATCGCCACCGCCGTCATCGCCTGCCTCCGTCTATGACGCCCTTGGTGGACGGGACCTCAGAGCCGCCCGTTGACCCGACTGCCTCGCGCAAGGCAAGCGCCAGCGCCTTGAAGCCGGCTTCGGCCCGGTGGTGGTCGTTCTCGCCCTTCAGCACGTCGACGTGCACAGTGATCCCGGCCGTGCGAGCCAGCGAGCCGAGGAAGTGGGGAATGTTCTCGGTGGACATTGATCCAATGGACTCACGCTGAAGATCCAGGTCGACAAACGCTCCTCCGCGACCCGAAATGTCGACGACCGCCCGGGCCAGTGCCTCATCGAGCGGCGCATAGGCACTCCCGAACCGGACGATGCCGCGCCGATCGCCGAGCGATTCGTCGAGAGCGGCGCCGAGTGCGATGCCGCAGTCCTCAACGGTGTGGTGGTCGTCGATTTCGAGGTCGCCCTCACAACGCAGCATCAAGTCGAATCGGGCGTGGCGAGTGAGAGCCGCCAGCAGGTGGTCGAGAAACCCGACTCCAGTTTCGATGTCGGCCTGACTGGTTCCGTCGAGGGTGAGTTGGAGCTCGATGTTCGTTTCCTTCGTGACTCGCTTCACGTGCGCTTTCCTGGTCATGGCACGAGCTGCGACAGGCTCGTTACGACGACGTCGGTACCGCCGGCGGCCTTGATGGCGGGAATCAGACTCGGCAGCTCGTTGCGGGGAACGGCCGCTCGGACTGCGTAGCCCTGATTTCCGTAGAGCGGCGCCACTGTCGCCTCCCGCATGCTCGGCAGGAGTGCCACCAGGGCTTCGAGCCGCTCGGCAGGCGAATTCACTTCGATCATCACCCGTCGGCGGGCGTTGAGCACCGATTCGAGCAAAAGCGCCAGGTCCGAGATCCGCTCTTTGCGGTAGGGATCGTCCATCGCCTGCTGGCTGGCGTAGAGACGGGTCGACGATTCACCGAGCACATCCATCACCCGCAACCCGTTGGCGCGCAGCGTCCCCCCGGTCGCCGAGTTGTCGACAATCACATCGGCGTCCTCGGGCGGGAACACCTCCGTCGCTCCGTAGCTGCGGATGACCTCGGCATCGAGCCCGTTGTCCCGCACCCAGGCCCCGGTGAGATTCAAGTACTCAGTCGCAATCACGAGGCGCCGGTCCGGCAGCTCCCCCCACTCCTCGGGGGCGGCCGCCACCACCTGGACCGTGTCCATCCCGGTGTCGAGAACCTCGACGACGTCGGCTTGCAGTTCCCGGACCCAATCGGCGCCGGCGAAGCCGATGTCGCGTGAGCCGAGATCGATCATCTCGACGATGTTCTGGGGCTTGAGGGTCTTCACCTCATAGCCGGGCAGAGACAGGCTCGGCCGATACCCGCGGGCGGACGGCATCACGTCTATGCCGGCGTCGGCCAGCAGGTCCAGCACTCCCTTGGCCATGTGGCCCTTGGGGAGACCGAGGTGGATAGGTGGTTCATTCATAGTGTTCCTCCGGCTGGCCTGGGAAGGAACGGGATACAAAGAAACCGGCCTTCGCAGGCCGGCTGTGGTGTCGCTTCTAGTGCGCGAGCTACACCTCCAACCAGCCCTCCTGGGCGTGGTGATGATGGAGGTGGTGCGTCGTGCTGTGCATCGTGGTGGTAGTTCTAGGGCGGTTGGCGTCGTTATGCAAACGCCCGGCTAGGCCGGGGCCTCGGCAGTCGCCACGCCTGAGGCCTTCTCAGGCATGACATCTGGCATCGTTTCCTCCAGCGTCCGGAGCGGCTCGTATCCGAGTGCCACAACGCCGGTGAGCACCGCCGCAACCGCCAGGATGAGGAAGAACAAGGCATAGCCGCGCCCATCTCCGGTACCGATGAACTGGCCAACCGTTGACGCCAATCCTCCATCGTCGGCCATGAGCGGCTCCAGAATGCCGTCGGCGATGGGACCGGCCGCCAGGTAGGACACGGGAATTGCCAACTGAGCGATCGTCCGCCGAATCGCGAACACCCGGCCCTGCACGTCGAGGTCGACCTTCGACTGCCAGATGGCCTGGCTCGAACTGTTCGCCACCGGCAGCACGAACATCACGATGAAGGCACCAGCCGTGAACAGGATCAGCGAAGGGCGCAGAGCTCCGAGGAACAACCCGATCGCGATAACGAAGTCGGCAGCGACGATTCCAAGCACCCGGCGCTTGGGCCCGCCCCAGGCACTGACGACGATGCTGCCGATCAGCATGCCGACCGCCGCCAGCCCAAAAGCCACCCCCACAGCCGCCTCTGAGGCGAACGACAGCATAAGCGGGAGCAGCAGGACGCTCACAAACCCGAACACGAAGTTGATCGATGTGAAGAACATCATCAGTGCCCAAAGCGGCTTGCGGGCCCGGACGTAAGTGAGGCCGTATCTGGCCTCCTCCCACAGCTTGCCCTCGCCCTCCCGACCGGCCGCCGACTTCTCCGGTGCCGGGAACCGGACCCACGTGAGCGTAAGCACTGCAAAACAGAAGGTGGCGACGTCCACGATGAGCACGAGTGTCAACTCACCCCAGAACAGCAGGAGCCCACCGAGGACCGGCCCGACGATCTGTCCAACCGCTTCGGCTATCTGGACCATTCCGGCCGCCCGCCCATACGACTCTTTGGGAACGAGGAGCGACGTTGCCGCCGCGTAGGCAGGGAACTGAAACGTTGCGAAGGCGGCACTGAGGGCGAGCGCCGGGTACAGGTGCCAGATCTCGAGATTGTCGGTGAAGTGGAGGGCGGCAATGATCAGCGTTCCGACCGCGGCGCCGGCGTCGCTCAGGATCATGGCCCATCGCCGGTCCCACCGGTCGACGAGGGCACCCGCGAAGGGCCCGAGGATGATCCCCGGCACGACAGTCGCCAGCAGCACCAGAGCGAGCCGGGTGGCGGAGCCCGTCTGCTGGAATACCCACACCGCAAGCGCGAACCCGGTCAGGCTTGACCCGACCAGTGAAACCAGCTGACCGGACCAGACAACGAGGAATGTCCGTCCCAAACGAGGCTTTTCGCTCACCGACCCTCCCGAGGCGTACCTGCGAAGTTAGCGGCTGGAGACGGCCACACCGACTCCGAGGGCGATCAACAACACGCCGAAGGCGACATGGGCCCAGCGTTCGAATCGGGCATAGCGCTCACGCAGGACAGGGTGCGAAAACAGATAGGCCATGAGGGAGTACCAGCTAAACGTGATGGTCGGCATGAGGAAGAGGAGCGTGACCTTCACCCCGGCGGCGGTGTCAACCGAGATGATGGTCGTGAAGAACGCCAGCAGATACACCGCCGCTTTCGGGTTGGTGAGGGCAGTGATGAACCCCATCCGGAACGAGGCACCGGCATCCAATCCGCCCGAGACCGTGCCGTCTAGAGCAGGAGCAACCACGCGGGCGGCGCGAGCCTCGATGAGGCTGCTCACCCCAAGGAAGACCAGATAGGCAGCCCCCACCAATCGCACGGCGTTGTAGGTGGCCTCCGATTGTGCGATGAGGGCGGTGATCCCGAGGAACCCGGCCGCCAGCAGGATGAAGACCCCGCCGGTGACCCCGATGGTGGTGAACATGCCCGAGCGGCGCGAATAGGCCAGCGAATTGCGGCTGATGACAACGAAGTTCGGCCCCGGGCTCATCACCGCCAGCAGATGAATCCCGGCCGCGGTCCCGACGAGCGCCACAGCTTCCATTTCGGCAATCTAGGACGGAGGGGGGAAGGATTTCTCCCCCCGAAGGGGGGACAACCGGCGCAGCCGGGGAGGGGGGCGGGCAACCCTGCGGGTTGCTTGGCAGCTGCTGCGCAGCTGCACGGACATGGAGCCACGAAGTGGCTCTCAAGGAACGCGA
>CAXMQV010000121.1:0-16581 GCA_964195905.1 uncultured Gammaproteobacteria bacterium
GGGGAGTTGGCCGGGTTCATCACCTTTGGGGCCGATGCCCGGGTTCCGGGCGGTGACTATTCGGACCTCGGTCTCGACATCGGTCTCGGAATCAAGCCGGAGTTGACCGGTCGGGGATTGGGGGCGGCCCATGTTGAGGCGGTGGTCGAGTTCGCCCGGGCCACTTTCGACGTCGCTCCCCGCCGGGTCACTATTGCCGCTGCCAACGAGCGGGCCGTGGGGGTGTGGACAGGCCTGGAATTCACCGAAGCCGAGCGTTTCGCATCACCGGAAACGGTCATGGGCAGCGACGAATTCGTTGTGTTGACCGACGGCTGAGTCAGAGCGACCTGCACCAGGCGTCGACGACGGCGCTCACGACGGGAGGTGGATCTCGTCGACGATCCCGACCACCAGTGCCCGGATCGGGGCGATGGATTCGCCGACGATCTGGCGGGCCGAGCTGCCCTCGTCGAGGATGAGGACCGTGTCACCGACCCCGGCGTCGATGGTGTCGGCCGCGATTGTGTAGTCCCCGGTCGGCTCGCCCTCCGGTGAAATGATGTCGCACAAAAGCAACTTGCGGCCATCGAAGATGGGAGCGCTGATCGTCGAGACCACGGTTCCCGCCACGCGGCCGATCTTCATGCCAGGCTCACTTCATCGACGATCCCGACGATGGCGTGGTCTACGGGCACGAAGGGGTTCGGCATCGCCTGGGCCGCTTCCCGGGAACCGACCACGTACACGAGCTCACCGGGACCCGCCATGTGGACTCCGTCGGCGGCCACCACCGCGTCACCCGACGGCTGCTGATGCTTATCAAGCATTTGGACGATGAGAAACTTCACGCCCTCGAGGCCGGGCGTCTTCTCGGTGGCAACCAGCGTGCCGATTACTCGTCCGAGTTTCATTCCTGCCCCCGGATTCGATCGGAAAAGAACGGGCCGGCGATCACATCATCACGCATCTCACCGTGCAGTTGTGGAATTACGGTGCTGGCGATGAGTTGAGAGGCGGTGATGGCGGCAACCCCGGCTGCCACCCCGGCCTCGACTTCGGAGAGCACACCGCCGAAGAGCGCATAGCCCTTGCCGCCCAGCCCGTCGGCCAACTCAATCTGGGCGACGGTGACTGAGGCGCCCTTGACGGCGGCATCGGCAGCTTCGATGATTGCCGCCACCGTCCTGGTCTCGATGATCCCGAGCGCCTCCCCATCCTGGAATTCCCGGTCACCGCGGATGGCGGCAACCACATCGGGGTGGATGTCGGGCAGGAACACCGTGTCGATGATCGCTTCGTTCCCGATGGCCCGTCCTGCGGCCAGCGACTCCTCAACGCTGGCGACATCGCCCGCGATGAGGACGATGTACTTGCCGGGTTGCACGGTGCCCGACTGGATGACGCCGAGCGATGCTCGCTTGACCATCGCATCGCCCGCCTCGATCCCGACCGCGATGGAATTGAATTCGATAATCGCGACGGCGGGATCCATGAAGTCAGACGATCCGGAGGGCGCCGACCACAGTCACCCGGCGCTCCCGCGAGAACGTCCTGGGGCGGGTGAGGCCGTCGCCGCTCGGGCTGGCAATCGAGAAGGAGGTGAATCCCTCGCCCCCCTCTCCGAGCCCTGCGAAGTTCGATCCGTTTGCGACGAAGATCGAACAATTCATGGCAACCGCCATGCGAGTTATCCGCTCAACGTTCGTCGAATGAATGGAGGCCGTGTGGCGGAAGTGGTGCTCGGATTTCACGGCCAGATCGATGGCCCGGTCGATCGACTGCACTCTCGTCACCGGCATGACCGGCATCATCTGCTCGGTCCACACCAGGCTGTGCTCGTTCGGCACTTCAGCAACCACCAGGCGGATCTCGTCCCGGTCGACCTGGACGCCGATCTCGGCCAGGATGGCCGATGCATCTTTCCCGATCCATTTCGGGTTGATGTGGCCCGGCTTGTTTGGCTGACCGAGCTCGGTGAAGATGATCCGCTCCAGCTTGCGCAACTCGTGTTCCTTGAGCACGTAGGCGCCGTTGCGGCCCATCTCCTGGACGAGCCGATCGGCCACGCTCTCAACCACGATGGTGGTCTTCTCGTCGGTGCAGATCAGATTGTTGTCGAAGCTGGCGCCGGCCACGATGGAGCGAGCGGCGTTCTGGATGTCGGCCGTCTCGTCGACGACGGCAGGCGGATTTCCGGGGCCGGCCGCAACGGCCCGTTTGTCGGTTTTGAGCGCCTCGCGCACCACGGCCGGCCCGCCGGTTACCAACAGCACTCGTACGCCCGGATGATTCATGAGCTCCTGGGCGCTGGCGATCGTCGGCGTCGGGATGGCGGTGACGAGATTGGGGGGACCGCCGGCGCCGACGATTGCCCGGTTGAGCAGGCGGACGTTCTCGGCTGAAACCTTCTTGGCGTTCGGATGGACATTGAACACACAGGCGTTGCCCGCCGAGACCACTGCGATGGTGTTGCTGATGATGGTCGAGGTCGGGTTGGTGGTCGGCGTGATCGCCCCGATCACCCCGAACGGGGCCCATTCGGTCACCATCATCCCGGCGTCGCCGGTGACGGCGGTCGGCTCGAGGTCTTCGGGGCCGGGCGCCTTGGTGGCCACCAGCCGGTTCTTGATGACCTTGTCCTCGGGGCGTCCGAGACCGGTCTCCTGGTGGGCCATGTGAGCGAGCCGCTCGGCCTGTTCCAGCATCGACGTGCGGATGGCATCCACCACCGCGTAGCGGCCGCCCAGACCGATGCGCTGGTACTCGTTGAACGCCCGGCCGGCGGCCTCGACTGCTTCGTTGATGGTGCGGAAGATCCCGTCACCGAGCTCGATGTCGTTGATCTCGTCGAGCTCGGTTTGGGCCGCCAATCCGCTCCCGGAGCTCCCCGAAGCATCGAGGCGGCTCCTGACCCGCTCGATGATCTCCTGGATCTCCTGCTCGTTAATGGCGCTCACCTGTCGGCTCTCACTTGTGGTATTTCTCCTCGCCGTCGACTTCCCAGGTGTCGACGATGGCCATGACCACGGCGTCGCACGGTCGCCCGTCGGTTGCGATGGTCTGGCGGGCGGAGCTGCCCGTGGCGTACATCACCACCTCGCCGACTCCGGCGCCGATGGCGTCAACTGCCACCACGTACGAACCGGTTTCCTCGTTCTCGGTATTCAGCTGGCTGAGGACGCGAAACGACAGCCCTTCGAGGCTCGGTTCCTTATCGGTGGCGACGAGTGTCCCGGCGACGCGTGCAAGGAGCATGGGTGCCTATCCGGCCTCAGCTGCCGCCTCGTCGGCCCGGCCGAGCGGGAGCACCATGTCGACATTGACATGCGGACGGGCGATGACATGACTGGCGGTGACTTCGCCGACCTTCTCGGCGGTGCGCAGGCCGGCCTCAACCGCGGCCTTGACCGCCGCCACATCGCCACGCACGATGGCCGTCACGTAGCCACCGGCCGTCTTCTCATAACTGACCAGCTCTACCTTGGCCGCCTTGACCATTGCGTCGGCGGCTTCCACCACAGCAGGGAAACTGCGGGTCTCGATCATCCCGAGTGCTTCAGCCATTCGTTATTGCTCCTTCTCGACCAGGATTGATCATCCCGGATTGTCGCGTCCTTCAACACCTTCGAGGGCGGCCACTGCAGCCTGCCACCCGACCTCGATATCTCGTTCTTCTCCACCCAAGTACACACGTCCGACCGATCCAAATGTCCGCACCTCGAGCACGTTGATCTCGGCGGACTTCTCGGCTTCGTTGGTAGCGAGGGCCGCATAGGCGGCCGGGTGGACCTCGAGGATGTAGAAACTCTGGCCGGGGAGCAGCAACTGGCCGTGGCGGGTGCGGTTCACGAGCTGGGCCTGATGATCGTCGACCCGCCGGATGACCGAGCTGCTGAGAATCCGCGGTTTGAGCCGGTCGGTTTCCTTCGCTTCGAGGGCGTCGAGAATGGCCTGTCCGGCAGCCTGGGTTTCGGCCTGGTCGGGGGAGTGGATCTCCAACATGCCGAACACCCGCTCGACGATCTGCATGCCCGGCTTGACGTTCGTTGACTTGAGGGCGATATCGGTTAGCCGGTTGATTTCGATTCCGGGCGCGATCTCGATGAACAGGGTGGCGTCGTGGATGACCGGCAGGTACCCCTGTGCGACGGTGCCGATGAAGGAACCGAACTGAGGTTGCAGGCTGTCCAGGTAGGCGTAGGCCCGCAACTCGATATTGGTGGTCATCGACTCTCCTGCCGCTCAGTATTTGTCATTGGATGCCTTGCCCTGCATGACCGACACGCCGGCCGACGCTCCGATTCTCGTCGCTCCGGCCGCAATCATGTCCTCCATGTCGGCCTGGGTTCGAATCCCGCCTGCTGCCTTCACTCCCATGTCGGGACCAACCGCTTCGCGCATCAACGCTACATCGAAGACGGTTGCTCCTGCGGTACTGAAGCCGGTCGATGTCTTCACAAAGTCGGCCTTGGCTTCTTTCGCCAGCCGGGAGGCGATGACTTTCTCTTCGTCGGTGAGCAAGGCGGTTTCGAGGATTACCTTGGTAATGGCGCCGGCCTCGCGGGCCGCGTCGGTGACCCGGGCGATGTCCTTGCGCACCAGGTCGTACTGACCACTCTTGAGAGCGCCGATGTTGATGACCATGTCGATCTCGTCGGCGCCATCCCGGAGCGCCTGGCGGGTCTCCATCGCCTTCACCTCTGGCGTGTGCGCCCCGAGGGGAAATCCAACCACCGTGCCGACCGCGATCCCGGTTCCCTTCAAGCGTTGAGCGGCGTGCTTGACCCAGGAGGGGTTGATCATGACTGAGGCGAATTGGTACTCCACCGCCTCGTCGCAGATCTGGTCGACCTGCGCTTCGGTCGCTTCGGGCTTCAAGAGCGTGTGGTCGATGTACCGGTGGAGATCGGCCGGCACCTCAGCGGCTTTGCCCGAGAACGTGACCCGGCTGGCGCCATTTGCGACGATCGCTCGCACTTTCTCAGAGGAGTGGACGGCGCAGTCGTCGCCGGTGCACTCATCGTCCACTCCGAGGGCGGCGATGACCTCCCGGGTTACTGCCTCAATCAAGGCGTCGCGGTCGGTCATGAGGTGCTCCTGTAGCTGCGGTCGATGTCGGTGATCTTGTCGATGCGGCGGGCGTGGCGGCCTTCGCCCCATGGTGTGTCCAGCCAGGTCTCGACGATCTGCCATGCGAGGGCGTCGCCGATAAGGCCGGCCCCGAGGGTTAGAACGTTTGCGTGGTTGTGTTCCCGGCTGTTGCGGGCCGATGAGATGTCGTAGCAAAGCGATGCGCGCACGCCCGGTACTTTATTCGCCACTATGGCTGAGCCGATGCCGGCTCCGTCGACGATGACGCCGGCCGGGCACGTGCCGTCGGCCACGAGCCGGGCGACGGCGTGGGCGTAGTCGGGATAGTCGACCGAATCGGTGCTGTGGGTCCCACAATCGTGAACGGTGAAGCCCGCCTGCTTCAGCTTGAACCCGATCCGCTCCTTCAGCGCAAACCCACCGTGATCGGCCCCGATCGCGATGTCGGCGCCCTTCGGTGTCGAAGTCGGAGTGGGGTCGGGCGCTCCGGACGGCGCAGGCGGCGCGGCCGCACCAAGGCCGTCGACGACCCGCGCCACCAGTTCCCTGATTTCCTGTTCGGTTGCCATCGTCCGCCCTCGGTCTCGAGGCGAATCCTAGGCCCGGTCCCGGCTGCAGGATTGGTGGCCGATTCCTATGCTGGTTGTCATGGCCGACGATCTCGCCTTCCTCTTCAATGACCCTGATCTCGCCCCGACGAGAGAACCGGCGACGGGCACCGCTCAATCAGCCGAACGCCCGGCCCCTCGCGAGGCCCGGCCGCTGCCTCCCGGCATTGACTGGACGACGTTGCGCCAGGCCCATGATCGGACGTCGATTCCCATCGCAACCCTGCGCAAGTGGGCGAAGAAGGGGAAGGTGCGGGCCCGTCTCTCCCGGATCGACGGCAAGGAGCTCCGATTCGTGGCGTTTGACGACATCGTGGATCGGGCCAGGACGCTCGATCGAGACATCAAGCCCGTGGTCGTGGATCTGCGTGATCCTATGGCGGTGCAGGTAACTCACACCCCAGCCGCCCCGATGGCCGGCAACGCCTACATCGAACCGGTCGCCACCGTCGAGTCGGTGTCAAAGGGGCCACCTCCCGTGATCGAGCCCCAACCTGATGCCGTCGTGGCTGAGAGCCCCCCGGCGATACCGGAAGGGTCGATCCTGGTACCGATCGATGCCTGGGATCGCCTGCTCGGCCAACTCGGCAATCTGCACGATGCAGGCCAGCAGTTGGGCGACGCCCGCGAGCGAGCGGCCAAGGCCGAGACCGAAGCCGAGTTCCTGAAGGAGCGGGTGCGTGAGATGCGCAAGCGAGTCGAGCAGGCCGAGCTGGCCCTCGAGGTCCATTCCGGTGCCAGCTTGCTGCCGGAGGCGCCGCCTCCGCCCGAGCCGGTGCTTCAGATCGGGTGGCGCCGATTTCGTGACCGCTGGCTTGCCAAGTAGGTAGGGTTCGCGCCGGAGGCACCATGGAAAGCAAAGAAGCCGGCTGGCTGTCCCTGGCGGCCGGGATCGTGTTGATCCTGGCGGCCGTTCTTGCCGATGTGCTCGGCTACGGGCCTGGAGGAGACAACTTCGGGCCGGGCCAGATCATTGTCACGGTGATCGGGTCGGCGCTGGCCGCCTACGGCGTGTGGCGCTTGCTGCGGCTCCGCCGGGCTCCTTAAAGGCTCTCGCTACTGTTGGTCGTCGGCGACCGAAGTGAATCTGGTGAGTAATCGTGAATCAGTGGGGGCAGGCATTTCCGTGCCGCCGGCACCCGTCAGCCCGGAGTTCCGGCTCGGCGGCGGCGAGTTCCTGGCAACCGGTCTGCAGCGAATCAGCCTCGAACAGCTCGACTACGCAATCCATGCATTGACCGATATGAGGATTGATGTCGGCATTCACGAGGCCCGCAAGGCACTGCGGCGGGTGCGGGCGCTCCTCCGTCTCGTGCGTGACCCGCTCGGAGACCGGCCCTACCGCGCCGAAAATGTGGTCCTGCGAGACGCCGGACGTCTCATCGGAGGCTCGCGCGACGCCACCGTGATGGTGGAGACCGTGGCCGGCCTCGCTTTCCTCTATCGGGACCTGCTGGTGCCGGGAGCGTTCGATGTCCTGCGGGGCCACCTCCTCGAGCGCGACAAGCTGATCAGACGCCGGGTGTCGGGCGAGAGACTCGATGAGGTAGCCGTCATCTTGCATGCCGTCCGTGATCGGTTTGCAGCCTGGCCAAGCACGGGCGCCGGCACGCTCGACGATGGATTCGCCACCGTTGAGACGGGTATCCGCCGTGTCTACCGGCGTGGCCGCAATCGCATGACCGGCGCCTACCGGGAGGGGACCGTCGAGGCCTTTCACGTCTGGCGCAAGCGGGTGCGATACCTGCGGTTCCAGATGACGCTGCTCGACGGCATGTGGCCTGAGGTTCAGACGAGGATCGTGACCGACCTCCGCTATTTGGCCGACGCCCTCGGCGCCGAACACGACCTGGCCGAGCTGTCCCGATTGCTAGACGAAGAGCCGGAGATGCTGCCGGATGAGAACGCCCGCCATTTGCTGCAGGGCTTGCTCGTGCGCAATCGCACCCGCCTCCAAGAGGCGGCCGAACCGGTCGGCGCCCGACTCTATGCCGAGGACCCGGCCGCGTTCAGCCGGCGCCTTGGTGTCTACTGGGAGGCCTGGCGGCCGCGGCCTGTCTAGCCGCTCGAGGGTTGGCGCCGGGCGCGGTTTCGCCAGACTTGTCGAATTCCGGGAGAAGCCGCCATTGGCCTCTGGGCGCTGGTCGGCGACTGGCGGAGGACGAGGTCTTGACGGAGTAGTAGAGAACGTTGCCATTCAAAATCACGGTCGACCGCGGTCCCACTTGGATCGCAGTTCTGGCAGAGGGCGTGTCAGCATCGAATCGGCACTAGATTCGGTGGCAAAGGCGTTCCTCGAGGCTGAGGCAGCCGCCGTCCCGGCCGCCATCATCGACGTACGAGCAGTTGAGGGCATGCCGAAGGACATGGAACGATTCGAGATCGCCACATTCATTGCCGACCATCGGGCAAAACACATCCGTCTTGCCATGGTGAGCAAACCCGATGTGGCTCGGCCGGCCAGATTCTCCGAGGATGTGGCGGCCAATCGAGAGGCACATTTCAGAGCGTTTACCGACCTCGATCTGGCTCTCTCGTGGCTGGCCGAGCGAGACGAGTAGCCGACCCGCCTACCCGTGCTGCGCCAGAAAGTCATCGCTGAGGAGTGAAGCTGCCGCCTTGTCGAGGTACCACGTGACATCGGCGGCGCCTTCCATCACCGTGCGGGCCGGGTAGGCGATCCCTCCTTCGAGGATCTGGGCCACCACCTCGGCCTTGGTCTCGCCCGTGACGAGGAAGAGCACCTCGGAGGCGTGGTGAAGGAGCCGGAAGGTGGCGCTGAGACGCCACAGCTCCGTGTCCGGCAGCCAATTGGCGACGAACAGGCGGTCGGTCTCGTCGAGGGCCTTGGTCCCAGGGAACAGGGAAGCGGTGTGCCCATCGGTGCCCAGTCCGAGAATCACGAGGTCGGCATGGAACTGCTCGCTGCCGAACAACTCGGCGAGGGTCTGCTCGTAGTGCTCGGCCGCTTCGTGGGGGGACTCGAAATGGGTTGGAAGCACGTGGAACGTGGCCTCGATTTCCTCGACGAACGCCTCACGGGCCATTCGGGCATTGGAGTCCTCGTGGTCGGTGTCGACCCAACGCTCGTCGCCGAGAAAAATCTGCACACGCGCCCAATCGAGGTCCTGGTCGACGAGGCGGGTGTAGGTAACCCGGGGGGTGCTACCGCCCGACAGGAACAGGCTGACAGGGCCATCGTGGTCGGCCATGGCGGCCCGGAGTGAGCCGGCGATAGCGGCGGCGGCCAGGTCGGCGAGAATGTCGGCCTCGTCAAGAACGCGCACGTGAAGTTCCATACGCCAAGCCTAGGTAGGTTGGCGTCATGCGGCACATCATCTGGGACTGGAACGGCACTCTGTTCGATGATCTCCACATCGTCGTCGAGTGCGTGAACGCCTCCCTCGCCCAGATGGGCGCGCCTCCCATCGACGCAGATGGGTATCGGGACCACTACACCCGACCGGTCCATCTCTTCTACGAGCGTCTGCTCGATCGGGAGTTGACCGCCGCGGAGTGGATGCAGATCGACACGACGTTTCATGACGCCTACCGGATGGCCCTCCCGCGCGCCGACCTCGCTCCCGATGCCCTCACCGCCGTCGAAACGGTGGCCGACCGGGGATGGACCCAATCGATCCTCTCCATGTGGTGGCACGAAGAGCTGGTGCCGTTCGTGGAAGGGCGTGGGTTGAGCCGGTTCATGCGGCGGGTGGACGGAAACCACCACGACGCCGGAGAAACCAAGCAGATCCACCTCGAGCGCCATCTGGCGGAGTTGGGAATTGCCGAGCTGGGTGCCGCAGCCTTTCTGGTGGTGGGGGATGCGCTCGACGACGCCCGGGCGGCTATGGCGGCAGGTGTGCCCTGCGCCCTCTACGACAGCGGATCGCATCACCGCGCAGAGTTGGAAGCTGCCGGGGTGCCGGTGGTTGAGTCATTGCGGGCGGCTCTCAATGCCTGAGCCGATCACCATTGCCTGGGGAGACGGCGAGGTGTCTGGCCGGTTCGCCGACGCCGAGGGTTCGACGGGCGTGCTGCTGGCCCACGGCGCCGGGCTCGGCCAAGATCACGAGTGGATGATCTATATGCGCAATGGTCTGGCCGCAGCAGGCATCCCGGTGATGACCTTCAACTATCCGTACATGGAGGCAGGCCGCAAAGCGCCCAACCCGGCCCGAATTCTGCTGGCGTGCCATCGAGCGGCGCTGGCAGCACTACGCCCCAGAGTCGACCGGGTGGTGCTGGCCGGCAAGTCGATGGGAGGCCGAATGGGATCCCATGTCGCCGCCGAGGGCGAAGCCGTGGCCGGCCTCGTCTTCTACGGCTATCCACTCGTCGGGGTCGGCAAGACCGAGCCCCGCGATGTCTCTCACCTGGCAAACGTCGGCGCCCCCATGCTGTTCGTGCAAGGCACGCGCGACCGCCTGGCGCCGATGGATCTCATCAAGCCGGTCGCAGAGTCCCTTGGCGCTTCCATCCACGTGGTCGAGGACGGCGATCATTCGTTTCGAGTTCTCAAGCGCACCGGCCGCGACGTCTGGGAAGTCCTTGACGAGGTGGTGGCGGTTACCGCCGATTGGATCGGGAAGCTGTAGCTCCGGTTTCCTCCCCCGGAGGGGGAGGTGCCCCGCCAGGGGCGGAGGGGGCGTCCGATTGACGAAAGGGAGCGCCCCCCTCCCCGGCTCCGCCGGGACTCCCCCCTCCGGGGGGAGAGACGGCTACTTCCCAAACTCCTCTTCCAGCGCGAGGACCTTGTTGAGCCGGCGGAGGTGGCGGTCCTCGCCGGAGAACTCAGCCCCGACGAACGATCGCACCAGCTCGGAGGCCTGGGCAACCCCGATGACCCGGGCGCCGAGGGCGAGCACGTTGATGTCGTCATGTTCGACAGCCTGGTGGGCCGTGTAGGCGTCGTGGGCGACGGTGGCCCGAATGCCTTTGAGCTTGTTAGCGGCGATCGAGGCGCCCGCCCCCGAGCCACAGATGAGGATGCCCCGTTCGGCCCGTCCATCGAGCACGGCCCTCCCGAGGGCGGCTGCGTAATCGGGGTAGTCGACCGGGTCGGTTGAATAGGTCCCGACGTCCACCACCTCGTATCCCATCTCGGTCAGTTCGGCGGCCATGGTTTCTTTCAATTCGTAACCGGCGTGGTCGGCGCCAAGGGCAATCTTCATGCCGGGGAGGGTAGTGGTTGGGCCGAAAGCAGCTGTGCAACTGCCGATCGGCCATAACATATCCCCATGCCCGAAATCGTTGTAACCGGCGGCTCTGCACTTTCAGGTTCAGTTGCCGTCCTCGGCGCCAAAAACGCCGTCCTCAAGCAGCAGGTGGCGGCTCTCTTGGCCCCCGGCAAGCACCTGCTCGAGAACGTGCCCCACATCGTCGACGTCGACCTCATGGGTGACGTCCTTGAGTATGTGGGCGCTTCATGTGTGCTCGAGGATCACACACTTGCCATCGACGTACCGGAGGACATCACCCCGGAAGCCCCGCTCGACCTCGTCCGGCAGATGCGGGCGTCCATCCTCATGCTCGGGCCGCTCCTGGCTCGCTGCGGCAAGGTGCGGGTCGCATTGCCGGGAGGTGATGACCTCGGGGCCCGGCCGGTCGACATGCACATCGACGGTTTGCGTCAGCTGGGGGCGGAGTTCGAGCTGCGCCACGGTGTCCTGGAGGGGACGGCGCCTGGCGGTCTGCGAGGGGCCGAGATTGCGTTCGACTTCCCGAGCGTCGGTGCCACGGAGAACGTATTGCTGGCGGCGGTGCTGGCGCGGGGAGAGACCATCATCGACAACGCCGCCCGCGAGCCCGAGCTAGAGGACCTGGCCGCCTACCTGAACGCCATGGGGGCTCGCGTGAGCGGGGCCGGTAGTTCCACAATTCGAGTGCTCGGAGTGGATCGGCTCGAGCCCGCCACCCATAGAGTCATCCCGGATCGAGTCGAGGCCGGCACCTACGCCATCGCCGGAGCCATCACCGGCGGCGAGGTCACGGTGGCCGATTGTGTGCCAGACCACCTGCGGATGGAGCTGCGCAAGCTGCAGGAGGCCGGTTGCCGGGTCGAGGCGGGGGAGGACTGGGTGACGATTCACGGTCCCAAGCGACCGGTCGCTCTCAACTTCGCCACCCTCCCGTATCCAGGGTTCGCCACCGACCTCCATCCGCAGATGGTGGCTCTGTTGGCTACCGCCGACGGCACCTCGGTCATTACCGAGAACGTGTACGAGTCACGGTTCAAGTACATCGGAGAGTTGAGCCGGATGGGGGCGGACATCTCCACTGATTGGCAGCACGCCGTCATCCGGGGGGTTCCCTACTTGTCCGGGTGCCCGGTGGTAGCACCGGATATCCGGGCCGGCGCCTCACTCGCCCTCGCCGGTCTCCGGGCCGAGGGCTACTCGACCATCTCCGACGTGCACCACATCGATCGCGGCTACGAAGGCTTCGTCGACAAGCTGGCCGCCCTCGGTGCCGACATCGAGCGCTCCTGACATCGCGCCTCACGTCGACGAGCTGTGGATCGTCGAGAACTGTTTCTATGCCGGGGGAGTGAGTCAGCTCAGCTCGGTGCTTGACGCAACCGACGAAGTGGTAGTCGGCCATGGTATTGCCCCAGCGCCGTTCAGAAACTCGGCGGCCTTGACCATGGAGTGGGCAACTCTCGCTCTTCTCCATCCCGGCCGCCTCCACTGCGGCCTTGGGCATGGCGTCACCGAGTGGATGCACCAGATCGGCGCCCAATCCAGCTCTCCGGTGACGCTGCTGCGCGACATGTCCGAGGTCGTTCGGCGATTACTGCGGGGGCAGACAGTGACCCATGCTGGTGGCACCGTGAAGCTTGACGACGTGCGGCTTGAGTACCCGCCGACGGTGATTCCACCTGTCTCTCTAGGCGTCAGAGGGCCGGTATCTCTCCGCCTGGCGGGGGAGGTAGCGGACGGCGCCATCCTCTCAGAGTGGTCATCGGCGCAGTATGTGAAATGGGCGCGCGCTCGCATCGCAGAAGGTCGGCGCCTTGGCGGAGTCTCTACCAGTTTTCGGCTCACAGTGTTCGTCGGATTCTGTTTTGCAGACGATTCCGAGGCACTGGATGCAACGACCGCCGCTACTCGGCTGGTCCAGGATCGACCGGACATGTTGCGCATGATGTGGCCGGAGCGAGCGGAACGGGACCTTGTGCCGTCGATCGACGAAGTCATGGCCACCGGGCTCGCGGTTGGATCGGGCGCCGACATCGCATCTCATCTGACTTCTCTGGCCAAGGCAGGTGCCGATGCGCTAGTTCTGGTGCCGATGGGTGAGCCCGTCGGACAGCTAGGTCGTGCCCTGACCGAGGTCATCCCCCTGCTGCCGGCTACGGGTGCCGACAGCTGAGACGTACCGAGCCTCATCGATCGGGGATATGAAGGGTTTGTCGAAAGGCTGGCGGCCCTCGGAGCAGATATCGAACGCCGCTGAGGGGCGACTGCCCGGAATGGTGGAAGCCGGCGCAGCATCCACGAGGACGACTGACGGGCGTCAAGTCCTGAGGACGGCCTCGATCGCTTCCATGTTGGCGATCGCATCGTCGATCCCAACCACTACCGGGGTGTCGTTGAGGATGGCCTGGGCGAACAGCTCAGCCTGGATCGTGTATTGATCGGCCGGCGGAAACGTCAGGGTCTCAGCCGGCTTCCCGTACCGGGTTATGAAGATGCGGGTCTCCCGATCCGGCGGGATGTTGAAGGGGATTTCGATCTCGATCCGTCCGCCGGTGCCGACGATGTGGACCCGCTGATACCCCTCAGAGCGAGTGGAACAGGTGAACGTAGCCTGGCCGCCGCCGACAAACTCGAGAACCGCCGAGCTGAGGGTGTCGATGCCCATCACCGGGTCGCGCCGGACTGACGCCTGGATGCGCGTGGGCTCTCCTCCGAACAGCATCCGCGAGAGATTGATGTTGTAGCACCCGATGTCCATGATGGCGCCGCCGCCATTCTCCATCCGGTTGCGGATGTTGGCGGGGTCGTCGTTGAAGTAGCTGAACCAGCTCTGCACGGCGACGAGATCGCCAATCGCTCCGCTATCCAGAAGACGGCGAGCCTCCACCCAGGTGGGGTGGTGGCGGTACATGAAGGCCTCGGCCAGTTTGACGCCGGCGTTCTCACAGGCCTGGGCCATCTGGCGGGCCTCAGCAGACGTCATCCCGAGTGGCTTCTCGCACAGGATGTGCTTGCCGGACTGGGCCGCCTTCATTGTCCACTCGGCGTGCAGGTCGTTGGGAAGCGGGATGTAGATGGCGTCGAGATCGTCGGCGGCGATCAGTTCCTCGTAGCTTCCATAGGCATCCCGGATACCGAGCCGGTCGGCAGCGGCGCGGGCCTGGTCGGGCCGCCGCGAGGCGATAGCCACCACCCCGCAGTTGTTGGCCCGCTGAATAGCCGGGGTGACCTTGGCCATGCCGATGTTGGCGGTGCTCAGGATGCCCCAGCGGACCTCGCTCATTCGCCGGCTCCGGCAACGGCGGCGCCGAGCCGGGCGAGCTCGATGTCCTCGACTTCGGGCAATCCACTTACTCCGACCGCTCCAATGACTGCTCCGTCGCTGATGATCGGGACGCCGCCGCCCCAGCCGGTGTAGCGCAAATCACCAAAGTTGGTGATGGGGAAGCCCCCGGCGCGGGATTTCTCGCCGATGACTGCCGATTCGACGCCTTCCCGGGCGGCGGTGAACGCCTTGTGGATAGCGTTGTTGATCGAGGCAAGGGGGCAGCCGTCGGTCCGCAGCAGGGCTACCAGTTCACCATGGGGATCGACGACGGCAACGGCGGCCCCGCCGTCCCGCGTTTCCAGTTCAGCGCGGATGGCGTCGATGACGAGCTGGGCATGGCGATGGCCGATTTCGTTTCTCACGGGCATGGTGCCTCCGCTACTCGGTTTCCAGGGTGGCCCTGGTCCAGGCGCCTCCGGCGGCGCTCGACGCCAGAGCGGCCTCGATGAACTTGACTCCGAGAACTCCGTCGCGAGCGTTCGGGAAGTGCAGGGCCAGTGGATCCGGGTCGGAACCGGACCGCCTGGCCGCGATGGCCTCGGCGGCGTCCGAGTACACATTGGCGAATCCCTCGTGGAAGCCCTCGGGATGGCCGGCCACGATGCGGCTGGCTCTGGCCGACAATGGGAGGGTGCCGGGTCCGTTTGGGGTCCGAAGTTGTACCGGGCCGTCGAGCGGCTTGAAGGTGAGGCTGGTCGGCTGCTCCTGCATCCACTCGACCGTGCCGGAAGTGCCCGAGACCCGGATGCGGAGGCAATTCTCGACCCCGGCGGCTGCCTGGGTCACCCAGAAGCTGCCCCGGGCGCCGTTCTCGAACCGGAGCAGGGCGCCGGCGTAGTCGTCGACCACCCGATTGGGAACGATGTGCCCGACCTCGGCGGCTACCTCCGACACTTCGAGACCGGTGATGAACCGGACGAGGTTGTGGGCGTGGGTGCCGATGTCACCCATCACGAGGGAAGGGCCGCCTCGCTCCGGGTCGTACCGCCACGGCACTCCTTCACCCGCAGGATCATCTTCGCGGGCGTTTCCGCCCTGGACGTACTCGACTTGCACGAGGCGGATCTTGCCGAGCTGCCCCTCCGTCACCATTTCCCGGGCCTGGCGCACCATCGGGTATCCGGTGTAGTTGTGAGTCAGGCAGAAGACGAGACCGGTTTCCTCGACCTTGGCCAGTACATCGAGCGCTTCGGCGAGCGTGTTGGTGATCGGCTTGTCGGCGATCACGTCGAAGCCGAGCTCGAGGGCGGCCATGGCGTACTCGTGGTGGCTGTCGTTGGGAGTCATGATCGCGACGACGTCGGCGCCTGCATCGTGGGCGGCTTCAGCGGTCAGCAGCTCGAGGGCATCGGTGTATACGCGGAAAATTCCGAGAGATTCGCCGGCCAGGCGGGAGCGTTCGGGATCGGATGAGACCGCCCCGGCCACCAGCTCGTAGCGATCGTCGATGCGGGCCGCGGCCCGATGCGTGGCGCCGATGAAACTACCGGGCCCGCCTCCGATCACCGCCAGCCGCAAGCGCCTGCCCAACATCTCGATTACCGGATTGCCATCCAACTCGAACCTCCGCTGGCCACGCTACTGCGCGGGTGTGGGATCCCCCCTCCCCGGCTGCGCCGGCAATCCCCTCCTGCGGGGGGAGAAAGAACCGGCCTCGCCCTACAATGTTGGAACACATCACCCGAACAGGATGTTTACCCCACGATGACTGAACCAATGTTGACGAACGACGCCCTCGACACGGAATCGATCGAGACCGACGCGGTCGAGCCAACCCCGGCCGCTGCTGCGGTCGATATGGACGCGCTGCTCGAGACGATCGAATACGTTCGACCTGCCCTGCAGGCCGACGGCGGTGACCTCGTGCTGCTCGGAGTGGACGGTGGCACGGTCAACCTTCAGATGGTCGGCGCCTGTGGTGGTTGCCCGATGTCGATGATGACCCTCAAGGCCGGCATCGAGCGCATCATGCTCGATCGGGTCGCAGGCGTGACCGAGGTCACCGCGATCTAGCTGCCAGCTACCAGCTACCAGCCCGATCCAAAGAGCCGGGTAACCTTTTCAGGCCATGCCGGGCTTTGAAGAACTCCTGCTTCTCGCACTCAATGGGGACAGGCGCGCCCTCGCCAAGCTGCTGACCGTCGTCGAGCGGGGCGGTGAGGAGTCGCGCCGGGTGCTGGCCTCCGTCTATCCGCACAGTGGGAGTGCCCACGTTGTCGGTGTTACCGGTCCCCCGGGGGCAGGCAAGAGCACGCTCGTCAATCAGCTCATCGGGCAGATTCGGGCCGGTGGTGACCAGGTGGCAGCGCTGCTGGTCGATCCCTCAAGCCCCTTCAGCGGCGGCGCAATCCTGGGCGATCGCATACGGATG
>CAXMQV010000122.1:0-2146 GCA_964195905.1 uncultured Gammaproteobacteria bacterium
ATTCTCTCGATTCCCGTCGCCTACCACTGCCTCTGGGCGCTCGGATTCACCGCCGACGCCGGCACCCGGGTTCTGCTGCATTCGATCGTCGGGTGCTTCTTCTACGGAGCCTTTGCGGTCAAGGTGTTGGCCGTCCGCTCAGGCGACCTCCCGTCCTGGGTACTCCCAGTTCTGGGTGGGACCGTGTTCTCGTCGATGGTCCTCATCTGGTTCACCAGTTCGTTCTGGTTCTTTACCAACATCGAATTCCCGGGGTTCTAATGGGCGCCAACAACACTCTCAACAGGATTGTCGGCTGGGTGCTGACATCTGCTGCAGTCGTATTCGTGCTCCTGCTGGCAGGTGTGGCCTCCGACGCTCTCACCGACGATCCCCCGGTAGTCAGTCCTTACGCCACCGGATCGGATGACAAGGCGGGTGATACCTCTCCTCCGACCACCAGCGCACCACCGGAGCCGAACGACACCACTGCGGCGACCGGCACGGCAATCACGATCTCCGGTTTTGCCTTCGGTGATCCGACCAGCGGCGTCGTAGGGGGTGAGGTCACAGTGACCAACACCGACGGTGCATCACACACATGGACGTCACGTGACGGGGTATTCGACTCCGGTTCGATCGCGAGCGGCGACTCGTTCTCGTTCGTGTTCGACGCCCCGGGTGATTACGACTTCTTCTGTTCAATCCACCCATCCATGACCGGAGCGATCTCAGTTACCGGTTGAGCTGGACTGTTCGGACAGCTCTATACAATCGCTGGCGATGAAGAAACCGCCAATCGACGGCACCCACGAGTACCGCCCCCACGTGGGTCCCAGTCGGCAGTACATGCGAGACATCATCCTCGGAGTAAACGACGGGTTGGTGTCCGTCTTCTTGCTCGTCGCCGGCGTAGTCGGCGGTGGATTGGCCGCTCGGGAGGTTCTGCTTGCAGCCCTCGCCGCCAGCACTGCCGGTGCTATCTCCATGGCTGCCGGTGAATACATCGCCACGAAGTCACAGGAGGAAGTCTTCGACTCCGAGCGCGAGTTGGAGATCGAGCATCTTCAGTACCACCGAGACCAGGAGATCCAAGAGATCCGAGACATGTTCGGCGAAATGGGCCTCGGGGCCGAGGACGTAGAACGGATCGTCGTTGCCCTCGACCAGGACGATGACGCTTTTCTCAAAGTCATGATGGCGCTCGAGTTCGGGGTGGTCGAAGAGGAGCGGCGCTCTCCATACACCGCTGCGGCCATTTCCGGTCTGCTGTTTCTCGCCGGGTCGGTCCCGTCGGTGCTGCCATTCTTCTTCGTCGAGAGCACCAGTTTTGGATTGTTCATCGGAGCGATTGGCTCCGGCCTGGCTCTCTTCGGGGTGGGGGTCGTAAAGACGTTCGTCACCAGGAAGAACTGGGTGTGGAGCGGGACCGAAAACGTGCTCATCGCCACGGCCGGCGCGCTGATCTCTTACGGGGTCGGCGCTCTCTACAACGCCTGGGCTTAGGAAGAACGTCTTCGGTCGTCGGTCCTCAGTCAGATATCGGCTGCCAGATCACCGTCTTCGCGGAACCACCACTATTTCACCGTCGGGTCCCGTCATCACCGTCACCCGAGCACCGGCGAACCCGCTGATGGTTTCGGTGGTGAGCACAGCCTCCGGTGGACCATCGACTTCGATCACACCCTGCTGCATGAACGCCAGTCGGTCGGCGTACTGGCCGGCAAGCGTCAAATCGTGCATGGCGGCGAGAACGACCAGTCCCCTCGTTCGGCGGAGATCTGCCACTAGGTCCATTACCTGCTGACGGTGCCCGATGTCGAGGGCACTGGTTGGCTCGTCGAGGAGAAGGATCGGGGCGTCCTGTGCGAGTGCTCGAGCCAGAACACACCGCTGACGCTCCCCACCCGACAAGGAGCCCAGCGGACGGTCGGCCAAGTGAATGATGCCCAAGTCCCACAGCGCCGCCTCAGCAATGGCTACATCTGCCTCCGACTCCGCCGCGAGGTAGCCCAAGTGCGGGGTGCGACCAAGCAAGACGTAGTCGATGACATGCATGGCTTCGGGAAGGAGTGGATTCTGCGGAACCACCGCGACCAGCCGGGCCAACTCCCGCCGGCCCAGGTCGTTCGTGCTGCGACCGCCCAGGTGAATCTCGCCGGAAGAC
>CAXMQV010000123.1:0-23260 GCA_964195905.1 uncultured Gammaproteobacteria bacterium
CCCCCCGGGGAGGCCGTTCCCGCCGCGTTGTGTGTGCAATCTCGCTTTTCTCCCTACAATCCGGGAACCGGGCACCCCTATCCCGACGTCACTCATGTCTGACATGAACACCACCGTTCTCGCCGGGCGATACCGGCTAACCAACCACCTCGCGCGAGGCGGGATGGCCGACGTCTACGCGGCCGTCGATGAACTACTCGGCCGCAAGGTGGCGGTCAAAATGCTGCACGCCAATTTCGCCACCGATGCAGCCTTCATTCAACGGTTCCGGCGCGAGGCTCAGGCTGCCGCCAACCTGACCCATCCGAACATCGTCAGCATCTATGACACCGGCAAGGACGACGGGCATTACTTCATCGTGATGGAGTTGGTCGAGGGAAAGACCCTGCGCGACGTGATCCGAGCCGAGGGACCGCTGCTTCCCCGCCGGGCAGCCGAAATCGCCAGTGAGGTGGCTGCAGCACTCTCGGTCGCCGCCCGGGGCGGACTGGCCCATCGCGACGTCAAGCCGGGAAACATCCTCCTGACCGAGACCGGCAGCGTCAAGGTAACTGACTTCGGCATCGCCCGTGCCTGGGACGACTCCGAGGAATTGACCCGCACCGGCGCCGTTATCGGCACGGCCACCTATTTCAGCCCGGAACAGGCCCAGGGACACCCGGCCGACGGCAGGTCCGACTTGTACGCCCTCGGAATCGTGCTCTATGAAATGCTGACCGGCCGGCCTCCGTTCTCCGGCGAGACCCCCGTCTCGGTCGCCTACCAACATGTCTCCGAAGCCGTCAGCCTCCCCTCGATCTCAAACCCGGACGTTCCCCCCGAACTAGACGCCGTCGTTATGCGAGCCCTTCAGAAGAACCCGACCTCCCGGTACCAAACCGCTGAAGAGATGCGCGGCGATCTGCTCCGATTCCTCGCCGGGCTCCCGGTAGGTGCGGCCGATCCCGACGCCGCCACCCGTCTGGTCGCCGCCACACCACCGCCCACCGTGCCCCCGGCCGAGACGTATCGGCAAATGACTCCACTGCCACCCGAACGCCGGACCCCGTGGTCGGTCATCATCGGATCGATTCTTCTGCTGGCGGTGGTGGTGGTCGCGGGCATCTATCTCATCGAGGGATTGAGCACGACGGACCCCGATGCCGGGCTCGTCGAGATGCCGAACCTGGTGGGCGCAACCGAGGCGCAGGCTCTCGACGATCTACAGGAGCTCGACCTGCGATTCGATCTCTCGCGCCGCCCGAGCGACGAGTTCGCTGAGGGAATCGTGGCCGCCACCGAGCCCGACAGCGGCGTCCTCGTTGATTCCCAGGATCGAGTGTTGTTGATCATCTCGAGCGGTGCCGAGACGTTCACCGTCCCCAGCGTGGAGGGCCGCGATGTTGAAGCTGCTCGATCGGCATTGGCCGAGGCCGACTTCGTCGTCCGTGTCGAATCGGTCACCGATGACGAGATCGGTGCCGGCCAGGTCATGAGCCAGAACCCTCCAGCGGGCACCAACCATCCGCCGGGAACCGAGATCGTGCTGGTGGTTTCGGCGGGACCAGAGCAGGTCGTTCTGTCCGAATACACCGGATTCACCGCCATCGACGCACTGTCGGCTCTGTCCAATCTCGGTGTTCAGACGGTGCTGGAGAAGGAGTTCCATCCCACTATCCCCGACGGTGAAGTCATCCGCACCGATCCCCCGGCGCTGTCGATCATCCCCAAGAATCAGGTGGTCAAGCTCATTGTCTCGCTCGGCATCGAACCGGTTGCAGTTCCGAGCCTCATCGGAAACACCCAGGCCGAGGCGCAGAACGCCCTGGCCGCGCTCGGTTTGAACATCGCGTTCGGTGATCCCATCGAAGTCACTGCCGATTCGGGTCAGGAAGGAACCGTCCTCGCTCAGTCAACGCCGGCCACCGTTCTCGTCGAGCCCGGCACCACCATCACCGTGCAAATCGGCGAGGTGCCACCGCCACCGACAACTACAACGACCGTCCCGGCGACGACCACCACAACGACTCCGTGATCGGGGCCCGGCGGGGCCTTCCCTGGTGTAAGAAGACTGGTGTAAGAAGACTGATCCCTCCCGGTGCTTGTGAGCGAGATCCGACCGGGGGCCTCCGATATGGGGATCGAACCGGCACGGCTTGAAAGGGCGCTCCAGTCGCTTCAGTCCGACGGTCTCATCAGCCCCGGGGGTCGAGCCTGAGTAATAGCGGAGTAGCCCTCATCAGGCGCACGCATCAGCCGGGACCTCGACGGTCATCAAATTGAGCCCTTGTCCTTGCGGATTCCCGCCGCCCGGCAGTGTCTCCCAATGCCGTACGACCGTCAGTGTGTGGGATCCGGGAGCCACTCGCTCTACTGCCTTGGCCGGACCGCCGTTGGCCGTCACCGTGGTCCCCCGAACAAACACGCCTCGATCATCCCCGTCGATCACGAGTTGCCAGCCGTCCGACCAATCTGCCGGGGGATCGTAAACGAACCAGGTAATGGCAGGGTCGCCATCGACGCACGACACGTCGGCGTCCAGGATCGCGTACCAGGCGACAGGCGGCACGGTCGTGGTGGTCGTCGTCGTAGGCGGCAGCGTCGTAGTAGTCGTGGTGGTCGTGGTCGTAGGGGGCAGCGTCGTAGTAGTCGTAGTGGTCGTCGTCGTAGGCGGCAGCGTCGTAGGCGTTGCCAGCCTGGTCGTTGTGGTCGTGGCCTGTGGCCTCGTCGTAGTCGTTGGCAGCCTCGTCGTAGTGCTCGTAATCGGTCGGGTCGTCGTTGTCGCGCCCTCTGTGGATGTCGTGGATGACACACCCGCGGTTGTGGTGATCGACGGCCGGGTCGATGTGCTCGGCGAGACCGTCGTTGAGGTCGTCGACGTTGACTCCGGAGTCGACGGGGGGTTCGTTGATGCCACCAACCCGGCGCCAAGCACACTTGGCTGGGACGGTTCGGGATCTCGTCCCATGGCGCTGGCGGCGAACGCTCCCCCGAGCAGCAGCAGGATCACAACACCCACCATTGCGCGCCGATTGACAGTGTCCGCATGGACATATTGACCGTCAGTCGCTCGCATCCCGCCTCCTCCGGTACCACTATAAGTGGTCGAGAGGATCAGCTCACGAAGTTTTTCAGGAGGGCCATGCCTTCGACGGTCATGATGCTCTCGGGATGGAATTGCACGCCCTCGATCGGGAAGCTGACGTGGCGCACTCCCTGGATGACTCCGTCCTCGCTGTGAGCGGTGACCACGAGGTCGTCTCCGACGTCGACCGCTGCCAGTGAGTGATACCGGGTCGCCAAGAGTGGATTCGGAAGTCCGCTGAACACGCCTTTACCGTCGTGAGTCACCTCCGAGGTCTTGCCGTGACGCGGTTCGGGCGCCGATGCGACTGTGCCGCCGTACGCCTCGACGATGGCCTGGTGGCCGAGACAGACGCCCAGCGTGGGGATGCGGGGGCTTAGCTCACGCAGATAGTCGAGGGAGAAGCCGGTATCCACCGGGGTGCCGGGGCCCGGGCTGATGACGATTCGGTCGGGCTCGGTGGCGGCAGCTCCTGCCACATCGAGCTCGTCGTTGCGAACCACGATGGGCTCGGTACCCAGCATGCCGAGATACTGGACGAGGTTGAAGGTGAACGAGTCATAGTTATCGACAACGAGGATTCTCATTCGCCCACCGTTCCGCCTGAGTCGAGGATGTCGCCGAGTATCTCGTAGCTCCAGATCACGAGCAGGAGGATAAGCACCGCCACCGCCACAAGAACGGCCAGGCGGGCCGCCCTCGGACCCGGCAATCGGTGATAGATGGAGCTGAGCATCAGGTACCCAGAATAACTTCGGCGTTCGGACCGGCCACCAGTTCGGCGAAGACGATCAGCCGCCGGCGAGCAGAGAATTTGGGATGGCACGTTGTGAGGGTGAGCCAGGCGCCTTCCCTTGGTTCCGCTACCCAGAGGTCGGTCGGCTTCACGACACACAGGCCTTCCTCGGTCCGGCATCGCTCGGGGGCTTCACGAACCTCATAGATATGCACCCCGAGGGCGGTTTCAACCTCGATACGAGTGCCGGCCGTCAACTCACCAAGGTCGCCAAATGGTGCCCCGTACGTGGTGCGGTGACCGGAGATGACGGCGTTGCCCGGCTGACCGGGAAGGGGTGAGCCGCTGAGGTGGCCGGGACCCTTCTTGAGGTCGCGGCGCCGCACCCCTTCCACCATCGTCACATCAAGGTCGATGGCGGGAATCCGGATCTGTGCGAATGCCTCGCCGACCTCGCTTTCGGATTCGACGAACAGGATCTTCGGCACCGGGTCGGGAATGGGCTCCGCACCGGGCACCGTTGTCGTTGTCGTTCCGCCGGCAACGACCACCGGAAACCACTCGACCTCCTCGACGACGACGTCTTCGAAGTGGGCATCCAATCCGGCCGCCAGAGCCGATTGGTCGCGAGCTGTCAGGAGATTCGTGAACCACAATTGGTAGGCGACGAACCCCATGAGATATGCCCCGAGCCAGATGAAGGTCCATCCGGTTCCCCGGATGATGCGGATCGTTCTCGGTCTCACAGAGGCTCTCTTGTCGAAAAGGGGTTAATGTGGCGGCCATGGCACGACCCAAAGGACGCCGGGAGCAGCACACGCCGCACCATACTGCAACGCCGAAGAAGGACGTCAAACCTGACTCCTCGCCGTTGTATGTGGGGATTATGTTCGGTTTGATGGCTATCGGCGCGCTCATGATCATCCTGAACTACATCGGAGTTTTCGGCAGCACCCAGGGCATCTGGCTCGTTGGTGGGCTTGCCGCGATCGGCGCTGGATTCGCCATGACGCTGAACTTCCGGTGAGCTGATGAAATTACAGGGGTGTAACTTCCCCACAGGGTTATCCACCGCTGTGGATAACTCGTGAATACCGCCGACTATCTCAGGGCAATTCGAGCCGATGGACAGGCCACCCTCGACGCCGCCGGCCTCGGCCTCGATGCTCCGGTACCCACTACTCCGGGCTGGACCGTTGGCGACGTCGTGGCCCACCTTGGCCAGGTCCATCGACAAAAGGCCCACATCGTCAGGGAGTTACTCGTCGCGGAGCCACCGATGGTCGAGTCGCCGCCCCCGGAATCGCTGCTCGAATGGTTCGCCGAGGGCCTGCACGACCTCTCCGAGATCCTCTCGGTAACCGATCCCTCCACGTCGGTCCACACCTGGCACGAGCCAGACCAGACCGTAGGGTTCTGGGTTCGCCGAATGGCCCACGAGACCCTGATTCATCGGGTCGATGCCGAACTCGGCCACGGCCTGCACTCCCCGGTCGATCCCGCATTGGGAGCAGACGGGGTCGACGAAATACTCGGCGTCTTCATGGGCGGGTATCCGGATTGGGCGGAGGTCGACCACTCATCGGTCGTCGTCGGGCTCGAGAGTGAGGGCCGCCATTGGCGAATCCGGTTCGGGTCGTGGTCGGGCACTTCTCCGAACAGTGGGCGGGAATTCACCGATGTGGCCGGTATCGAATTGGACAGGACGGATTCCAAACCCGCCGTCGTCATTCGTGGGCCGGGGGATGCCCTCGACCTGTTCCTGTGGGGCCGGGGCAGTGCCGACGGTCTCATCGTCGACGGCCACCCGAGCGTTCTCCTCTACCTGCGCGACGTCGCCGCCGACGCAACGGGATAGTCAGTCCCCCGTCCCCAGCAAGAGGGCGGCCTCCGCAATTGGCTGGTAGCTGGAAGCTGGTAGCCCCTCGACCCTCGACCCTCGACCGCGGGCGAACCACCAACACCCGCTATGGAACCAAATCCATCTCTTCCCGACAATGGCGGGGGGGCTTTGTCTCCTCTCCTTGCACCTGGGTCACCGTCAACCGCATCCCGCATACGGTGCAGTGATAGTTGACGGCAACCTCGAGCAGGTCGGCCTCGTCGGGCTCAGGCGGAACCGGTTGAGCCAAGAGCCGTACCGCCCAGATGCCCACGCCGAAAATGGTGAGGCCCATGGCTACGGCAATGACTATCTCCAGGGGCTACAGCCTCTCGATGATGAGAGCATTGGCCATGCCCCCACCCTCACACATCGTCTGAAGCCCGTAGCGGCCGCCGGTCCGCTCCAACTCGTGAACGAGCGTCGTGAGCAGCTTGGCTCCAGAGGCGCCAAGGGGATGTCCGAGCGCCATTGCGCCGCCATTGACGTTCACCCTGGAGAGGTCGGCATCGTGCTCCCGCCGCCAGGCTGCCACCACCGTTGCAAACGCCTCGTTGACCTCGAACAAGTCGATGTCGTCCATCGTCAGTCCGGCCTTCTCGAGCACCTTGGTAGTGGCCGGGATCGGGCCGGTCAGCATCGTGACCGGGTCAACCCCAACGAGGGCGAATTGCACGAAACGGGCCTTCGGAGTGAGGCCGAGCTTGGCAGCCCGCTCCTCACTCATGATGAGCACCGCGGCGGCCCCGTCCGAAATCTGCGATGAATTCCCCGCCGTAACAACACCGTTCTCCTGAAAGGCAGGCTTGAGCGTGCTCAGCTTCTCGACCGTTGTGTCCGGCCGGATGCTCTCGTCCACTGCCATTACCTCGGTCCCGCCGTCCTCGGTCGGTACCTCGATAGGTGCGATCTCCGGCTCGAACCGGCCCTCCTCGGTGGCCCGCTGGGCCCGCATGTGTGATTCGTAGGCGAGCTGGTCGAGCTCTTCGCGGGGAATCGACCACTGGTCGGCAATCATCTCAGCTGAGATCCCCTGGTTGAACATGTGGTTGTCGTAGCGCGCCATCATCGTCGGCCCGAATGGGAACCCGGGACCGAGCATGGCGTTTGAGTTCATCGGAACCCGCGTCATCGACTCCACGCCGGCGGCCACCGCTATGTCGTAAACACCGGCCATAACACCCTGGGCCGCGAAGTGAGCCGCCTGTTGGGAGGATCCGCATTGACGGTCGACGGTGGTGGAAGGAACGGTCTCGGGCCAGCCGGCCGCCAACACCGCGTTGCGCCCCACATTGACCCCTTGCTCACCAAGTTGGGACACGCAGCCCATGATGACGTCGTCAACCTCGCCTGCCTCGAGCCCATTGCGGTCTCTCAAGGCGTTCAGCACATGGGCCGCAAGATCGACCGGATGGGTGTCCTTCAGCTTGCCACCGCGCCTCCCGGTCGGAGTTCGGACGGCATCGACAATGACGGCATTCGGCATGAGCGGCCTTTCTCGCGTGATGCGTGAAGGGTACTGAGGAGTCAACAGTCCCCAGACCCCAGACCCAATCGAGCTTCTGCTGGTAGCTGGCAGCTGAACGTGGAGATGATCGGATTTGAACCGACGACCCCCTGGTTGCAAACCAGGTGCTCTGCCAGGCTGAGCTACATCCCCGAGGGGAGCCATAATACGTCGGGTGGCAGGAAGACGGTAGCGGGTTGGTGTTACAATCTCGCCTTCTCGGGCCCATAGCTCAGCTCGGTTAGAGCGCATCCCTGATAAGGATGAGGTCCCTGGTTCAAATCCAGGTGGGCCCACGGCAACGCCTTCGGCGTTGCTCAGGTGTATAGCTTCGCCATACACCAGCGGATGGTGGTCCCAAGCCGAGTTCCCGAGATCCTCGCCTGGTGGGGATAACCTCCCCGATCCTCGCTCTTCAATCCTCTGGATTACTCAAGCGAGATGGGTATTTTGCCGACTGAGAGGTTGTGGCGAAACGGTCAAATGACGAACCGCTCTTCAAGACCGCTGGACGCGGCTACTCGCGGTCCGAGGTCGAGAGAGCAATAGCCCGGTATGAGCAGGAACTCAACGATGCCTCGCGCCGCATCGCCAAGCTCGAAGTCGATGTTGAAAAGGCTAAAGAATCCGAGTCGGCGGCGATCGATCAAGCCTTCTTCTCGCTGCTCGAAGTAAAGGATCGCATTCTCGGGAGCGCTGAGGGCCGCGCCCAGGCAATCCTCACCGAAGCTCGCGACCGGGCCAAGGCCGTCGAGACCCACGGCGGTGCGACACCGTCCGTCATCCTCGAGAGCGCCCAAAAACAGGCCGAGGAACTCCTGAAGGCGGCCAAATCGGAGGCTGCCAACCTCCAGCAGCAGGCCGACGACAAGATCTCCTTCGAGCACGAACCAGACGAGGTAGTCCAGGCTGCTCGCGAACAGGCCGAGCAGATCCGAAGCGCCGCCCAGGCCGAGACAGATGCAACCCGAACCGCCGCCCAAGAGCTCCTCGCTCGGACCGAACAAGAGGCGGCCGGAATCAGAACTGCCGCCGAAGGCGCGGCCGAATCAATCCGTTCCGAAGCGGTTTCGTATGCGAACTCAGTCAAGGTGGATCTGGAGAAGGGCAAGCGGGATCTGGCCGAAGGCGCCAAAGCCCTGGCCGCGGCAGCCGACGACGCCAAGGTGAAAGCCGTCGAAATCATTCGTGAGGCTGAGGAACAGCGGAACGAGGCGGCCAGCGCTCTTGCCGATGCCAGGCGCGAGTCCCAGGCTGTCCGGACCGAGGCCAACCAGGTCAAGAAGGAGGCCGAGAAGCTCCGGGGCGAAGCGATGAAGCTCGTGAACGCCGCCGAGAAGGACGCCGCCGGAACAGCAGAGCAAATCCTCCACGATGCTCGCTCCGAGGCAGGTCGGATTCGGGCCGCTGCCGCCGAAGCACTTCAGGAAGCGGACCAGACCAGGTCCCGGGCCCGGGCGGAGGCTGATGCCGATGTCGCCAAATTGCGCACCGAAACCGAGACGCTGCACCAGAAGGCGGAACAGGTCTTCGCCGCCGCCCAACAGAAGGCTGAACAGGAAGCCCAATCGATCCACGACAAGGCCGTCGCCGAGACAGAAAAGATCCGCTCCGAGTCCGAGAAGGAACTGGCGGGCGCCCGCAAGGAACGGGAGCAGGCAGAGAAGGCGCTCGAGAAGGCCACGGCCGCCGCCGAGAAGGAGCTGGCCTCGATGCGCACGGCGGCTCAGGCCGAAATCGACGCCCTCAAGGCCGAAGCGGCCAAGAGCCGCGACGCCGCCGTGGCGGCGGCTGCCAGTTCCAACGAGGATGCCGCCCGAGCGGCTCAATCTGTTCGAGACAAGGCGCAGAGGGAAAGCGACGCCCTCCTGGTGGATGCGACCGGGGCCGCTCAGGCCGCCGGCGACAAGGCCAGAGCGGAAGCCGACCAGATCCTCTCGGATGCCGCCGAGCAAGCCGATCGAGCGATCCAGGAGGCGTCTGCGAAAGCCGAGGAGATTCGAGCCCAGAGTAAACGGGACCGGGCGAAAGACCTGGATGACGCGGCCGCACAGCGGGCGGAGGCTGACAAGGTGGCCGACGAGATCCGCCGACGCTCTGAGGAAGAAGCCGCCCAGATCAGGGCCACAGGCGAAACCGACCTCAAAGCCGCCCACGCCGAAGCCGCCGAGATCCGCGAGGGCCTCGCACCCATCAAGCAAGAGGCAGAGGCCATCGTGTCACAGGCCGGGGAGGCCGCCGCCCTGGTTCACGAGGAAGCAGCAAACAAGCTGGCGGAGGCCGACCACAAGCTCAGCACCATCGCCAAGCGCGAGACGATGATCGTCAACGCCCAGCAGGACGCTACGCGGGTTCTCGAGGAGGCCCGTTCGGAAGCGGCCGCCCTCCGGACCCAGGCAGAAAAGCTTCTCGACAACGCCCGGTCGGCCTCCAAGGATGCGCAGGAGACCGTGGACCGCTTCCGCTCCAAGGCCAAGTTCGACAAACCGGCCGACAAGCCTCGTCGCCGGCGCGGTTAGGGTCGGTTCTTCCGGACCGGAACAATGTAGGGACCATCCGGGCCCTCCACTACATCGACCGTCGCACCGAAGTAGCGCGACACCATGTCGGCTTGCAGCACGCGGTCCGGTGGCCCTTCCGCCACCACAATTCCGTCCGCCAGCAGCACCACACGGTCGCCGAACTGTGCTGCAAACGTGAGGTCATGGAGCGTGCTGATGACCACCAGTTGGGATTCCCGCCTCAACCCGTCGACGAGCTCGAGGACTTGCTGCTGATGGCCGAGATCGAGGGCAGTGGTTGGTTCGTCGAGAAGAAGGATCGAGGCGTCCTGTGCGAGGGCTCTGGCGAGCACCGCACGCTGCCGCTCCCCTCCCGATAACGAAGAGACAGGACGGGCAGCAAACGAACCGAGGTCGAGGCGCTCGAGAACGGCGCTGACCCGAGCCCGGTCGGCCGCACCCTCCATTCCCCAGTACGGGATGTACGGAGTTCTTCCAAGCATCACATAGTCGAACACCGTTACTCCCTCAGGTACGACCGGTGTCTGGGGGACAACCGCCACCCGGGCCGCTATCTCCCGGCGTCGCAGGTCTGCGAGAGCCGTGTCGCCGAGCGTGATTTCGCCCCCGGCGGGAATCACCCCGGCCAATGCCCTCAGCAGCGTCGTCTTGCCTGCCCCATTTGGGCCAACCACCACGACCCACTCACCCGGTTCGACCACCAGATCGACTCCCGAGAGCACCGGGGTGCCGTTGTATCGAGCCGTGACTCCCCGACAGGTCACTCCGGTCATGCCGCCACCTCCCGGCGAGTCGCAAGGATGAACGCGAAGAAAGGAGCCCCGACGAAGGCCGTCACGACTCCGATCGGCAACTCGCCGCCCGATTGCACGGTACGGGCAACGAGATCGGCCACCATGAGGAAGGCGGATCCTCCGATGAGAGAAACCGGCAGCAACGTTCGGTAGGACGGTCCGGTTGCCAGCCGCACGATGTGGGGAACGATGATGCCGACAAAGGCAATCAGGCCGCTCACCGCCACCGCCGCCGCCGCTCCCAAAGTGGCACCGGCCACCACCACGAGGCGCACCCTGGCGGGTTCAATGCCAAGCGTTGAGGCTTCCTCCTCCCCTACCGCCATCACATCGAGATGGCGGCGGTAGGCAAAGAGCACCAGCCAGCTCACGAGGGCATATGGAAGCAGTGTCCTGACGTCGCCCCACCCGGTGGTTCCGAGGCGGCCGAGAATCCACGAGAACACCTGTCGGATGGTGTCTGCGTGTTGCTGCTGGAGATAGGTCTGGAGGGCGGTGAAGAAGGCCGCCACCGCCACTCCGGAAAGAATGAGGGTCGCTCCGCTCCGGCGGGACCCGCCCAGACTGGCAAGGCCATATGCCGCCACGACCGCCAGCACGGCCCCGGAGAACGCTAAGGGTGGGATGGTCGAGGTGGGAAAGCCCGAGACGATGGCGATGGTGGCACCCAGCCCGGCCCCGGCGGCCACGCCCAGGAGATAGGGGTCGGCCAGTGGATTGCGAAAGACGCCCTGATAGGCAGCCCCGGAGCCTGCCAGCGTCGCACCGACCAGTCCCGCCAACACCAAGCGGGGCGCACGGATCTGCCAGACGATCGCCGCCTCCTGAGTCGTCAGGCCAGAATCGACCGAGAGGAAGGGAATGTGATCGAGCATCTCCACAATTGCCCGCCAGGGATTGACACCGGCGGGACCGAGGACCAGCGAGGCGACTGCGGCCACCAGCAGCACCCCGACCGAGACCACCACCGGCCCAACCCAGGGCCGCGTCCGGGGTGCCGGGAGGGTGACAATGCTCACGGCAACCGGGCCTCCACCGCATCGAGAATGGACCGCATCAGATCGACTGTGCGCGGTCCCCACCGTCCCGCCAGGTCCCCGTCGAGCGCAACTACCTTCCCGTCGGCCACGGCGGTCATGGTGTCCCACCCCGGCCGGGCCGCCACCGATTCGACAGACGCCCCGAAGTTGGCATCTGCCAGGAATATGAACTCCGGGTTCTGATCGACGATGAACTCAGCCGACAGTTGCGGGAAAGGTGAGTCGAGCCCGGCGGCGTCGGCGATGTTAACCAGCCCGAGATACCGATACAGGTCGCCGATGAACGAGGACGATGTGGCGCTGTAGAGGGTCTCATCTACCTCGTGGTAGAAGGTCCGACCTCGTATTCGGTTGGCCGCCCGCTGAATCTGATCGAGCTCGAGATAGAGATCATTCGTCAGCTGAAACGTTTCCGGCCAGTGGTCGGTGATAGCGCCAATCAACGACAGTTGAGAGAAGGCGGAGACGAGGGAGTCGGGGGGTCCCAACAACAGGAACGGAATACTGAGAGCCGATAGCGCCTCTACCTCACCCTGGAAGTCGAATGCCAGAATCACCAGATCGGGCTCGAGCGCCGCCACCTCTTCGATACTGAATTGGAACGAGTCGATTTTGGCTGTGGACCGGGCGGCCGCCGGATAGTTGGAGGTGAGGTCGGTCCCGACCACCTGGTCGCCTGCCCCCAGGGCGTAGAGCATTTCGGTATGGGAGGCCGAGAGGGAAAGAATCCGCTCCGGACGCTTCTCTATTCTTACCGACCCCGAGTCGAGGTGGAACACCCTGGGATAGCTGTCGAGTTCGGCAAGCAAGCGCTCCTGCTCCTTCTGGAGCGCCTCTCTCTCAGCCAGGAGGCGGGCGGCTTCGGCCTCCAACTCGTCGGTCTCGGACTCCCCGGCCACCGTCGTTGAGGTAGACGTCGGAGTCGGCACGGTGGTCGTTGGCCCATCGGCGAGGACCGTTGTATCGGCCGTCGAGATCCGACAAGCCGTGAGCACAAGGCTCAGTATCAGCAAGAGAATTGCGCCTCTGCGCATGCGAATCCGCCTTTCGGAAAAAAGACGGTGAGCCGGTTTGATGCGGGTCACCCTTCAATCGAGAGCTTTCCACTCCGGCTGGGGCAGGCGACCTGGCTTGTCCCTTGCGGGCTTCACAGTTGCGAGACAGCGCCGGAATTCAACCGGACTTCGCTCTTGCGCTCGGGGAGACCCCAGCGGTTCGTGTAGCAGGGAGCATACCTGGTGGGTTCTACACTCCGCAGATGGACACAAAACGATTGTCGGTTGTGCTGGCAGCGGTGGCAACCGTCGTTGGTGCGATGTGGGCCCGCAACCGCCCGATCAAACCGCCGGCCCAGCACGGTGATTGGAAGCCGCGCCCCAGATGAGGGTCGTTGTTCATCCAATCGGAGAGGTCGGTCGACGGGCGCTGCGAATCCTCCAGGCCGAGCCGGCCGTCACGGAAGCGGCCGCCTGGGGCGTGACGGAACCACCTCCCCGCACCGGAGTGATCGCCGACCTGGAGGGTGTTGACGTTGTCGTCACCGATCGACCCGAGCCAGACGACCTTGCCAAAGCGTGCCTGGCCGCCGGCGCCTCGCTTGTCACCACCGCCAGCTGGGGTGGGGAACCCTGGCAGGCCTTCGCAGATGCCGGGCTCAGTCTTGTGGTGGGAGCAAACATCGAAACCGGCCTGGCCGCCAGCCTGGCTCTGCAGGAGGCCGCCCTCATGGACGAACCGCTCGAAGTACGGCTGGCGTGGACGGTGCCAGGCCGGCCGCGCCGCCGCGGGGAGCCGATTCCGTTTCCCGAACCGGTCGGGTCACGGTGGGGGCAGGAGGTCGATCCGCAGGGATGGGCCGGTCACAATCTATCCGTCAAGGCGTTCGAAGCTCCCGTCGACGGCCAATGGGCCGGCGTCATGGCGCGAGTGTCGGGAGCCCTGGACGGCGGGGTGCAGCGCACCATCGTCGGTGTCGCCGACCACGCCATGTACCTGGCAGCCATCGCCCTGGCGGCTCCGGCCGTGCCGGTCGGCCAGCACGCCTACGACCCCGGGCGCCAATGGGCCTCGGCCGCCCCCACCGCCTACCTGGATCGGGCTCTCGCGTCCGGCCTCGACATAGCGAGCTTCCACGAGACAACGCCTGCGTAGCGGAACACCCACCGCCTACTGCCCAGCGCCAACCGCGTCTCCCCTCCAACCCCGCCGGGAGGAATGAAACGGCGTTTCCTCTTACCGGAGCACCGTCGCGACGACCACCGGAGTGTCTACGAAGGGACCGTCGAAGAGAACTTCGGTCATGGTGGGCGTGACCGCCATCGTTCCGGCCTCGATGGGTGCCCCAGAGGGAAGCACCGTCACACCCCGCTCGGCTACGACGTAGGCGATCGTCTCGCCGATGGGATGAAGGCCATCGAGGTAATCCCACTCGTGGAACCGGATCTCGAAGGACAAGGACGTGACGCTCCTGACTTCGACCACACCGGGATCGCGGCCGTTGAGCGAGGCCGGCCCGGCGACGACGACCGGATCGAGGATCAGCTGCCCGAAGTCGACACGCGTCCACTCATCGGTGATGCCGTCAACTCGTCCAATCTTCACCCCGGGGACCGAAACGTCCTCCGAGCAGTCGGCTACCAGCACGCCGAGGAGCTCGTCGTTGTGGCCGGTCTCGGCGCTCGACGATCCTTCCTCGTCTACCAAGAGTTCGGCTCCTAATTCGGTGAGCCGATACCGGACCGTGGCTGTGTTGTCGCCGTGCAGGCTGTTCATGTCCGCCAGAAGGCATGGTTCCTCGAACGATTCTGGGTACTCCACGGCCACGAAGTAGTCGCGGAGCGTGCGGTAGAAATCCCAGGAATTCGGGCTGACCACGACCTCGGTGCGCCAGTCGAGGCCGTCGTACGCGCTCTGGGCCGATCCGGTGCTCCACGCCAGCCAGTTGAGGTCCTCAGAACGGTGCACTCCGTCGGCGTCCTCCTGCTCCTGTATCCGACCAAGGAATCCGGATTCATCCACGAAGTGGAGCCGAGGAGCCACTGTTTCCAGCCCATCGTCCTCGACCAACCGGGGGTCGGGAAACTCGGCTACTCGCCGAAACACGCCGGTCACATCGTCGACGCTCGTGATCGACAGCCGTTCACCCTGTACTTGCCATCTCTCGGCGTGGTGGAGCCATGACGAAAACCGTGCATCCTCGAGAACATCCAGACAGGCCGGCGTTAGTTGAAAGAGGAGGATTCCCCCCCACGCATAGACACGGATTGCATCACCCACAACCACGTAGCGGCCGCCATCCCTCCCGCACGGCCCTTGTGACGACATCTCGAACAGGACACCTCGTTCATTGGTCCTGACGTACCCGAACCTAAGACGCGGCACGACGGAAAACGGATCGCCGGAATACGAGACGAGCTCCCAGCTACCCAGGATCTGTCGGAAGTCCCCATAGTCCAGGTCGGTGGCCCTGGGGTTCAATGACGGCGGAGGGTTCGGGGGATCGGTCAGGAACCCCGGAACGGTGGCCTTTGTGGGAGGTACCGAGGCGCCACCCGAGGTGCAACCCGCCGCTACGAGCAGCAGCACCAGACCCACCATCAGGCGACACCTCATGCCGTCAGTATGTCAGTTCTCGGAGGTACCGCGACTCGGCCGGACCGCTATTTCGATAGTCGGCCAAGTTCCTGATAACTGGGGACTCGGACTCGGGACTCGGACTCGGGATTGGGGACTTGTCAGACGAATTCGATGCCCTGGGCCAACGGAAGGTCGCCACCCCAGTTGATGGTGGTGGTCTGGCGGCGCATGTAGGCCTTCCAGGAGTCGCTGCCGGCCTCGCGGCCACCGCCGGTCTCCTTTTCTCCTCCGAAGGCTCCACCGATCTCAGCGCCCGAGGTTCCTATGTTCACATTGGCGATGCCGCAATCCGAACCCATGTGGGAGAGGAACGTCTCGGCGTTGCGAAGCGACTCGGTGAAGATGGCCGACGACAGGCCCTGCCGGACACCGTTGTGGACCGCCAACCCATCTGCGAGATCATCGACTTCGATGATCCACAAGAGGGGAGCAAAGGTCTCCTCCTGCACGATGGGGGCGTCCTTACCTATCCGGACGAGAGTCGGCTCGACGAAGTTGCCCGGCATGCCGTCGAGACGGTTGCCGCCGAACACGACCTCGCCGCCCTGCTCCTGGGCGATTTCGAGCACCGTCATCATTTGATCGACGGCGTTCTCGCTGATGAGCGGGCCCATCAACGTCTGTTCGTCAAGCGGATCTCCAATGCGTACTTGCTTGTAGGCGTCGATGAGCCGACTCGTCATCTCGTCGATCACGTCTGTGTGAACGAGGAGGCGCCGCAGGCTCGTGCAGCGTTGGCCGGCCGTGCCGACCGCTGCAAAGGTGGCCGCCCGGGTGGCGAGATCGAGATCGGCGTCGTCCATGACGAGGATGGCGTTGTTGCCTCCCAACTCCAGAAGAGGTCTCCCCATCCGCTTGAGAACAGCCGGTCCCACAATGCGGCCCATGTTGCAGCTCCCGGTGGCCGAGATGAGCGGTACCCGTTCGTCATTGACCAGGCTGTGGCCGACCTCGTCATCGGTGCCGATCGCCAGATTGAAAACACCTTCGAAGCCGGAACCGCTCATGACTTCATGGCAGATCTGGGTGACGGCGACTGCCGACAGAGGAGTACGCAGCGACGGCTTCCAGATGTTCGTGTCTCCACACACCGCCGCAATGAGGGCGTTCCACGACCAGACGGCAACGGGGAAGTTGAAGGCCGAGATGATGCCGCAGGGGCCAAACGGATGCCATTGCTCATACATCCGGTGACGGGGCCGCTCGCTCACCATGGTGAGGCCGTACAACTGGCGGGAAAGGCCGACCGCGAAGTCGGCGATGTCGATCATCTCCTGGACCTCGCCCTCGCCCTCGGCCAGGATCTTGCCGGACTCCAGGCTCACGAGGGCTCCGAGCTCGCTTTTCACATCGCGTAACGCGTTGCCGATCTGACGCACGTACTCCCCGCGTTTGGGGGCCGGCAGCATCCGCCACTCCTGAAACGTCTCGACCGCCCGGGCGGCCACTGCGTCGTATTCGGAGGTGGTCGCCATGGTGAGGGTGCCAATCGTCTCGCCGGTGGCCGGATTGACCGAGGAGAGCTCGTCGCCGGTGGCTTGCCTCCATTCACCGGCGTACACGCCGTCGATGGGACCGGAAAGGCCGAGTCGTTGCAGGATCGTCGTCTTGTCCACCGGACCTCCTCGATATCGCCGACTCAGGCTACTGGGACGGCTGAATCGTCCGGCGGTGCGGTGCGGTCGCCAGTGACCAGATCCGTTCGTTTAGGTTCTGGTAGTCGGCAGACTGCTGCCGCGTGACGTAGGGAGGATGTCGCATGTTCACATTCAAAAGGCCCGTCGGGCTTCTGTTGGCTCTGGTCCTGGTTGTCGCCGCCTGTGGAGGAGGCGACTCCGACACGGCCACGACTAAAGCACCCGGAGGAGGGGATACGGCCACCACCGGGGTGACGAGCCCTCCCGTCACCAACGAGGCCTCCAACTCAGGTGTAAGTACCGCGGTCGTCGTCATCGCAGACAAACGCTACGAGTTCGACATGACGCCGGGGCCAACCACTCGCTGCGATCCCGATTTCTTCGGTGCATTCTGGGGCATCGGAGTCGGCACAGGTGGAACCAGTGGCGGAGTCGAGTTGCTCCTCCCTCCTGAGGGAGACCCGAACTTCGATGAACCTCCCCACGTGAATCTCAGAGATACGGCCAACGATCTGGACTGGACGGCCGACCCGGGCTTCGTCACCAACTACGCCCAACTCGAGGGTCTTGACATACAGGTCAACTCTTTCACGGTTGACGGTCATTCAGCCAGCGGGGTCGCTACTTTCGTCGACGAGGATGCTGCGTATGCCTTTATCGGCGGCACCGCCGACGAACCTTCCACCGTCCAGGGAACCTTCGAGATCACGTGCGCTGAGGAGTAACGCCGGCTCCCCGGCAACGAGACCCCCTCTACCCCGGTACCGCCTCGTCGGGGTGCTCCAGTCGCAGCCACCGGTCAACGGCCACCAACCACACCATTGACAGGACGAGGACGAGCAGGAGCGCCAGGAGCCAGGGCGCGGGCCGCAACCAGGCGACAAACAGGGCGAGGGTGGCGGCGCTCGCCATCGTCCGCTCGAGCGGTTGGTAGATCGAGGCGAGCCGCTGGTAGTCCATCAGGGCCCTAAAGACGAGGATCAACCCCGCTCTATGAAGTGACTGGCGATTCCTCGGTCGGCATTTCCACGAGTGGTCCGTTCGGGGGGGCCACCGGCGGCGTCTCGGTGCGGGTGCGGCTGGGACGCACCGCCGGGGTGGTGCGGGGCATCTCGAGAACTTCTTCCAACACCACAAACTCCACCCCTCCAACGACATCGGAGATGAGGTTGTAAAAGATGGAAGAAAGGGTGGCAAGCCCGGTCAGCAGGATCGTCGAGACGATGCTGAAGAACACCATCACCCGGAAATACGAGGGCCCATCGAGGCTGATGTCCTCTTCAAAGATGGCGAGCTCGTTGACCGAATCCACGATTGAGTCGGGGATCCCGCTGTTGCGTAACAGCGACCAGGCAATGGCTATCCCGATGGATAGCGCCATCACAATGATGAAGTTGAAGATGATGGAGACTTTGAGGACGGTCCACGGGTCGATCTTTCGCAAGACCCGTCGGACCCTACGGACAGCCATAGAACCCCTGGTTGGAACGGAGAGGATTGTACCCGTAACCGACGCTATGGCGGGGCACTCTGGTTCCCGACTCGATCACTCGATCTCCTCGGCTGCCACGACAGTGAAGGCGGTGAGGGTCGAACCCTGCTCGAGATTCATGACTTTGACGCCCGAGGCATCCCGTTTCTGACGGCTGATCGCATCACCCTCCATCCGCATGACGATGCCGTCGCTGGCGGTGGCGAACAACTGGCCTCCCGGTGCCACGGTCCGGGCACCGATGAGGCGTCCCCGACTGGGAGTGATTTTGATGGCCTTGACCCCCAGGCCGCCGCGTTTCTGCTTCGGGAACTGATCCATCTTCGTGCGTTTGCCGTACCCGGCATCGGTCAGGAGAAGCACCTCGTCTCCGTCATCGTCCTGGGCCGCCGAAACCACGTAGTCCCCCTCACGGAGCTTGATGCCGCGGACGCCCTGGGTGCTGCGACCCATGGGACGGATGTCGCTCTCGGCGAAGCGGATGCCCTGACCGTTGTGAGTGAACATGACGAGATCGGCATTCCCGCTTGTAGTACGTACTGCCACAACCTCGTCTCCCTCCGCCAGCTTGATGGCGATCAGACTGGCCTGGCGCGAGTCATATTCTGAGAATTTGGTCTTCTTGACCTGACCAGCACGGGTTGCGATGACGAGGAACTGCGAGCTGTCGTAGTCACGAGTATCGACCACCGCCTCGATTCGTTCGTCTGGCTCGATCTGCATGAACGCCTGGGCCAGAGTGCCTTTGGCGGTGCGATCCTTGCGGGGAATCTCGTGGGCCCGGATCCGGTAGACCTTGCCGCGGTTGGTGAAGAACAGCAGATAGGAATGGGCGGTGGTATGGAGCAGGCGGGTGACGACATCGTCCTCCGCCAGGTTGGTGCCCTGGACTCCCCGGCCACCCCGGCCCTGGGCGCGGTACGTGTTGGCGACGACCGATTTCACGTACCCGGCCTGGCTCACGGTCACAACCAGTTCCTCGTCGGCGATGAGGTCCTCCAGGGAGAACTCGCCCTCGGCCGGCACGATGCGGGTGCGGCGAAGATCGGCGAATTTCTCCTTGACATCGGACAGTTCCTTGGCGACGAGCATGCGTCGCTTGGCCGGGCTCGCGAGGATCGCCCGCAATGCCTTGATCGTCTTCTGGAGGGCCGCAAACTCGTCGCGAAGCTTCTCGCTTTCGAGGGCGGTCAGGCGCCGCAGCGGCATGTCGAGGATGTGATTGGCCTGAATCTCGGTCAGCTTGAAACGCTTCATGAGCCCCGCCCGGGCTTCCTCAACGTCGGCGGAGGCTCTGATGATCTTGACGACCTCATCGATGTTGTCGACCGCGATAACGAGCCCCTCGAGGATGTGGGCGCGCTCTTCGGCCTTCCTCAAGCGGAAGGCCGTCCGTCTCTCGACGACCTCCATCTGGTGCTCGAGGTAGTACCTGATGGCATCGGCCAGGCCGAGTGTCCGCGGGATGCCGTCGACCAGCGCCACGAAGTTGACGCCGAACGAGTCCTGGAGCGGGGTCAACTTGTAGAGCTGGTTGAGGACTACCTGGGCCCGGGCATCGCGCTTCAGTTCGATGACCAGCCGGGTGCCCACTCGCGAGCTCGACTCGTCGCGCAGGTCGGAGATCCCCTCGATGCGCTTGGCGTGCACGAGTTCGGCGATCTTCGTCATGATCCGATCGTGGCTGGTTTGATAGGGAATCTCGGTGACGATGATGGCCGTCCGGCCCTTGCGGATCTCGACTACATCGGTGACGGCACGGATCTTGATCGACCCCCGCCCGGTGGTGAGAGCATCGCGGATACCATCGGTTCCCACGATGTAGCCACCCGTTGGGAAGTCCGGGCCCTTGACGAACTCCCTGAGGTCTTCCGTCGTCGCCTTGGGGTTATCGAGCATATGGATACAGGCGTCTATGACCTCGCCGAGATTGTGGGGTGGGATGTTGGTGGCCATGCCGACCGCGATGCCGGTTGAGCCGTTGACGAGAAGGTTCGGGAACCGCCCGGGCAGCACCACCGGTTCGCGGTACTCACCCGAGTAGTTCTCCTTGAAGTCGACCGTGTCCTCGCTGATGCCTTCGAGCATGTTTGAGGCGAGGGTCTCGAGCCGGCACTCGGTGTACCGATAGGCGGCGGGTGGGTCGTCGACTGTTCCGAAGTTGCCTTGCGGCTCGATGAGCGGATAGCGCGAGGAGAAATCCTGCCCGAGACGGACGAGGGCGTCGTAGATGGCGCTGTCACCGTGCGGGTGATATTTGCCCATGACGTCACCGACTACCTGGGCCGACTTCTTGAACGGGGTCCCGGCGCGGATCCCGTTCTCTTCCATCGAGTAAAGGATGCGGCGGTGAACGGGTTTGAGACCGTCACGCACATCGGGAAGCGCCCGGGAGACGATGACCGACATCGCATAGTCGAGGAACGAGGTCGACATTTCCTCGCGGATATTGATCTGACCGACGGCGGCTGCTTCTTGTGTCATCAGATGTCCAGAAAGCGAACGTCTTTGGCGTTCTGCTGGATAAAGGTGCGGCGGCCTTCGACGTTGTCGCCCATGAGCGTGCTGAAGATCTCGTCGGCCAGGAAGGCGTCCTCGAGCTCAACCCGCAGGAGGGTCCGCGTTGCCGGATCCATGGCCGTCGGCCACAGCTGGTCGGCGTTCATCTCGCCGAGACCCTTGAACCGGCTGATGCTGGCCTTCTTTCCCTTCAACTCCTTGCGGAACGCTTCCAGTTCGGCGTCGTCTTTCAGGTACGTCACCTGTTTGCCGTGCTTGACCCGATAGAGAGGCGGCTGGGCGATGTACACGAAGCCGGCTTCGATGAGCTGGCGCATGTGCCGGAAAAAGAACGTGAGCAAGAGCGTCCGGATGTGGGCCCCGTCGACATCGGCATCCGTCAACAAGACGATCTTGTGATACCGGGCCTTATCGAGATCGAACTCGTCGCCGATGTTGGCGCCTACCGCAGTGATGAGCGCCTGGATCTCGGTGTTCTGAAGGATCTTGGGTAGGCGGGCCTTCTCTACATTGAGGATCTTGCCCCGGATGGGAAGGATGGCCTGCACCCGGGAGTCGCGGGCCTGCTTGGCCGGCCCGGCAGCCGAGTCGCCCTCGACGATGAAGAGTTCCGACTCGTCGGGATCCCGGGACGAGCAGTCGGCCAGTTTTCCGGGAAGCCCGCCGGACTCGAGCAAGCTCTTGCGGCGGGTCAGGTCGCGGGCCTGGCGGGCCGCCATGCGGGCCCGGGCAGCGGTCAGACACTTGTCGACGATCTTGCGGCCTTCGCCCGGGTTGCGCTCGAGCCACTCGGGAATTGCCTTGTTGAGGGAGACTTCGACGAAGGACCGGATCTCGGTGTTGCCGAGTTTGGTCTTCGTCTGGCCTTCAAACTGCGGCTGGCGGACCTTCACGGAGAGGACCGCCGTGAGGCCCTCCCTGATGTCCTCACCCTGCAGGGCTGGGTCCTTCTCCTTGATGAGGTTCTTCGCCTTGGCGAAGTCGTTGACGGCCCTGGTGAGAGCCCGTCGCAGACCCTCCTCGTGGGTACCGCCTTCGTGAGTGTTGATGTTGTTGGCAAATGTCAGAACAGTCTCGGTGTACCCGTTGGTCCACTGCATGGCCAGTTCCAACTCGCCTTCCTTGCCGGCAGTTTCGACGTCGAAGACCCGGCCGTGCAAGGGCTCACGTGAGCTGTTGAGATATTTGATGAAGTCGACGAGCCCGCCCTTGTATTTGAAGACCTCGTCTTCTCTGTCCGGATCACGTTCGTCGATCAGCTTGATCTCGAGGCCCTTGTTGAGGAAGGCCATTTCCTTGAGCCGGGAGGACACCGTGGCGTGGCTGTACTCGGTCGTCTCCGAAAAGATGTCCGGATCGGCCCAGAAGGTGATCGTGGTCCCGGAGCGCTTGGCCGGTTTTCCCTTCTTGACCGCCGCCTTTGGCTTGCCGAGGTTGTATGACTGTGTCCATTGGAAGCCGTCGCGAACAATCGCCGCATCGAGCCGACTCGAAAGAGCATTGACTACTGAAACTCCGACCCCGTGCAGTCCACCGGAGACGGTATAGGCGCCTGCTTCGAACTTGCCGCCGGCGTGAAGTGTGGTCAACACCGTGGTGAGCGCCGACTCCTTCGTCTTGGCATGTTTGTCAACGGGAATGCCCCGACCGTTGTCCTTGACCCTGACTCCCCCATCGGCCAGCAAGGTCACTTCTATCGTCGTGGCAAACCCGGCCATCGCCTCGTCGACGGAGTTGTCCACAACCTCCCAAATGAGGTGGTGGAGGCCCCTCGGACCGGTTGATCCGATATACATGGCGGGCCGTTTTCTGACCGCCTCGAGGCCTTCGAGAATGGTGATGTCCTTGGCGTCATAGGACGCGTCAGACGAAGACTTCTTAGTTTGTGTTGCCACGCGACCGACCGATTTCGAGGTTATTTACAGATCTGTAATTATACCAGCCGGCCGGGACTAAACCCAAGCTAATCCGGGCACTTTCCGTGGTGAGAGCGTGGAGAGATACGGCGGCAGACCGGTTCGGAAACCTCTGAGTATTCGGGCGACCTCACCGGGGACGATCTTCGTGCGGGGCCCCCAAATCGGGGTCCTCGAAGTCACTCAGAACGGTTGTCTGGTCACACGCAATCTGACAACCTCGACACGGCCTTCGCCAAGCGCCGCGTCGAGCCTCTCGAGAAGCTCCCCGGTGCGATATCGAAGCAGCGAGACGGTGGCCGAATCGACAACATCCACGAGAAGCTCGCCGGCTCGAAGGCCCGCCGGCCGGGCTTGGGTCGCCCAGGGCTCGCCGGCCAGCGTCTCCCATTCGGTATTGAGGCGGGCGGCGGTGTCGGGCTTGGCCAGGCCCAGCTTCTCGAGGAATGGGGTCAGCATGTCGCCAATTGGATCGAGACTCATCGCGCTACCACCGTACCCGACGCCGCAACGT
>CAXMQV010000124.1:0-2727 GCA_964195905.1 uncultured Gammaproteobacteria bacterium
GGAAACTGCAGGAGGTTGTGGGCAAGCTGGTCATGGCCGGGTTGCTGAGGTCGGACCTGACGCTCGACCGTGACGCATTGCGGGCCGTCGCGCAGAGTCTCCCGAAGGACGCTCCCATCGACGCCGAGCTAATTGCCCAGGGGTGGAACGAGAAAGAGGCCAGGATCCTCGGTACCTTCTTCACCGGGTCGCGGCTCAAGCAGATCCCGACCCAGCGGGCCAAGCGCCTCGTCGTTCTCGAGCGCCTGGCGATGGAATTCGAACCGGGCCTGCGTTATCAGGAGAAGGAAGTCAACTTCACGCTCCAGCTCTTCTACGCCGACTATGCCGCATTACGAAGGTATCTCGTCGACGAGGAACTCATGACCCGCGCCGACGGTGTGTATTGGCGCAGCGGCGGTCGATTCCCCAAGTGACATACCCATTGGTGTACCGGCCGATTTGTGGCAGCCTTGGCATCGACGAACAGAGGAGCACGATCCCTTGGCGGCATTAGACATTGCCGGATACGTCGCGGCGATCAAGGAACATGCCATTGAGCACCGATTTCACGTGCACGATGAGCGGCACTTCGTCGAGACATACAGCATGCGCCAGACCTTCGAAGTCGACCTTCACCCGGAGAACGCCTGCGGCGAGCCGCTCGACCTGCACATTGCCCTGGAAGTGGATCCGCGGGTTGTGCTCGATTTCGACGACCATGTGACTGGTCTCCCCGATGGGGAGATACCCGAGGACGGCTTCAATCTGCCCCTCTTCTTCCGGTGGGGTTTGCCCCCGCTGGCCAATCCACCCGACCTGCTGATCCTGGCGACGGACCTTGCCGGAGTCGGAGGCATCGAGCTACCGCTCGAGGTGTCGGGCATCGACTCGAACGCAGCGGTGGCAGATGGGCCGGTCAGGCGACTCTCCATTGTCGGCGAGGTGACACTCTCGCTCTCCGAGCTCTTCTCGGGTGGGCAACCGCTTTGTGACGTGCTCGACCGCTGTCACGACGTCAGCGATTTCCTGCTCGAACAGGTCGAAGTCTGGGGCTGGGACTCCTAGCGCCTACGCGAATGGATCGGCGGGAGGCGCGGCGGCAACAGGAGCAGCCTGGTCGTCAGCCGGTTCGCCTGGCCGACTCTCGGTCGAAACTGCGGCCGGCTTCGAAGCGGGACCGCCGTCGGCAGGCTTGGAGTCGATGGCGAGCCGGTCCGCCTGCACGACATGGATGACCTCTTCCCAGTCACGGGCCAGGGCGCATTTGCCGCAATAGACGGCATTATCACGTTTGACGACGGCTTCTCCGCCGCAGCGCGAGCACTCCACGAGATGGATCTCCTTCTAGAGGTACCGGGTGGTTATCGGTATTCGAGGGGGCGGGCTTGAGGAAGTCGCCTGTCACCTGTCACCGGCAAATCAACCGGTCGTGACGGCCAAAAGAGCCCCGGTCAGCGTTGCGAACCCATTGCGAGAAGCAAGGAGATCGGAAGGATTGGGGCGGGTGACCGGCGACGGGTGACCGGTGACGGCGGCGCGAAGCGCCGCCTACTCCAGCGTCCGCTCCGCCAGGATGACGGATATCTCCTTGACCTGGACCTGTTCGTCGACGCCTAGCTCTTTGACGCCGTCGTCGAGCATGACGTAGCAGAAGGGGCAGGCAACCGCGATCTCGTCGGCGCCGGTGGCGACGGCTTCTTCGGCTCGTTCGATGTTGATCTTCTTGCCGGTCTGCTCCTCCATCCAGAAGCGTCCGCCGCCGGCGCCGCAGCACAATCCCTTGGTGCCGTTGCGGGGCATTTCGATGAGGTTGGCAACCGCGCCGATCACCTCCCGGGGAGCCGCGAACACGTCGTTATGCCGCCCCAGGTAGCACGAGTCGTGGAACGTGACCGTCTTGTCATTGCCGCCGATGGGGGTGAGCTTCTTGTCTTTGAGGAGCTCCATGAGGATTTCGCTGTGGTGGAACACTTCGTATTCGCCGCCGAATTGTGGGTACTCGTTCTGGAGCGTGTTGAAGCAGTGGGGGCACTGGGTGATGACCTTGGTGATGCCGAGGTCGTTGAGCGTCTCGATGTTCTGGAGAGCGAGCTGCTGGAAGACATACTCGTTGCCGGTGCGCCTTGCCGGGTCGCCGGTGCACAGCTCGCCAGGACCGAGGATGGCGAAGTCGATGCCGGCCTCATGGAGGAGTCGGGCGGTTGACGTGGTGACCTTGCGATTGCGGTCGTCGAATGATCCGGCGCAGCCCACCCAGTAGAGCCACTCGGCGGTTACGCCAGGCTCGCCGAGCACCTTCACCTCAAAGTCGAGCTCCTTGGTCCAATCGGCCCGGCTCTGCTGTCCCATCCCGTACGGATTGGACGAGTTCTCGAGCGCTACGTAGGCCTTTCCGAGCTCGGAGGGGAAATCCGATTCCATCAGGGACAGATAGCGGCGCATGTCGAGGATCTTGTCGAGGATCTCGATGTTGACCGGGCAGATGTCGTCGCAGGCCCGGCACGAGGTGCAGGCCCACAGCTCCTCGGATGTGATCCGCTCGAATACCGAATCTGCCGAGACGGTGATGGCCTCGTCGGCGCTGATCGGTGGGGAGAGCGGGTACCCGGCGGTGGCGGTGGCTACTTCGCCGAGCTTGAGCACGATCTCGCGGGGATCGAGTGCCTTGCCGGTTGTATTGGCAGGGCACACCGAGGTGCAGCGGCCACACATCGTGCAGGCGTCGGTATCGAAGAGTTGCTTCCA
>CAXMQV010000125.1:0-28563 GCA_964195905.1 uncultured Gammaproteobacteria bacterium
CGGTCGAACACGATCGCGCTGTTGCAGAGCGGACAGAAAGTCACCGCGACCGGTTGGCCTCCGACGACGTCGTTGACGATCTCGTGGGCGGTGAGGATGGAGAGCGGGTAGAAGCGCGCCTCGCCGTTGAGCTCGAGCGACAGGCCGGGCTCGCGATCGGCCACATGTTCGCTGGCGGCCGCTTGCTCGAAGACGGGTTGGTCGATCGGTGGGATGCGATCCCGGATCGGGAGCGAGCGGATGCCGATGGCCAGTTCGTCGAAACCGATGGTGGTTCTCGAGAAGTCCGTGGTCCAGTCCTCGCTTACCGCGTCAAGGTCCCGGGGTAGCTGACTCCGGTCGAAGTCGGTCACGGTGACCTCCGGTTGAGTGGTCTTGGGCAGGGACGACTGCTGAGTGGTCGACGGTCCAGATGAGGTAGCGGCTGTCCCGTCTCCGTCACCAGCCGCGACGGCCACGACGATGGCAGCTCCGACCGCGAGGGCAGCGCCGATTGCGAGTAGGGGACCGATGTGTTTCATGTCTCGCTAACGATGGTGGCATCTCGAAGCGTGTCCAAATAGTCGGTTAGCCGACTGTTGTCCTCTGGCATCGTCGGTCACGTGGTGCGGTCAAGAAAAATGCCCAAAGTGACGATCACCCGCTCTGAAGCCAGGCGGGAGGATCGAATTGAGTACACGTGCGGTAACCACCCTGCTGATCGTCGCCGTTCTTCTTGTTCTGGGCGGCGCCGCCCTGACAATCGGCGGGCAGTTCAGTTCTCCGGCTGAGGCGACGACCCAGGCCGCCGACAATCCCAGCGTTCCGCCGGAGGCTGTCACCACGACGGCCCCGTCCGGGCTTACGACTTTCGCTCTCTCCGACGATCGAGGAGAATCCACCACGACGACGGCGAGTCCGCTGGATTCCGCCACCACCACCAGCGTCGTCATCCAGCCTTCGACCACCTCCACGACCGCCTCCGCGAACACGACGCTGCCACCGACCGATACGACCACTGCCACCCCTTCGACGACCACGGCGACCAGAGCCCCAACGACCACAACAACCAAGCCGCCGGCAACCACCACCACGCTGCCACCCTCCACGACAACTACGACGGTGGCCCCGACCACGACCACGACGGCGCCGCTCGGGGGGTCCTTCTCGGCGGCCGGCGAAGCCCAATTCGTGACCCTCATCAACGGCGTGCGTGCCGACCTCGGCGTGCCTCCCCTTAGCGTCAGCTCTTCGCTCGGCTCCTACGCCCGAGACTGGACACTTCAATTGCCACCACTGATGGAGCAAACCGGCACGCTGCACCACAGCAACATTCGCTCACTCCTCGGCCCATGGAGCACCGTCGGTGAGAACGTCGCTCAGAACTGGAGCGTCCCCGCTGCTCACGATGCCCTCGTCGCTAGCCCGGGGCATTACAACAACCTCACAAGCCCCAACTTCACTCACATCGGAGTTGGTGTCTGGATCGAGCCAAACGGCAAGCTCTGGACTACCCACGTATTCGGCGGTTGAGCGGTCGTAGCGGCGACTCCCGCGATCAAGCAGCCTCGTCCGGCTTTCCCTTGCCCTTTCTGGAGGACCGCTTACGGGCTTCGGCAGCCTGTCGGGCAGCCTCGGCGGGTGACAGGTACTCGGCCGGCGTCTCGGTTGGAGGTTCAGCCGGCTTGGCCGGAGATTGGCGGGAAGGATTCGGCTTCTGGGAAGTCTCATCGACCGTCTGTCCTTGAGTCGTTTTTTCGTCTTCGGGTTTGACCTGTTTTCGGCGCACCGTCTCAGTGTCAGGCGTGGGCTGCGCCGGTGGGACTTTCGAGGGCGCGTCAGGTCCACCAGAGGTGGGCTGAGACGGCCCGGTCTTAGGTGGGGGCTTCTGGGCTGGCATGGACTCCCGGGGTGCGGACGATGTGCCCTCGATTCCTGCGGCCGGCGCCTTCCCCCGCTGGGACTCCTTGGATTGTGGTGCCTTCTTGGTCCCGGGTCGGTCCGGAACCGATGGTGAGGTTGGTTTTTCACCGGCTGGTGCCGACTTCGCGGGAGAGAAGGGGTCGCCGCTCACGGCGGGCGGCTGAGCTCCCTCCGAGCCGGGCTGTGTGGGATGCCGTTCGTTCTGGAACGGGTCCCATGTCGGTGCTTCGTCACCTGCCTCGTTAGCGCTGCTGGCAAGCGGCGTACGTTCGTGGGCGAGGGTATCGGGAACCCGATTCGGGTACCCGGCGCGGTTGGTGAGAGCCCACACGACCAGCGCCAACAACATGGGCACCATCCCGAGCAGGAGGCCCCGGACGGGATCGTTGGCGAGAAGGGCGGCGGCAAAGGCGGCCGCGACAAAGACAGCGAGCAGCGCTGAGAACAGCAACGCGTGATCTTTCACATAGATCCAGCGTAGGTGAGGTGGTCTACGGGCCATTAGTGGTCATCGGCGGTGATTCCATTGATCTGAAGACCTCTCGGCCCGCTCCGGTCCGAGCCCATTGGTCATGTCCGTCCTGCCGACCAGCGTAGCGTTCCGCGGTTCCCCGATTACCGGGCGGCGGTTCCTTCGAGTGGAAACCCGGCAGCCTCCCAGTCGCTCAAGCCACCGGCGTACCTGCGTACGTTCGTGTAACCACTGTCGACGAGCTTCTTGTACGCGAAACGACTCCCGACACAGGCAGGGTCCGAGCAATACACGATGATCTCATCGTGTATTGCCAGAGCCGCCAGCAGCTCTTCCGGGGTGTCGAAGTGTAAGGAGCCGGGAATGTGGAGAGCCTCGAATGCCCACCGTTGCAGCGACATGACCAGCTTGATATCGGCCCCGGCATCGAGCTTCGCCTTGAGCTCATCCCTATCGATGGTTGCAATTTCCACTATCCCTCCAAGAGTGGGTTGAGCCTACCGGCCCGATCGAGCGCGGCCAGATCGTCGTAGCCGCCAATCCGGCGGTCACCGATGTAGATCTGGGGAACGCTCTTTCCCCCTGTGCGTTCGGTCAACTCACCCCATGATCCAGGCAGGGCCTCGACGTCGATTTCGGTCCAATTCTCGATTCCCTTGGACCGCAGCAGGGCCTTGGCCCGCTCGCAGTAGCCACACCAGGCAGTGACGTAAATGGTGATTTCGGGTGTCGGCATAACGCAGTATCCAACCAGTCGGGTCACTCGATATTCCACCACCCGTTACCCGTTGCCCGTTACGTTCGGACCTGGGACCTGGGGCCTGGGACCTGGGGACTCGGGACTGGGGACTGATAGGGTTTCTGCCATGTCAACCTGGCCGTTTTCCCCACCAATCTCGACAATGGAGGCGAGGGTCAAAGGGGCGCCGCCCGAACCGCCGGGATGGCGCTACGAGCCCAAGTGGGATGGGTTTCGGGCCGTGTCGTGGAGTGATGAGATCCGCCTCGACAGCCGTAACCAGAAGCCGCTGCTTCGCTACTTCCCGGAGCTGGAACCGACGCTCCGGCAGCTTCCGCCCGGGACGGTGGTCGACGGCGAGGTTGTCGTGGTCCTCGACGATCGGACGAGCTTCGATTCGCTCCAGCTCCGAATCCACCCGGCGCAGAGCCGGATCGACATGTTGTCTATGGAGATTCCGGCCAGCCTGGTGGCATTCGATCTGCTGGCCGTTGATGGCGAGGACTTGCGACGGGAACCGTTTGCCGAGCGACGCCGCCGGCTCGAGCAGCTGATGGGTGGTCTCAACCATCCCTGGCACCTCACGCCCTCAACCGATGATCTGGACCTGGCCCGGCGGTGGTTCGAAGAATTCGAGGCGGCCGGATGTGATGGCATAGTCTGCAAGAACGCCGATGCCCCCTATGTGGAGGGCAAACGCGAGATGATCAAGTGGAAGCACCGCAGGTCGGTCGATTGTGTGGTCGGGGGGTACCGCGAGCACAAAGACGGCGGGAAGATCGGATCTCTGCTGCTCGGGCTCTACAACGAGGACGGCGATCTGCACTTCATCGGTCACTGCTCAGGCTTCTCTGACCATGACCGGGTGGAGCTGCTGGAACAATTCGAGCAACTTCGGGTTGAGGAGTCGTTTGGTCTCGAGGCTCGCACGCCCGGCGCCGACAGTCGATGGTCGGCCGGGAAGGATCTCGCCTGGACACCAGTCGAGCCGGGCGTGGTAGTGCAGATCAGCTACGACCAGCTCACCGACGACCGTTTTCGTCACGCCACCCGCCTCGAACGCTGGCGGCCCGACAAGGACGCCGGGGAGTGCACGATGGATCAATTACAGCGTCCGGAGGGCCCCGGTTTCGCAGACGTGGTCGGCCGGGCTTCGCCCGGTTAGGGACCTCAATCAGTCCCAAGTCCCAAGTCGCACGTCCCAAGCCTGATCAGTCCCACGTCCCAAGCCTGAATGCCCGATCTTCGCTGGGGTCTGGGGTCTGGGGTCTGGGGTCTGGGGTCTGGGGTCGTAGCCTTGACCGATGTCCTCTCGCGTTTCCATTCACGATCTTGCCGTCGGCGGCGATGGAGTTGGACGACTCGACGACGGGCGGGTCGTCTTCGTGCCCGGCGCAGCCGTTGACGACATCCTCGACATTGAGATCGTGGAGGAGAAGAAACGTTTCGCTCGCGGCCGTATCGTCGACATCGTCGTGGAGGGTCAGGGACGCCGCCAGCCTCCGTGTCCCCAGGTGGCTCTTGGATGCGGGGGATGTGATTGGCAGCACCTGACCGAGGAGGAACAGGTCACCCGCAAGGTGGCGACCATCGGCGGCATCATCGAGCGGATGGGTGGCGTGGCGCCGCCCGAGATCGAGGTGCGCCGACTCGAGCAGCCCTTTGGCTACCGGACTCAACTCCGGATGGGTGTCGAGAGTGGTCAGGCAGCCTTTCGCGCTCGTGGAAGCAACGGGCTGATTCCGACCACTCAATGCCTGGTTGCACATCCACTCTTCGACATGATGATCGGGGAACCGGTCCTCGGCCGGGCCGGTGAGGCGGTTTTGCGAGTTGCCCCTTCGACGGGCGAGCGGATGGCGCTTCTCGATCCAACCTCAGACGGCCACGCTCTCCCCGCCGAGGTGATCGTGTTCAGCACCAATGAGATCGAGTCCGGGGAGATGACCTTCTACGTCGACGTTGTCGCCGACCGCCCCTGGCAGGTCTCTGCCACCTCGTTCTTTCAGAGCTCAGGTGAGGGTGCCGGACTGCTAATCGACTCGATCGAAGACGCCCTGAGCCACTCCGTCCACGGGACCGGCCATCTCGTCGATTTGTACGGCGGCGTCGGCTTGTTTTCGGGGACCATAGGTACCCGGTTTGATCAGGTAACGCTCGTCGAAGCGTCGCTCTCGGCCGTCGAGGACGCCGCGGTCAACCTGGACGGCCGGCCGTGCTCCATCGTCCATGCGGCCGTGGAGAACTGGGAGCCCGTAGCGGCCGATGTGGTGATTGCCGACCCCCCACGGACGGGCCTCAAGGCCAGGATTGTCGACAAGATCTCGGTTACCGGGGCCGACCACGTGGTGCTCGTCTCCTGTGACGCCGGTTCTCTCGGGCGTGACGCCGGGCTCCTCAATGCAGCCGGTTTTGGCCTCAACTCGGCCACTCTCGTTGATCTCTTCCCGCAAACGAGCCATGTCGAAGTCGTCACGGGCTGGTCGAGGAGCGACCCGGCCTAGTGAGCGAGGCGCCCGTGCCGACGATCTTCTCTTTGCGGTAGCGGGTCGCGCCTAGTACTCGTCGTCGGCTCTGCGCTGCTTCGAGGGCTGTACGCGGGGCGGCTCACCGGGCTGCTTGGGATAGTGGGGCGGCCACGGAGCGTCGCCCATGCCGTCCTCCTCGTGGGCGGCCACCAGCTTGAGCAGACTTTCGAGACGCCCGGCGCTCTCGTCGATTCCGTCACTGAGGTCGCCGGCAGCTTCCCAGCGGTCGGCAAAGCCGACCATCGGAAACCTCTCGATCTCGATGTCGTGCAGCTCGTCCCAGCCGAAGGGAGCCGACACATACCCGGTCGGGCGGACGGAGTAGGCCGAGGCGATGGTCTTGTCGCGGGCGTTCTGGTTGTAGTCGATGAACACCCCCACCCGCTCCTCCTTCCACCAGGCGGTGGTAGCGAGACCGTCGAGCTCGCGCTCGGCTTGGCGGGCGACCGCCAGCACAGCCCGTCGTACCTGTACGTAGTCCCACTCGGGCTCGAGACGCACATACACGTGAATGCCTCGCGAGCCAGAGGTCTTGGGCCAGGCGGTGAGCCCGTGGCTCCCCAGGTACTCATTGCACCAGCCCGCCACGGTACGTACGTCGGAGAAGGCGATGCCCGGGGTGGGGTCGAGATCGATCCGCAACTCGTCGGGGTGGTCGATGTCTTCGGCGCGGGCGTTCCACGGGTTCAGGTCGAGACAGTTGAGCTGGATCATTCGCAGAATGTCTGTGACGGTGCGTGGTGCGCGCATGAGTCCGGGCCGTTGCGACGGGAACCGGATCTCCACGATCTCCATGGCATCCCCCGGCTTGGCCCGCTTGTTGTAGAACGGATCGCTCCCCGCCCCATTCGGCCACCGTTTCAGCATCGTCGGCCGACCGTACACCCCTCGCAGCGCTCCATCACCGGTCAGGAGGAAGTGTTTGGCGACGTCAAGCTTGGTCCACCCCCGGTCGGGGAACATGATCTTGTCGGGGCTGGAGATGCGGAAGGGCTCGCCCTCGACTTCCAGGTGGATCTCGGTCGCCATCGGTTAGGAGGCGCCGGCCCGGCCGGCATTGCGGTCGGTCAGCAGCCCGGCGGCGCCAACTCCGGCGATGGTGCCGAACAGATGGCCTTCCCAGGAGACCCCCGAGTCGGTCGGCACCACGCCCCAGATGAGCCCGCCATAGACCACGGCGACGAGAACGGCGATTCCGATCGATTTGACGCTTCGTTCGAACCAGGCCATTCCCAGCAGGAAGCCGAAATAGCCGAACACCAGTATCGAGGCCCCGATGTGATTGCCCGAGCGGGCCAGCAGCCAGGTCGCCAGCCCGGCCACGATGGTGATAAAACCGGTGGCCGTAATCCAGCGTCGCAGCCCATAGGTCATCACGAGGGCACCCAGCACCAGGAAGGGGATTGAATTCGATATGAGGTGGGTCCACCCGCCGTGCAGGAGCGGCGCGAAGACGACCCCTTCCAATCCGTCGATCTGGCGGGGCTCGATCCCGTGGGCCTGCAGGCCGCTGTCGAACGCCAACGAGTCGAGAACCTCGATGAGCCACATCAGGCCGAGACTTCCCCCGACCACCAGGGTGACGAGTTGGGGGAAAGATCGACCAGTCGTGTCCATGCCCAGACGCTACTCAGGAAGGGGCGGGTGGGTGGCCTCCCAGATCCAGAAGGCGGCGCCGACCGCGGCCCCCGCCCCGAGGGCGGCCTTGAAGGCGTCGGCGAATTGATCGATTCCGCCGGTCGTCCATGCCATGAGCGGGCCGAGCATTGCCGCGAAGGAGAGGACGGCACTGACCATGCCGATTAGTTGGGCGCGGCGGGCGCTTCTGGCCGCGACGGGGAAGTGAGCGCGGGCGCGGGTCTCTTCATCTGCCTGCCACTTGCGGTGATGAAATACCAGGCCAAGCCCCGAGACGAGGACGATCGCCACAATGGCGAGGACGAGCGTGAACCATCCGGTGGCTCGCGAGGGATCTCCCTGGGCGGCCTGGGTTACCCGGCCGAAGGCGGCGACCGCCCCTCCCATGCCGATGAAGAAGACGATGGGGAGCAAGATGGGGACCTGGCGGGCGCGATCCGTAAGCCATGCGTGCTCGTCCGATCCGAACCTGATCTCCAGCTCATGGCGGATTCGCGACAAACGCTGTTCGGTCGTGATCCACCCGATGGCGAGCGCAATGACGGCAGCAAAGAGCGGCTCGACGAACAGACCAACCATGAGGCCCGATTCGGGGCGATCCGGCCGGCCGAGCGTGTCCAGCCGTATCTCCGCGTCAGTCCCTCGGGTCAGAAGCCCGTACTCGGCAAGGGCGACCGCCACGAGCCCGCTGTCGGGGTCGAACTCGAGATCACGGATCGCGAATGAACGAGTCCCGCAGCATCGATCCTGGAAGTCGAGACGTCCGGCGCTGATGCTCCATACCTCCTGCCAGGTAGCGCCTGCATCGGTCGATCGATCCAATTGGATGCCCTCAGCCGGGGAGATGATGCGATAGCAAATTCCGGAAGCTTCGTCGCACTCCTGGGCGACGCCAGCTTCGTTGAGGGCGATACCCACGTCTGTCGGAAGCGACCGGTCTCCGATGACCGGCTCCCACTCCCGACCATCGGAGGTCCTGAGGAGGGAAGCGATGGTGGTGGCGGTGTTGCGATTCTGGTCGGGGTCGACGAGGGCGTACATCACCTCGTCGCCTTCGACCACGGATACCGCCCGCGGCCGGCTGAAGCCAGCCGAGCAAGAGGCGGCGGTGAAGGCAAGCAGCACAACACTCACGAACAGGAGGCGGCGATTCATTGGCGGTCTCAACGCTAGACCGCGGACCGTCGAGTTCGTTAGGCGACTGCGGGTCGGCAGTGCAGGCAGGGCCGGTAGCCGGCCTCACGGGCTGCCTGCTCGGATCGGAACTCGACCTGATGACGGGGGGTGGTGCGACGGGCGTCGCGGCAGGTCGGATTGCAGAAGATGCGGGTTGTGTCACTTCCCGTCAACTTGATTCCCCGCTCGGCCAGCTCGTCGAGCGTATCGACGTCGGCGCCCTCGGCGGCGAGGACGGCCCGTTTCACATCGGTCCCGTAGTAATAGTTGCCCAGGTGGCCGTCGTTCCGGACCACTCGATGGCACGGCACGACGATCGGGACCGGATTGCGTGCCAGAGCGGTGCCAACCGCCCGGACGGCATTCGGGTTTCCGATCTCCTTCGCCACCCACGAGTAGGGCCGCACCTCGCCCGGCAGGATCTCGGCGGTCTTGCGGAGCACGGCTTGTTGGAATTCGCTCATCCCGGTCCAATCGATCGGAAGAGTCCCCAATCGGTTGGTACGAAGGCTCTTGTCGAGCGCCCGTTCCAACCTGCCGGGGAGGTCGACCACCGGGAATACCGGCCGGCCGAACTGGGGCCCAAAACGGGCCTCAAAATCGGTTGCGTCGGTACCGAGGACGATGGATGAGACTCCCCGGGCATTGAACGACACGAACATGTTCCCGGTCGGTCCGGTGCGAGCGACGTAGCCGTCGGCCAAACCCGTCTCGAGAAGAACCTGCGGGACCATGGTGGGCGGAGCATCGGTCGTCAACGCGGTGAGCTGATCTTCAATGGTCATGTCACGGCCTCCTTGAGTTTGGCGATTCCCCGATGAACGTCGGCCTTTACGGTCCCTTCGGCCCTCCCCGTCGCTTCCGCGATATCGGCGTAGGGCAGGCCGACCACATGGCGCAACACGATGGCAGTCCGTTGCGAAGGTGACAGGCGGCTGAGCAGGTCGGCCCAGTGTCGGTTCTCATCTGCTTGCACAGCACGTGCTTCGGGCCCGGCCCCGGTGGCGAACGCATCACGGTCGAGTTCGACGGTGCGAGGCCGGCGACTGCGAGTGCGGGCGGCATTGCGGCACAGGTTCACGGCGATGGTCCAGATCCAGGCGTGGAGGTTGAGAGCCTCGATCCGGTCGGCCGGGTACCCGGAGAGCGCCCGGTAGGCACGGATGAATGTTTCCTGGGTGATGTCCTCGGCGTCGGCAGCATTGGGGAGCATGCGTCGGACACCGGAGTACACCCCGCGCTGCATTTCCCGCATCAGGTCGGGGAAAGCCCGGTCGAGGTCGGCGGCGAGGCGATCGTTCACGAGTGAGACTGTATCCAATGTCATCACCAGAAAGAACACCAACGCCCGCAGTTCAGTTGCAGCTTCTTGTGTCACTTTTCGACCGAGCCATGGACATCCCGCGACTACGGTCGAAAAGTCGACCGCTGCCGCCGGACCTGAGCTGCTCGACGACCGCCGCCGCCGGCGCCAAGCCGCCCCCTGGGCCACCGCCCTGGGAAACCAGGTTGCAGCGCCACACGCTTCGTTGACTGTTGACTGTTGACTGTTGGCTGCGGCAACACCGAAGGCGTTGCTTAGCTGAACACCGTCTTCGGGCGACCCTCGGGCTCGCCGTCCACGAAGATGTCGACCTTCTCGTTGTAGAAGCTCACCATGCCGGCGATGCGGGAGCTCTCCTCGACCGGGTACTTGTAATACCAGACGATGTCTTCGACGAGCTCACCGTCGAGTTCGACCGAGTAGTAGCTGGCCTCACCTTTGTACGGGCATTGGCTGGTGGTCTCGCTGTCGCGCAGCAGGTCCATGCGGACGTCGGTAAGCGGGAGGTAGTAGCGAGTCGGCAATCCGGTTTCGAACAGCAGCGTCGGTTTTGAGCTGTCGGCCACCGTCACGCCATCGATCTTGACCTCGATGTGACGGGAGCTCGGGAGGGCATCGACCCGGGTGTAGGGATCACGGGCGTGGACGAAGACTTCTTCGTCCTCCTCGAACCAGGCGTCCATGGCGCTCCAGTGGAAGGCAACCAATCCGGCCAGCTCGTCGATCTTCGGCTCGGGATAGGTATAGGCGGCGTTCGCTACCTCCTTGACTCCGGTTTTCAGATTGAACAGGGTGGCGGTCCCGCGACTGGGAGATCGCTTCTCCTCGCCGGACGGGGTCAGCAACTCCATGCGGACGTCGGCTTGCGGGAAGTAGTAGACGGGGTAGTACGGCTTCTCCCATACGAGCGTGACGTGGGAGCTATCGCCGACGCACTCTCCACCGAGGAACACTCGGACCCGTTTCTGGCCGTTTTCGATTCGGATGCGGCCTTTTTGAGCGGTCGTCGTCATGGTGTCTCCTGGTAGGTCGTCGGCAAGGTAACGGCGACCCGCCTCCCGTCATTCCCCGGGGTGAAGGATTGCCGCTGACAGACTCCGATGCCTGGGAGTTGGCGTCCGGCCGATATTCGGGTTACATCGACGCATGACAGACATCGAAACGCGGGTTCAGGCGGCGCTCGATGCCACCGGCCTCTCCTACGACCTCATCGCCTGTGACCCGGACCTGGCGGACACGGCTGCCTTCTGCGCCCACTACGGCTACCCCATCGAGCAATCGGCCAACACGATCGTGGTGGCATCGCGCAAACCGGAGGGGAGATACGCCGCCTGCGTGGTACTGGCGACCCATCGCCTCGACGTGAACAAGAAGGTTCGGCGGATGCTCGGGGTCCAGAAACTGTCGTTCGCTCCACCCGATGTCACCGCTGAGGTCACCGGGATGCTCATCGGCGGCGTCACCCCCATGGCATTGCCACCCGAGCTGCCCCTCTGGGTGGACGCGCAGGTCATGGCACACGAGTGGGTGATCCTCGGCGGGGGAAGCCGTTCGCTGAAGATCAAGGCGGATCCCCGCGTTCTGACGCTTCTGCCCGGCGCCGAAATCATCGAAGGCCTGGCGCTGGCGGTGCCCTAGTCGGGGGAAAGTCCGGCCCGGCGACCGAGCGCCTCGAGACTCGACTTGTACCGACTCACCGAGCCCCATTCGCCGTACTGGGGTGGAATCGGGGTCTCGGCCAGCTTCATGAGCGAAGTGGAGGTTGCCCTGGCTTGCTTGACGATGTCGCAGAGGAAGGTGAGATAGCGAGTGAAGAGGCGGGCGTATTCGAAGTCTGCCACCGTGCCGTGGCCGGGGACCACCGCCGAAGGGCTGAGCGCCTCCATCCGGTAGATGATGCTGACCCATTCATCGGGATGACCGTCCCCGGCCCACGGGTGGTTCTCGACCCACAGGAGGTCACCGGCGAAGAGGACCGAGCTGTCCGGAAGAAACAGCAGGGTGTCGCTGTCGGTATGCCCGCCTCCGTACGAGAGGAGGTGCACGCTTCGCTCCGAGCCTTTCACGACCAGCTTGTCGCTGAATGCCCTGGTGGGCAGGGTGATGATGAGGTCGGGGAGCGACGCCAGCGAAGGCGAAGCCGAACTCGCAATCATCCGGACCCTCAAACTCCTGGTCACCCACACGCAAAGTGACAATTGCCTCGCTAGAAGGGAACTCCCACCGCATCGCACAGGAATTTCATGAGGGGCACCGCCCGCTTGCAGTTGTCCTCGAAGACCTTCGGGAAATCGCCAGATGTGATGGCCCGTTGCGAAAGCCGGGTCGAGGCGATGAAGTCCTTTCGTTTGAGATCGTCGATGAACGGGTGGTCTTCATCGAAACCGCGCGGCGGACGGGTGAGGGAGTCGCCCTGTAGCGCGAATACATCGGCGAACCGCTTGCCGCGGGTGGCCTTCTTCCACTCGGCCTGGTGTTCATCGATGTGCTCCCGGATCTGATACGCCACCTTGGTCTCCGGCCGCCACAGACCAACTCCCATGAAGCTCTCCCCGGGCTGGATGTGGAGATAGAAGCCCGGCGCGTGGGCGTCCTTCGCCATGAAGTGGCGGAAATGGAGGCCGGAGTTGGTCTTGTAGGGGGTCTTGTCCTTGCCGAAGCGGGTGTCGCGGTAGATCCGGAACAGCGATCCACCCTGGAGCGACGGGTCGGCGACGAAGTGTTTGCTGATCTTGGCGAGCGGAGTGGCGAAGTCTTCGATGAAGTCGAGGGCCGGCTCTTTGATCGCCGCCTCGTAGCGGGCCTTGTTGTCGTTGAACCAGGGCCGGTTGTTGTTCTCGGCCAGGTCGGATAGGAAGTCGAACGTGCCTCGTGTGAAGTATTTCGTTGCCATTCCCCGAACCTAGCGGCGCCGCCCGACAGAAATCTCGAGACCGCGAAAAACGCCTAGTCGATACCGGGACTAGTCCGCGCTCGAAGTGGTGGGATGGTCATCAGCCTTTCGCTCATACTGTCGATAGAAAGCACATGCGGCGTTTCATACTTCCCCTCGCAGTAGGGCTCGTGCTGACGGCGATCCCCTCGATGGCCTCTGCCAGCTCCAGTGTGGCGTTTGTCGACCCCATCGATGGCCGGTGGTACCTGCCGGACGGCTCGGGCGCTCACACCAGCTTCGCCTTCGGCGCGGCAGCAGACACGCCCATTAGCGGTGACTGGGACTGCAACGGCATCGACACACCGGGTCGCTTCCGCTCCGACGGCTTCTTCTACCTTCGAAATGCCAGCAGCGATGGCGAGCCAGACATCACGTTTCACTTCGGTGCGGTCGGCGACCAACCGCTCGTCGGGGATTGGAACGGTGACGGCTGCGACACGGTTGCCGTGTACCGGGCGTCCGAATCCACGGTGTACGCCGCCGACCGGCTCGGGCTCCACATGACCTGGCGGTCGCGTTCGGTCGCCGGAACTCCGATCGTCGGCGACTTCGACGGTGACCATCGTGACGACGTCGCCGGATACCGGGCCACTTCAGGTCTGCTGCTGATTGACACGATCGAGGTCGACGGCGCCGCCGTGGCCGAGCTTTTCTACGACGGAGTCAGGGTTCGCACCGTCGGCCAATACGCTCACGACCACGCTCTCGATCGCCTCATGCCGGTGGCCGGCAACTACGGCATCTCATGCCCGACCTGTGAGGACGTTCGCCCCGCTCTCAGCACGGGTGACCAGGGCGCCTGGGTGACCGAGCTCCGGGGCCGCCTTGCCGCCCTCGGGTATCGGCCCGGTCAGGGAGAAGAATATGACCCGGTGCTCCGCAACGCCGTCATCACCTTCGAGAAGTACCACGGCCTCGAGCGCAACGGGATCTTCGAAGGCGATCACTGGGCACTGCTGGACGTGACCGTCAGCGTTCCATTCCGCGCCGACACTCCGAACCGTGTCGAAGTAGACCTGGGTCGCCAGATTCTCATCCTCGTGCTCGACGATCTCCCGGCCGGCATCATCCCGATTTCCTCTGCCAACGGCGATACCTACAAGAGCTGGAACGGGAACACCGTTACGGCGCAAACGCCCGAGGGCGACTTCAGCTTCTATCGCGAAGAGGATGGCTGGTACCGCTCATACCTGGGTGGCCTGTACGAGCCCTTCTTTTTCCGCGGCGGCTACGCGATCCATGGCTCGAACAGTGTCCCCGCCTACCCGGCTTCGCACGGATGTATCCGGACGCAGATCGCCGACCAGGATTGGCTCAAGCCCCAACTCGAAGTCGGGATGCCCGTCTTCGTATACGGCAAGCGAACCCCCGCCCCCGAGATGTAGGTAAAGCGCTACTTGCGGAGGCACGCTCCGAATCATTTGGGACCACCACTGCCTCCCGGGCGCTCGAATACACGACCAAGCTGATCGACCTGGTCGTGGACCCAGCACTGCTCGCACCGACTGTGCGAGGAGTCGGCGTCGGGTGGATGACGGTGACGCGAAGATGGTCTGGAGCCGATCCACCTGATTTGGGCGGGACCCTGGTAGCCGGCAACGGGTAGCCGTGAGCTCCTCGGAAGCGGTGCCCATCACCTGGCATCGCTACGTCCCTTTGACCGCCGATTCGACTGTGTCGATTAGCTCCGCAAATTCGAATGGCTTCCCAAGGTGCCCGGTCATTCCGGCTTCGAAGCACTTCTGAATCTGCTCAGGGGAGGAGTGTCCGGTCAGTGCAATGATCGGCACCTCGACGCCGGCCTCGCGCAGTGCCCGGGCTGCCTCGACACCGGTCATGTTCGGCATCTCCATGTCAAGCAGGATTGCGTCGAACAGGCCCGCCTCATAGGTGTCCAACGCCTCGCGCCCGTCGGAGACCGTCACCACTTCGTGTTCCTGCAGCTCGAGCATCTGAGTGATGATGAGACGGTTCGAGGCACTATCGTCGGCGGCCAGGACCCGCAGCCGGGGACGGTGTTCTCGCAACCAGTGCCGGGTGATGAGAGTGTCGTCGGTTCGGTTGACCACGGCCCGCACCGCGTCACGCAGGTCAAGGGGCCCGAGCGGTCTCGTCAGGTAGGCGGCGACCCCGAGCTCTCGGCAGCGGGCGGCGTCGCCTCGCTGGCCGGAAGAGGTCACGACGATGGTCTGGATGTCGCCTCCGATTTGACCGACCATCTCGAGATCGTGCTGGTCGAGTTCAACGATGACGATGTCGGGCTGATGCTCGTCGATGGCGGCGAGCGCGGGTTCCAGGCGGTCGAACATCGAGGGACGGATCCCGGCCGGGTCCATCTGTTGCGCAATCGCATAGGCCGGCGCTTCGGGGGCGAGGACGTACACCATGAGGTTGGCGAGCTCGTCGATGGCGGCCAGGGTCTCGTCCTCGGCCGCCGCAGCCGAGCCGAATTGACCGGTGAAGTGGAACGTGGAGCCCTCGCCTTCCTTGCTCTCGGCCCAGATCTGGCCGCGCATGAGTTCGACCAGGTCCCGACAAATCGCCAATCCGAGGCCGGTTCCCCCGTACTCGCGGCTCGTGCTGTCGTTGGCCTGGAGGTAGGGCTCGAAGATCGTGTTGATGCGATCGGCCGGAATTCCGATGCCTTCATCACTCACCCGGAAGTGGAGCTGGACGGTCTCGGAGTCCGTCAGCTGCGGATCTACCTCCAGCCGTACCCGGCCCGCCTCGGTGAACTTGACCGCGTTCGACACCAGATTGAGCATGACCTGGCGGAGCCGCCCCGGGTCGCCGACCAGGACAGCCGGGACTTCGTCGGCGATGGCTACCTCGACCTCGAGCCCCTTGTCCTCGATGAGGGTGGTAACCGACTTGAGCAGGTTGCTCACCGTGTCTCGGAGATCGAAAGGGATCGCTTCCAGGGTGAGGCGGCCGGCATCGAGCTTTGAGAGGTCGAGGATGTCGTTGATGAGCGTGAGGAGGGCGTCGGCCGACGAGTTGACGACCTCGAGGTACTCGCGCTGCTTTTCGGACAGCTCGCTCTGCAGCGCGAGGCGGGTCATGCCGAGGATTCCGTTCATCGGAGTCCGCAGCTCGTGGCTCATGTGGGCGAGGGCCTCGGCTTTCTTGTCGAGGGCGGCCCTGGCATGGTCGCGCTCTTTGATGGCCTCGGTGAGTTGGCGCTCGAGGCGGTTTCTCTCGGCGAGGGTGGTCTCGCGCAAGGATTCGAGCTCGCGGCGAACCTTCAGGTTGGCGTGAACCAGCCTGGACTCGCGGTCAGGCTCGGCGTGCGGAACTGCCACGGATGGCCCTTTGGGTAGCTTCGTGTCTCTATCGGCAGTGCTGCCCGACGGGTTGAGTCGCAGGGAGCGCCGCCGGTGGCTCCGGTAGGCTGCCTTCCGGAGGTGAACGTTGCCGACATTCCGGGCCGATCTTGCTCAGATTCCGGTGTACAAGCCGGGTCGCACCCCCGATGAAGTGCGCCGGGAGTACGGCCTTGCGTCGATCGTCAAACTGGCCTCGAACGAATGCCCGTATGAGCCGTTCCCACCCGTAGTCGAGGCGATCGCCCGGGAAGCATCGACGGTCAACCGCTATCCCGACAACGGAGTCCACGAATTGCGCGCGGCGCTCGGTGGATTCCTCGGCGTGTCACCCCGGCAGCTCTGGCTGGGTGGGGGAAGCAATGAGCTCATGTACGTGACTGCCCTGGCGGTCGGCGGACCTGGAACCAGTGCGGTGTACGCCACCCCCAGCTTCGGCTTGTACCGCATTGCCACCCGACTGGCCATGTCCGAGGGAATCGAGGTCCCGCTCGACTCCGAGCACCGTCATGACCTCGAGGCAATGCTCGCCGCCATCCGGTCCGATACGACGGTCGTGTACCTGTGCAATCCGAACAATCCGACCGGCACGCACGTTGCTGCCGAGAGCGTCGAAGCATTCATCGACGCCATTCCTGAGCGGGTCCTGATCGTCGTTGACGAGGCCTATTTCGAGTTCGCCGTCGCCGGAGACTTCGCCAGCGCGTTGCCCCTCGTCACAGACCGACAGAACGTCGTGGTGGCCCGCACGTTCAGCAAGGTCTACGGGCTGGCCGGCTTGCGAGCCGGGTACTTCGTCGGGTCGGAGTCGACCCTTGGCGAGTTGCGGCGCATTCAACTGCCCTTCTCAGTGAGCACCCTCGCCCAGGTGGCGGCCATTGAGGCACTGAAACATCAAGACCTCGTTCGCGAAAGGATGGACGCTAATCGCGTGGGACTCGGGACCATCACCGATGGCCTCCTGGCGCGAGGTATCGACTACGCCGAGAGCCAAACGAACTTCGTGTATGTCCGACCCCCGATGGCTCCGACCGAGTGTTTCGAGGCACTGCAAGCACGTGGCGTAATCGTGCGTGATGTCGGCGAGGCGATCCGCATCTCGGTCGGTACCGAGGAGGAGAATCGGCGGCTGTTGGACGCGCTGGATGAGGTGCTTGGGTAGAGGGGGCCTTTCAGCATCCGGCGCTCGCTTTCCGGCTTCCGGTGATTGCGTTCTCGTGCTGTGTTGGCCGGACGCCGGACGCCGGATGCCGGATGCCGGATGCCGTATCTAGCGGACCGTTCCGCGCACCTCGCCCAGCCCGATCTTTGGCCGGTCTCCTCCTCCGCTGAACCCGCGGAGGGTCACGCCGTCACCATCATTCAGGAATCTCCGCTGCTCCCCGCTCGGTAGCGAAATCGGGGACGCGCCGTTGCGGGTCAACTCGATGAGGCTTCCGAAGCTGCCATCCTCCGCCCCCGACACGGTCCCCGATGCGTACAGGTCGCCGGCCCGGACCGGCGTTCCATTCGACGTGACATGAGCGAGTTGCTGGGCCATGGTCCAGTACATCTCCGAGAAGTTGACGCGACTGATTACCGCCGCCTCGCCCGTCGGTGTCGTGAGCTCTACCTCGAGATGAAGGTCGATACCGAGGCGTTCCTTCTCTTGCAGATACTCGAGAACCGGTGGCTCCTGGACCGGCGCGGGCATTCGGAAGGGCGCCAGGGCGTCGAGGGTCACGACCCACAGCCCGATCGAGGTGGCGAAGGACTTACCCAGGAACGGTCCGAGCGGCTGGTACTCCCAGGCCTGGATGTCGCGGGCGCTCCAGTCGTTGACCAGCACGATTCCGAAGATGTGGTTCTCGGCCGAATCGATCGGCACGGCTTCGCCCAGGGGGTTGGCGTTGCCGGTGACGAACCCCACCTCGAGTTCGATGTCGAGTCGCTCCGTTGGGCCCCAGCGCGGAGGTCCATCCTGTGCCTTGAGCTGCCCGCGGGGCCGGTGGATCGGCGTGCCGCTTGCGACTACCGAGGACGATCGGCCGTGGTAGCCGATGGGGATGTGCCGCCAGTTCGGGAGCAGGGGATCCCCCTCGGGTCGGAACATACGCCCGAGATTGGTTGCGTGCTGGAGCGAGGAGTAGAAATCGACGTAGTCGCCGGGCCGGATGGGAACCAGCAGTTCGACGTTTGCGATTGGGATCAGCGCTTGCTCGACGAGACCTGGCTCGTCTCGAATCTCCCGGTTTGCGGCTTCGAGCAATTGCGAGATTCGGGCTCGCAGCGCCCGCCACCCCGGCCGTCCCGTTGCCAGGAGGGGGTTGAGCGAGTCGGCGATAAACGTGTCGACGAACAGGCCGACCTCATCGAGTAAGCCTGCGCCGGCCAGTACCGCCAGGTTGAGTACTTGATCGCCGATCGCCACCCCGACCCGGGGAGTATCACCAGCCCGCCGAAACACGCCGAACGGAAGGTTCTGAATCGGAAACTGAGTGTCATCGGGAGCATCAACCCACGTCCGTAGCGCCGGGTTGGTGGTTGGGTCGTCGATCATGGCGACGAGCGTACCGCCCGCTACCCGCAGCCCGCTACCTGCTGCCCGCCTTCTCAGCCAGTCCGGTCGATCTCCCGGCGCAGCCGGGTCTCCTCAGCCATCAAGCGATCGAGCTCCCGCTGCAGCTTGGCGACCCTGCGTTGATCCCGACGGGTCTTCGCCTCGCGCTGCACCCGCTCCACCCGCGGCCGCAGCTCCCTAATCGCGGCCCGGACCTCATGCTTCCGATCAATCAGCTGCTGCCGCTCCATCGGGTGATTATCGCGGGGACAAGCGGTTGGTCTGCGGGAGAGCACAGGAACGCGCTTTCACGCCACCCCCGTCCCCTCTCACTCCGCTTCGCTTCATGCCGGTGACAGGTGACCGGTGACCTGTCACAGCGCTTGGCGCTCTGCGCCGAGCGCTAGAGCATTCCCAACTCGACCAGGTCGGCCACGGGTTCCGTGAAGCTGCACGAGCCGTAGCCGAGCATGAATCCGGCCCTGGCCCGTTCGATTTCGGCGACGGTCACGATCCGGTGCCGCCATCGAAAGGCGAGGTCCGTCAGCTCGAAGGCAGCCGGGTCTTCCTCGGCGACGACTTCGGCGAGCTCGGAGATTTCGAGTCTGAGTGCGTGGGCGAACACGGCGGCGCCGGTGATGTTGAGGAAACCGTGACGCTTGACCCCCGGATCGCATGCCCAATGACGGACAGGATGGTGCAGCCCGGCGGTGGCCTTGAGGGGGATCCCGGTCTCGGCGGCCAATCCGATGAACGTGGCGACCTGCTCGGGGGCCGGGAAGTCCTCTACGGACGGTCCACCGCAGCGAATCTTGGCACCGCCGCCGGCTTCGCCGACAGCTCGGAGCTGGATCGGGAGCTCGGTGGCCCAATCACTACCCAGCGACACCTCGAACAGGACGGTGCCGAAGAGGGCACCGAGCGAGGTCCGGACGCTGGCGATGATGGCAGCGAATGCCGGGTCGCCGACGATGTCGGGAGGGATCCGGATCTCGGCGACGTCGAAACGGGCCCGATCGCGCAGAGCGAGAGCGTCCACTGCCAGCGACCGGGCATAGTCGGCAACCACCTTGCTCCAGTTCCCGGACGGGGGAGTGATCACGACCGCCAACGGCCACGGATCTGGCTCATCGACGAGGAGTTCGCCGAGTTCTTCGAGGCGTCGATCCGGGCAGATGAATCGATCGACCATCGAGGATTGAAGGGCGCGGGCGTCGCGGTAGCCCGTGACCGCGCCGGCCATATCGCGGTTTTCAGGGGGGAAGAGCCCGGCGTAGTCGATAAGGCCGGAGAGGAACGCGGTACGCGCCGTCGACTCAGACTGCATGGCTTAAGGCTACGGAGCGCGTCCGAGTCTCAAAAGTCGAGCCAGGCTCCTATGGCTCCCACAAATCGAGCGTCACGCCGGCGATCTCTCCAGCATCCGTGAGGAAGAGATCTACGGCCCACCACTCGAGGCAGCTGGTGGCATCGGTCGGTTGGATGCTGATCTGGCGAAGGCCTTCCATCGTTTCGTGGATGGGCATCGGCGGGCTGGCACAATGGTCGTGCGGTCCCGCCGTCACGTTCCAGGATCGGGGCTGGGCCAGCAGATCGAGAGCCGAGTAGGGGCCCACCCATCCGCGGAATCCGTCGTACTCGGTTCCGAATACCCACGACGCCGGAACAACCAGGTCGGCGCCGGCGCGGGTCAAAGCGGCTTCGGGCCCAAGCGTCAGTGTCACGGTCTCGGCGAACTCGACACCTTCGAACAGCTGGGCGGTTGGATTGGCGGCGAACTTGAGAAGGTCGTCGGCGAGGGTCCCTTCTTCGCCGGTTAGCGGCTCGGCCTCGAACCAGTTGCCGAAGCCGGAGTAGCTGAACAGGCACCCGAGGTCGCCGGAAAACGGCACCTCGACGTCTCCGGTGGCAAGGGTGATCCGGACCCCGTCGGCCTCGGGGCCGATAGCCTGGCCCCCCTCGCAGCCGGTTCCTACCTCGAGCAGCATGACCAGCGAATTACCAGCGTCGATGATGGGGTCGGACGAGCCTCCGATCGGGACGTAGGTGCCGAGCGCAGCCTCCACCTCTTCCCCGCCGATACCGATTCCGCTGACGGCCAGCGGGTCATCAAGCACGCAGGGGCTGCCCGAAACGTTGATGAAGCGAAGGGGCGTGACCACATGTCCGGCGGCCCCGTCCTGCTCGAGGGTTCGCACGAGTATGCCGGCTGGTGTGCACGGTACGACTGAGGGGACGGTGGGAGCCGTCGTATCCGGGCCCGGCACGGTCGTCGGGGCCGGTGGCAGTTGCGTGGTCGGCACCGTTGCCGCGTCCTCGGGAGCGGTCCCGCCGCTGAAGAGCAGGAAGGGGACTCCGATGATGACGAGGACCGCAGCTGCTCCGGCAGCTGCCAGGACCCAGGCCGGCGCTCGCCGACCGATGCCGATCGGTTTGGTTGCCGTCCGCGGGAAGGGCGGGGCATCCGGCGCGGAATCGGCGAGCTTGGTGGCGAGCTCCCTGAGACGATTGTCCATCTGGTCAGTCATGAAGGAGCTCCTTGAGTCGGGCCCTGGCGCGGGCCAGGTGACGCTTGACCGATCCCTCCGAGATGCTGAGCCGGGCCGCTACCTCGGCCGGGCGCAGGTCCTCCCAGTAGGTGAGGAAAACCGAAGCGCGCTGTTGCATGCTCAGCTTGTCGACGGCCCGCAACACATCGAGATCGATGGGAGACGGGTCGATCGAGGATGGTCCAGCTACCGCCTGCTCGCGGGCACGACGCCGTATGGTGCTGCGGTGCTGTGAGCGCGCCTGATTGAGAACCGAGCGATACAGGTAGGCGCGCCGGTTTGTGACCGCCTCCCAATTGCGGGATCCAAACGCTCGCAGGCAGGCGTCGGTGACGACGTCCTGAGCATCGAATGGTCCAACCAGGCCGGTGGCAAACCGCACCAGCTCATCGCTGTGTTTGCGGTAGATGTCCTCGTTGTCGGTCATTACACCCCTATGACGCCGCGACCCACTGATATGGGTGACGCGTGGCCATTCAAATCTCCGACGGCCGTCTGTCGGGCATTGTCGGAGCCGAACGCGTAGTGTCGGCACAACATCCGGGGAGGAATTGGAGGGACGGCGATGGCCCAGCAACCCATAGAGCTCATCCTCTTGAAACAGTGGGCGACCCACATCGCCACGCCGGTGTGGATCATGGATCTAGGAGGCAACCTCGTCTTCTACAACGAGCCGGCTGAAGGTCTGCTTGGTCGGCGGTTCGATGAAGCCGGCGAGTTCCATGCCGATGAGCTGGCCGACCTGTTCGTTACCACCGGTCTTGACGGGTCGCCGGTAGCGACCAAGGAATTGCCGGTGGTGATTGCCCTCACCGAGCACCGCCCCGCCCACGGCGAGATTCGTATCCAGGCCCTCGATACCGGTGAATCGAGGCAGATCGAAGTGACCGCGATCCCGATTGAAGGACAGGGCGGACGGCATCTCGGCGCCTTTGCGGTGTTCTGGGAGTCGACCGCCTCGTGAGGGTCGAACTGTGGGGGACCCGGGGGTCGGTGGCGGCGGCCGGACCTTTCACGGTCGAGTACGGCGGTGACACTGCCTGCGTCCAGGTGACCGGGCCCGAAGGAGAGGCGATCATTCTCGATGCCGGTTCTGGGATACGGCCCGTGAGTGCAGTCGTAGACGGTGCTGAACGCATAGACATCCTTCTCACCCATCTCCACATGGATCACATCCAGGGCCTCGGGTTCTTCACCCCTCTGTTCGATCCTGCGGTAGAGACTCACATCTGGGGTCCGTCGTCGACCACGCAGGGATTACACGAGCGGCTCGGGCGATATCTGTCGCCCCCGCTGTTCCCGGTTCGGCTGCGAGATCTTCCCTCCACCGTCATCCACGATGTCAAACCGGGCACGTTCCAGGTCGGATCCGTCGTCGTAACCGCAGACTTCGTGTCACATCCCGGGATGACCCTCGGTTACCGCCTCGAAGCGGGTCTCGCCAGCGTTGCCTACCTGCCGGATCACGAGCCGGCGCTCGGGAATCTGGACTTCCCGGATTCGCCCGAGTGGACATCCGGAAACCAGATCATGGCCGGCGTCGACCTGTTGATACACGACGCCCAATACACGGAGTCGGAGTACGCCGATCGGGTTGGATGGGGCCACAGCACGTTTTCGCACGCCGTCACGCTGGCAGAACGGGCCGCGGTCGGCACCCTGGCCACGTTCCATCATGATCCCGCCCATTCCGATGACTTCCTCAATGAGATCGGCCGGGAGCTGGCAGCCGCCGACCATCCGTTCGCCTTCGTTCCGGGCCGGGTCGGGCAAATATTCGAGCTGTAACGACGTCAGCCGGCCGCCAGCTGCAGCTCGAGCGAGTCGATCTGTTCGCGCAACAGCTCGGTCAATTCCCACAAGCGAGCGGTCGGGTCATCCATGACGAGGAGACGCTGGGCATCGAGTGGGCCGATGGGCGAGAGGGCGCACGCCTGGTAGGAGGCGATGGCCGGATCGCCCGCCAGGTCGAAGTCGAGCGGGGCGCCGGGCTCTCCCAACTCGGCCTGGAGGGCTGCCACCTTGCGTACCGCCCAGTAAGCGGCCTCCCGGAGTGACTCCCCCTCGTCGCTCACGTCGAGATCCTTCACGTCTTCGACCTCGGCCATCGGATAGGGAGCATCGGGGAGCCATCTCGTCACCCGGATCCGGCGAGTCCCGGCGGTAACGGCCACCCAGCGCCCGCCTTCGATCTCTTCCGAATCCAGGAGCCGCACGACGGTTCCCAGGCTGGCCCGTTCTTCGCCGCCGCCCACCTCCCATCCGCGTTCGATGAGCACGACCCCGAATTCGGGCTCTTCGACCTCCTGGAGATCACTCATGAGGGCGCGGTAGCGCTCCTCAAAGATATGAAGCGGCAGGAGCATGAAGGGGAAGACGACGTTCGAAAGCGGGAACATCGGAAGCGTGTAGCCCATCGCGAAAGTCTATGGCGCGGAAGTGGTCGATCTGCTGACAGGGAGGGGCGGAGTTGCGGTCGAGTCCCCGACACTGTCGGCATGCCCGGTGGTGCTGATGATCATTCTGACGGGGGCAGTGGCCATCGGGGTGGGGGAGAAGCATTCGTGTGCGGTCAAGTCTGATGGGTCGGTGTGGTGTTGGGGCCACAACAATGAGGGTCAGTTGGGGGATGGGACCACGACGAACTCGTTGGTTCCGGTGTCGGTGTCGAGCCTTTCTGGTGCGGTTGGGGTGAGTGGTGGGGTGGAGCATTCCTGTGCGGCGACGTCGGGGGGTGCGGTGTGGTGTTGGGGTGGCAATGACAAGGGCCAGTTGGGGGATGGGACCACGATCGATTCGTTGGTGGTGGTGCAGGTGGTGGGTGTTGGCGGGACCGGGGTGCTCGGTTCGGTAGTCGAGATCGATTCGGGACTGAAACACAATTGTGTGCGTGTTAGCGGTGGGACGGTGCGATGTTGGGGGCTCAACGACAAGGGCCAACTGGGTGACAACACAACTACTGACTCATCCTCTCCGGTGCAGGTGGTTGGGGTGGGGGGACCGGGGTGTTGAGTGGGATCGTCACCATCGGAACCGGGTCCAGTCACGGGTCTGCTGCTCATCAGACCCACACCGTCTACTGCTGGGGACTCAACAACAAAGGCCAACTCGGAAACGACACCACCACCAACTCACCAGCACCAGTCGCCGCTCTCGGGTCCTGACGGAGACGACAACTCCCTCGGAGTCGATCCTGCGATACTGACGCCATGAAACCGACAGTTGCCATTCTCGGAGCCGGGGCCCTGGGAGAGATTCTTGCAGGAGGTCTGTTGCGGGCGGGCTGGTCGCCCGATGATCTGTCGCTGGCCGCCCGGCGCGAGGAGCGTTGTGTCGAACTGACCGAACGATTGGGCGTGGCATGTCACCTGGATCCCATCGCCGCCGCGGCCGGCAAGCGGGTGGTCGTGGTTGCCGTCAAGCCAAAAGACGTGCCGACGTTGTTGGCCCAGATCGAGGCGGCTCTCGAGCCTGATCAACTCATCCTGACGCTTGCAGCCGGAGTACCGACCGCCGTGTTCGAGAAAACGCTCGGAGACGTGCCGGTGGTGCGGGCGATGCCGAACACGCCGGCCCTGGTGGATGAGGCCATCACCGCCTATGCCCCCGGTCGGTTCGTGACCGAGGAGGCTCTGAAGGAAGTCGCCTCCGTCATGGATGCGGTCGGGAAGACGGTGATGCTCGAGGAACACTTGATGGATGCGGTCACCGCCGTCTCCGGTTCCGGCCCCGCCTACGTCTATCTCCTCGCCGAGGCCCTCACGGATGCCGCCATCCGCGAGGGGCTCCCGCGCCATGCCGCCCAGCTATTGGTTGACCAGACGCTCAAAGGAACCGGTGCCTTGCTCGCCGAGACCGAGCTGAGCCCGATCAAGTTGCGGGCGCAGGTCACCTCGCCGGGCGGAACAACGGCAGCAGCCGTCCACGCCCTCGAGGAGGCCGGCTTCCGGGCCGCTGTCGAGGATGCAGTCCGGGCCGCCGCCCAACGATCCCGTGAAATGGGCGAAGCCGCTGCTGAAGACGAGGGCTAGTAGTTCCTTCCCCTCGAGGGGAAGGTGGTCTCGGCGCTTCGCCGAGACCGGATGGGGGGAGGCATTGAATCGTGAACGATGTCGTTGGTTGGTGTTCTTGGCCTCCCCCACCCCGCCCCCTCCTTCGTCGGAGGCTTCCCCTCCCTCATGGAGGGGAAGAAGAACCCAAAGAAGCCCTCGCAGAGGACAACCGGGATTGAGATCTGGCGGGGAACCTCCCCCTACTCGGACAGCCCGGGCGTGTTCTGGAGGCCGCTCACCAAGCCGGCCAACTCGGAGTCAGACAGCTTCGCGTCGCTGTGGAGGCCACCGAACGTGTAGTAGGGAGGTGGCATCGAGCCCTTCTTGACCTCTTCCCACGACTCGTCGGCTTCCCGTTGCGGTTGGTCGAACTCCGAGTAGTTGACCTTGTTGCGGCCGTCGTTGACATGCTTCCATACAGTCCACGACAGGGGTGCGACGTTCGAGTACCACGGCCATTCGACCTCGTTGCTGTGGCAGTCAAAGCACGCCCGCTTCACGAGCTCACGGGTCTTGGGGGTATCCCATGCGGGTTCCCCGGTGATGGGAGCGTTCGAGTGATCCCGGCCGTAGGGAACTGCCTGGGCAGCCAGGAACACGATCACGAGTGCGGCCACAGCACTAGATGCCAGCATCCCGCCCGAAGCGGGCTTCGGGCGAGGGTCGAGCCGACCGACCCGCCACCGGTAGATGGCGCGGGTCACGAGCCCGAACACAATGAGGAGCCCGATCATGAAGGGGGGTGGGAGGCCGATGATGAAGGAGGCCGCCAATCCGATGACGGTTATGAGCACGCCGGCGATAGTGGCGGCTCGATTGGTCCGCATCGCCTCCAATATCCGCTGAAGCATGGTTCATTTCTTCCCGACTTGTGGAGTGCACGCTACCGCGAATCGCCGGGTCACCGATCTCCCGCTCCTCTGCAAGAATCGCTTCGTGCAGCTTCAAACCGTTGTCTACGTCACCGACATGGACCGTTCGATCGCCTTCTACGAACATCTCGACTTTGTGATCGCTTATCGAGGCGGTCCGGTGTGGACGGCATTCCAGGGCAAAGACGGATCCCTGGCCCTCCACACCGTGGAAGAACTGCCAGGGCCGGGGCGCATCGCCCTCGGTCTCGTCGCCGATGAGCCGCTCGAGGCGATCATTGACCGGCTCGCCGGGTACGGCATTGAGGCCTCCCCGATTGAACCTCAGTCGTTCGGCCGCTCCACGGTGGTTCGCGACCCTGACGGCCTGCCGATCCAGATCAACGAGCACACCGGCTGAGGCTCTCGGTCTTGGTGGTTGTCGACGTGTTCCCGTAACCTGGGGCCGCTATGCGCACAATCTTCCTGTCCATCCTCCTGGTTCTATTCGCCCTGCTCACCGCCGGTCCTTCCGTCGCCCAAACGCCGGCGGAGGTCGCCGAAGTCGTCGCCGTTCAGGGCTACTACGTCGAGCCGGGGTCTGAACCCGTCAACGAAGCGGAACTGATCGAACTTGCCAACACGATGCAGGATCGTGGGTACAACTTCGTGGCGGTGGTGCTTGCCGAGGACCCGAGCGGCGGAGCGCCGGCGTTTGCCAGCGCCGTCGTCGACCAGTTCAGTGTCGGCGCCACGGTCGTCGTCCTGACCCCCACTGAGCTCGCCTCCGATTCCACCGAGTTCAGCAACGCCGAGCTGGTGCGCGCCGGTCAGGACTCTCTGGACGTGTTCAACTCCGATGTCAACGACGGGTTCACGCTGTTTGCCGACAACCTCACCCCCGGGGTGTCGACGGGAGGCGGTAGCGGGAGCGGGTTCCCGTGGGTGCTCGTCTTCATCGTTGGCGGCATCTTGCTGTTCGTGTTCTGGGTGGTGCGCAAACAGACAAAGGTCGAGAAACAGCGCAAGGTCGAGGACATCTCAGAGGCGCAGGCCGAGATCAAGCACCAGTTGGACGAGATCGCCAATCTCATCCTGGAAGAAACCGATGCGATCCGGCTGTCCGACAACGAAAGCGCTGCCGAGCACCTCCAGAAAGCATCCCAGACATACGCCGATGCGCTCGACCTCTACGAGCGGACGACGAAGCTCCAGCAACTCGAGACGATCTCTGATGCCCTCGACCGGGCACGCTGGCAGCTCCAGGCCGCAGTGGCGCTCCGGGACGGCCGAGAAGTTCCCCCCGAGCCGGTCAAAGAGCGCGCCACCTGCTTCTTCGACCCCGCCCATGCTCCGGCCACCGAGTCGGCGGTGCTGAAGACGAATGCCGGTGAGCGCGAGGTCAAGGTCTGTCCGACTGATGCCGAGCGACTCCGGCGCGGCCAGCAGCCGCAACCGCGTCAAATCAACGTCGGGGGCCGCCCGATACCCGCTCCGATGGCGCCCAAGAGTTACGGCGGCGGCGGGTTCGGAATGATGGACATCTTCGAGGTCATCCTGGGCGGCATGACTGCCTCGGGTGGCTTCGGCGGAGTGGGCCGGGCCAAGCCCCACGCCCGCCAGCACCGTCGTTACACGCGCAGTCGCGAGGTCCCCGTCACCCGCCGTCCGGCCCGGCGTGGGCTCATCCAGAAGACCCGCCAACGCCGGGCGGGCGCCGCCTCGACATCCCGTCGCGGGCTGCGAAGGAGATAGCGGCAACGGTGGCCGCTCGAATCGTCCCCTATCATTCACTGACCGAAAGGATGGAGTTCAAGCAATGGGTTTTATGAAGCGCCTTTGGGGCTATATCAAGCAGCTCTTTAAGAGCACAGCCGAGAAAGCAATGGATCCGGAGATCGAGCTCGAGCAGGCGATCTCGGAGGCTCGCAAGCGGGATCAGGAGCTGCGGAATCAGGCTGCCAAGGTGGTCGCCCACCGGGTTCAGCTCGAATCCAAGATCGAGTCCGCCGCCGACAACGTCGGTTCGGCTCGCGAGTTGGCCAAGAAGGCCCTCCTCAAGGCTGAAGAGTCGAGGGTTGCCGGCAACGTCGAAGAGGCTGAGAAGTGGACGAGGTCGGCCCAGTCGCTGGCTATGCGCCTGCAGGCGTCAGAAACCAACCTCGACAGCCTCAAGAAGCAGTACGAGACGGCGATGGATCAGGCTGAGAAAGCCAAGTCGGCTGTCAGCCAGAACGCGCTGCGGCTCCAGGAGCTGGCGGCCAAGCGTATCGAGCTGCTCGGCGCCCTCCAGCAAGCCAAGATGCAGGAGTCGGTCAATAAGGCCATCAACTCTATGAGCGAGTCGCTCGATGACGAAGTGCCGAGCCTGGCCCGTGTCGAAGAGAAGATCGAGAAGCGCAAGTCAGAGGCAATGGCCCACGCCGAGCTGCGTGAAGCCACCCCCGAAGGCTCCGAGATGGAGTTGCGGGAGGCAGTGTCGCTTGCCAAGGCAGACGAAAAGCTGGACGAACTCAAGGCAGAGCTGGGAATTAC
>CAXMQV010000126.1:0-3927 GCA_964195905.1 uncultured Gammaproteobacteria bacterium
CACGGCGCTTGCACCTGGCGTCGACGAAGCGCCGCGCACGCCCGGAGCGACTGGCGAGGCAAGTCCGGCTGAGAACGGCTACTTGCATTGCGGCCCTAACGGCGCTGGTCATTTCGTGAAGATGGTGCACAACGGCATCGAGTACGGCGTCATGGCGGCCTATGCGGAGGGACTCAACATCCTCAAACACGCCGGCATCGGCGCCGAGGACCGGGCGTTCGACGCGGAAACCGCTCCGCTGCGCCACCCTGAGAACTACCGGTATGACCTCGATGTTCCGGAGGTCGCCGAGGTCTGGCGCCGCGGCAGCGTCATTGCCTCCTGGCTACTCGACCTGACCGCTACCGCATTCGTCGAGAACCCGTCCCTGGACGGATTCGCCGGGCGGGTGTCGGACTCGGGAGAGGGGAGGTGGACCGTACTCAGTGCCGTAGAGGAAGGGGTGCCCGCACCGGTTCTGTCTGCGGCGCTTTATGGGAGATACGACAGTCGGGGCCGGGACGACTTCGCCAATCAGGTGCTCTCCGCCATGCGACAGCAATTCGGCGGCCATGCCGAGAAGGATCCGGGGAAGTGACCGTCGGCCCCACAGGGGGCTGGCGATGGTCCTGGTAGGACCGGCTGCACGGGACCGAGCATGACGATCCTGATGGGAGTGGACATCGGTGGCTCCGGTATCAAGGCAGCCCCCGTCGACGTCGGCACCGGCACCCTCACAGAGCCAAGAAGGAAGCTCGCCACTCCGCGACCGGCGACACCCGACTCGGTAGCTTTGGCCGTCTCCGATCTGGCGGGTGGATTCGACTCCGTTGGCCCGATCGGGGTGGGATTCCCGGGGGTCGTGCGGCGCGGTTACGTCGGAACCGCCGCCAACCTCGAGCCTTCCTGGATAGGTCTGGATGCTGCAACGCTCCTCTCGAGCAGTCTCTCGAAGCGACCGGTCGTCACCATCAACGATGCCGACGCCGCCGGTCTTGCTGAGGTCCGCTTCGGAGCCGCACAGGGCGTTCTCGGCGTTGTAGTGACTGTGACCCTCGGCACCGGCATTGGAACCGCCGTCTTCAACAATGGCGTACTCGCTCCCAACACCGAATATGGCCACCTGGTGATCGCCGGTGTCGAAGCAGAACGACTGGCCTCCGGACGCGCCAGGAATGCCGAGGACATGGGCTGGCGTCATTGGACGAGACACCTCGAGGAGTTCCTCATCACGCTGGAGCGTCTCATCTGGCCAGACCTATTCATCATCGGCGGGGGGATCAGCGCCGAGTTCGATCGCTTCTGCGCCGATCTCCACGTCGACACGCCGATACGTGCCGCATCCCTCGGCAACGATGCCGGGATCGTCGGTGCCGCCCTCGCCGCCGCTGAGGATTTCTGACGGCCTACGCCCGCCAAAGGCGGACTGCCAGCATCGGTGGGTGGGTGTTCGGCGCGGATTGCCGGGTGTAGTTGCACCCCGTCGGAGTCCGATCGCTTCGAAGTTCGATGTCCACGGAGCCCCCCTCAGCCGAGGTAGTACTCGCCGGTCGTTTCCTCGGGGGGCTCGATCACTAGTCCGGAGGCAGTCTCCGGCAGATTCCGGAAGTCTCGTTCGGTGGCTTGTCGGCGGAGCTTGGTTCGCCGTGCTTGCTGCTTCGGCGCCGGAGGGACGGAGTGTTGGGGGTTTCGTGTGCCCTTCATGAGGCCTCCCTTTTCGCTTGGTGCGCTTGCGTACCGATCTTGGCCGGTGCAACCCACCCAGAGGTGAAAATGACACCCGGCCTGTCGGGCACACGACTATTCGACGCCAAGGGGCCCGCTTGAGGGGCTGCTACTTGGTCCCAATCAGGTCGGCGACGAGTCCGGTCCATCCGGTCTGGTGGGACGCGCCCAGACCTCGGCCGTCATCGCCGTGGAAGTACTCGTGGAACAGGAGGAGGTCCTTCCACGCCGGGTCCCGGCCGGCTGGTGATTCGGCTCCGTGGAATGGTCGAACTCCGGCAGCGTCGGGGAGGAAAATCCCGACCAGTCGTCTTCGTAGGTCGGCGGCGACTCGTGTGAGAGTCATCTCCTCGCCCGAACCGGTGGGGCATTCGACGGTGAAGTCGTCGCCGAGGTAATCGTGGAATCGCTCCAGGGCTTCGATGATGAGGTAGTTGAGCGGGAACCACACCGGTCCCCTCCAGTTCGAGTTTCCTCCAAACAACCCGGTGGTTGACTCGCCGGGCTCGTACCCGACCCCGAAAGTCTGTTCGTCGACGCGGAGTTCGAACGGATGATCCCGATGATGCATAGAGAGCGATCGGATGCCGAAGGGCGAGAGGAACTCCTTCTCGTCGAGGAGGTAGCGCAGCACCGACCGGAGCCGATCGGGGGTGATGATCGATGCGAGATGCTGGTGCTCGCTTCCCGGTTCGTCGATCCGGGCGACGTTGCCGCTGAGGTGGGGGCGCCGGTCGAGGAACCAGTGCATCCTCCTGGCGAAGTCGGGCATCGTTTCCATGGCCTCCTGATCGATCACCGTCACCGCCAGCAGCGGGATCAGACCGACCATGGAACGGACCTCGATGGGATTGGACGTTCCGTCTGGAAGTCGCAGGACGTCGTAGAAGAACCCGTCGTCGGAATCCCACAGGCGATGGTCTTCAGCGCTCATCGCGGTCGCGATCGACAGGAAGTGCTCAAAGAACTTGGTGGCCAGGTCCTGATAGACGTCGTCAGTGCGCGCCAACTCCAGGCCGACGGCGAGCATCTCGAGGGTGAAGAACGCCATCCATGCGGTGCCGTCCGATTGGTCGAGGTGGCCGCCGCCGGGAAGCGGAGCGCTGCGATCGAAGACACTCACGTTGTCCAGGCCGAGGAACCCGCCCTGGAAGACGTTGTTGCCGTCGACGTCTTTGCGGTTCACCCACCAGGTGAAGTTCAACAGCAGTTTGTGGAAGACGCGTTGCAGGAATTCGGTGTCGCCGGCTCCCCGCGACTCGGCGTCGATCTCGTACACCCGCCGGACGGCCCAGGCATGCACCGGCGGGTTGACCCCGCCGAACTCCCACTCGTAGGCCGGTAGCTGACCGTTGGGATGCATGTACCACTCGCGGGTGAGCAACTCGAGCTGCCGTTTGGCGAAGGTGGGGTCGATTCGGGCCAGCGTGATGCAGTGGAAGGCCAGATCCCAGGCGGCGTACCAGGGGTACTCCCAGCTGTCTGGCATGGACAGGATGTCGAAGTTATTCAAATGCCGCCAATTGCCGTTGCGGCCTGTGCGTCTGTCAACGGAAACCTCGAACGGCCCAGCTGGATCTCCCTCCAACCACTGCTCCACGTCGTAGTAGTAGAGCTGCTTTGTCCAAATCATCCCGGCGAAGGCGGACCTTTGGACCTGCCGTTCGGCGGCTGTGACCCCAGGCGGGTGCACCGTCTCGTAGAACTCGTCAGCCTCGTTCCTGCAGAGCTTGACCGTGCCGTCAAGGCCCTCAAACGGGTCATCGACGGGTGAAGCAGACAAACGCAACCGCACAACGGTTTCGTCACCGGCAGCGAGGTCAAGGCGATACACCGCGGCCGCCTTAGTCCCAGCTTCTGCCGGATTGACCGCGCCCTCCTCCCCATCCACAAGAAGGCGGTGGAACGCATCTTTGACGTATGGCGACTCGTTTGGCCTAGCCCACAGACTCTGGCTGTTCGTCTCGTTCTCGGTGAACAAGAGTCGGTCGCACCCGTCGGCGTACAGGCGATAGCTACCCAGCACGGGATGATCAATGTCTATAGCACCGACTCCGTCCGAGACGGGTGCAGCGTTCGACATCGAGGGACGTCCCGGGACATCCCCCATTGGGCCATTCGGATAACCCCAACTCCAAGTATTGCGGAACCAGACCGTTGGGAGGACATGACACACCGCTGCCTCAGGACCCCGATTGGTGACTCGAATTGAGATGACAATGT
>CAXMQV010000127.1:0-91684 GCA_964195905.1 uncultured Gammaproteobacteria bacterium
GATCTGGCTCACGCCGTAGTGAGTCCCCAGTCCCCGGTCCCCGGTCCCCAGTTCCATCAAGAGAAACGGGACCCTCTCGGGTCCCGTTTCCCGGTTCCTAGCCGCCTATCCCCTCTGCGCCGGATCACTCAAGCGGAGCAGCATTCCCTCTTCGGTCAACTGTCTACTGAATGCCCTTCAGGTCGCGGCTGGCGCCACCCGAGTCGTCGGCTCCACCGAGGGCCGGGATACGCAGTACCTGGCCCGGGTAGATGAGGTCCGGATCCTTCAGCATCGGCTTGTTGGCCTCGAAGATCTCCGGGTACTTCATCGCGTCGCCGTAGAACTCCTTGGCAATCTTGGACAATGAGTCGCCCGATACCACGGTGTAGAACTTGGACTTGGCCTTCTCGATCCGCTCGAGACGAGCCTTCTCCTGCTGGGCGTCGGCGAATACTTCACCGCGGGTCTTGACCCGCAGCTGATCGTCAACCTGGCCGACACCATCGGTGTTCCCGATGGTGAGGACGACCCGCTCACGGGTGGCCTCGTCGTCGACGGCGCCGGTGACGGTAGCTTTGCCATCATCGAACTGGACGTCGAGATTGTCGACCTCGAAGCCCATGCTCTTGACATGGCGCTCGAGCTCGAAGCTCTTCTTCACCTCGGCGACGTGCTCCTTCTTCTCGGCGCTGTCCTTACGATCAGCGGCCGCGGCAGCAGCCTTCGCCTGCGAAGCAGCTGTTCTGGCGGCCTGGGCGGCATCCTCAGCAGCTTCCTCGGACGTCGATTTCCCGATCCCTATTTTGGCCCCCGCGTTCTTCACAAAGTCGAACAGGCCCATGGGATTCCTTTCTCCTCAATAATGGTCGTAGCCATGATACCGACCAGATATTGACTCGATCCAGGCGCCCGATCCAATTGGATCGCTACGCAGGATCGAGCGGCAGGCGGATGCGGAACGTCGAGCCCTGCCCCAATTCGCTCTCGACCTCGACCGAACCGCCGTGCTGCTCGGCGACATGGCGCACGATCGCCAGGCCGAGCCCGGTCCCGCCGGTGTCACGATCGCGGGCATCGTCGACTCGATAGAAACGCTCGAAGATCCGGGCCGTATCCCTTCCTGGTATTCCAATGCCGGTGTCGGACACCGAAACCACGGCCACTCGATCCCCGGTCCGGGTCCCGGCGGTGATCGTCCCGCCTTGCGGCGTGTAGGCGAGGGCGTTCTCCAGCAGGTTGCGAACAGCCAGGCGGACATCCTTGCGGCTCGCCTGCATAACGATCTCCTCGACATCGAGCACCAGGTCAACGCCCTGCACCTCAGCCCGGTCGGCGATCCGGTCGATCTCCTTCGTCACCAGGCGAGCCAAATCCACCTCATGAAACTCGGGACGTTCGGACTCCACCCGCGACAGGTCGAGCAGATCGGTGACCATTTGCGAGAGGCGCACCGCGGTGACGTGCACCTGATTGGCGAACCTGCGAGCAGCAACCGGATCCTCATCGAGGGCCCGTACGAGCGTTTCGGCTGCCGCCTGAATCGAGGCCACCGGTGTCTTGAGCTCATGGGACGCATCTGCCACGAAATCGCGACGCATTGCCTCCACCTTGCGCCTCTCGGTCACATCCCGCAACACCACAATGACACCGTCGTCGCCCTCGGTCAGCGGGCGGGCACTCGCTTCGATCCAGCGCGGAGGGCTCCCCCGTTGGAACTCTTCCTCGCCGGGGCCATCGGCCGCGCGGGCCAAAAGGTCGACGAGGGCAGTTGGCCTGAGGCGCGCGAGCAGCTCAGGAATAGACATGCCCAACAATCGGGAAGCCGCCGGGTTGCCGTAGACCACGCGTCCATCTCGAACGAGGATCACCCCGTCGGGCAGGGCGGCCAGAAGTGCCTGCTCGTCGGGCCCGATCTCAGTCATCGATGTACTTGTATCCCAGACCCCGAACGGTCACCAGGTGGCGAGGTTTCTTCGGATCGGGCTCGATCTTCTTCCTGACCCGCTTGATATGCACATCGAGGGTCTTCGTATCACCGAAGTAGTCCATGCCCCAGACTTCGGTTATGAGCCGGTCCCGCGTCATGAGCATGCCCTTGTTGCGGAGAAACGAGGTGAGCAGCTCGAACTCGCGAGGCCGGAGCTGGACCTCGTGCCCTCCGACGCTCACCTCGTGACGCCCCACATCAACAGTCACAGGACCACCGCGGAGGATTTCGGTATCCAGCTCTGAGGAACCAACCGGCATGTCGCTGCGACGCAAGTTGGCCCGCACCCGCGCCAGCAACTCCCGCATCGAGAACGGCTTGGTCACGTAATCGTCCGCCCCGAGCTCCAGTCCGGCCACCTTGTCCGCTTCCGAATCACGGGCCGTGATCATGATGATCGGCACATCGGATTCGGCTCTCATCATGCGGCAAAGATCAAGCCCCGAGATCCCGGGGAGCATCACGTCGAGCAACACAAGCGAGGGGGCCGCCTCGTGGAACTTGCGTAGACCCGAATTGCCGCTGTGGGAAACGTCGACCTGGTAGCCCTCGAGCTCGAGGTTGTATTTGATCGAGTCGGCCAGTGATTCCTCGTCCTCGATAACGAGGACCCGCACCTCAGTCATGGTGTGTGTCCGGACGCGAACCAGCATTCGGGATGGCACAGGCTGGCGGCATTGATCGGACGTTCCCTATCACCCATATGGCTGCCCGATGTTACGGGGCAATAGTCGTATTCGACGACTCCGGTCGACGATCCGAGGACGAGTACGGGTATGCCAGACTGTGATCGTGTCGACCAAGCCCCGAGTCCTCTTCGTGTGTGTCCACAATGCCGGCCGAAGCCAGATGGCCGCCGCCCTCACCGAGCTGCACGCCGCGGGCCGCATTGAGGTCAGGTCGGCCGGAAGCGAGCCTGCCGATCAGGTGAATCCCGCCGCAGTTGAGGCAATGGCTGAGCTGGGAATCGACATCCGGGACCGGGAACCGAGACGTCTCGCCGATGACACTGTCAGGGAATCCGACGTCGTGATCACGATGGGGTGTGGTGATGCCTGCCCCGTGTACCCGGGCAAGCGCTATCTGGATTGGGACCTCGATGATCCCGCCGGCAAGGACCTTTCGTCGGTGCGGCGAATCCGCAACGAGATCAACCTTCGGGTTCTCGACCTCGTGCAATCGCTCCTGAGCGAGGGACCGACCTGGGAGCGGCCGACCAAGCTGGAGCCGGATTGACATCGGCTTGTGCCGGACCAGAAAAGGTTCACCTTCCGTTCACCTGAGCGCCCGAACCCGGTTACCTCGCCCTCGTAGGTTTCCGAGCGCAGACGGCAGATGACGCGGGAGGCACCATGACTGGAGAAGAACGGGTGTGAAGCGACCGGCCCACACTCTGATTTCGGTTCCGCGTGACCGGACATCGCCATGGCAATAGTCCGGCCGGCCACTGAGCGCAGACTCCCCACCCGGGCCCGGCTCCTCCTCGTCATCGGGCTCCTCTACACGTTCCTGGCGGGGGTCAAGTTCCTCGAGAGCGGCATCAAGGCATTCGGGGCCGACACCGCATCCGATCTCTTCGAAGGAATCTCGAACCCGCTGGCAGGACTGTTCGCCGGCATCCTCGCCACCGTCCTCGTCCAGTCGTCCTCGGTGACCACCGCCACGATCGTTGGATTGGTCGGATCAGGAACGCTCCCCTTCGACACGGCCGTCCCCATGATCATGGGCGCCAACATCGGCACCACGGTCACCAATACCCTGGCGTCGCTCGGCCACATCCGCCGCAGCGAAGAGTTCAAGCGGGCCTTCGCCGGGGCAACCATGCACGACTTCTTCAACCTGATGGCGGTCAGCGTTCTCCTTCCCCTTGAGCTGATCACCGGGTTCATCTCGACCATCGCCGAGAAGATGGCCGGGTGGCTCTCGGATGCCGGGATCCAGGGCGGCGAACTGGGCGACAGTCCGCTCAAGTCGGCGGTGAAGTGGCCGGTCGATCAGGTGAAAGATCTCATCGACGGCGCTAGTGCCAACGTGCTCGGCGTTGTGCTGCTGGTGGTCGGTCTCGCGCTGATCTTCCTGAGCCTGGCATTCATCACCAAGAACATGAAGGAGGTCCTGGCCGGGCGGATCGAGCGGTCGATGAACGAGATCCTGTCACGGGGCGGCGGAGTCCCGGCCATGCTGGTTGGCCTGGTGATGACGGTGGCGGTCCAGAGCAGCTCCATCACCACGTCGATCCTCATCCCCATTATCGCGGCGGGTGTGCTGACGTTGCAGAACGCCTATCCGATCACGCTCGGCGCCAACGTGGGTACAACGGTGACCGCGCTCCTGGCCTCGTTGGCGACGGACCGGCCCGAAGCGCTCGCCATCGCCCTTACCCATACGATCTTCAACATCTTCGGAATCCTGCTCTTCTACCCGCTGCCACAGCTCAGGCACCTGCCGATTAAGGCTGCCGAGAAGCTGGCGGAAGTGGCAATCGCCAATCGGGTATTGGCCGTCAGTTACGTGGTGGGGGTCTTCGTCATCCTGCCGTTAGTTGGAATAGTGTTATTGCGATGAGGGAGGTCCTACATGGTCCTTGAGTTCTTCCGGCGTGGGTCCGAGAGTCAACTTGAGCAAGTAGAAAGCAAGATCGGCCAGATGCTGGGCGATGCCCGCCACAGCTTCGATCTCGCCGCCAGCGCATTCCTGGCCGGAGCCGACCCCGCCGTAGTCGGTGCGGATGTGCATGCCACCGACAAGCGCATCAACGCCACCGAACGCGACATCCGCCGCGACCTCCTCGTCCATGTGAGCGTGCAGTCGACCGCGTCGGACATGCCGATGATCCTCGCCTACATGGCAGTCGCCAAGGACGTCGAGCGGATCGGCGACTATGCCAAGAACATCTACGACCTCGCCAACCAGGGTGTTGACCTGTCGGAAGCCGACGATCTCGAGGAACTCGCTTCGTACCGCCAACGAGTCTCGCTCCTGATTTCGCAGACGGCCCAGACCTTCCTGGATCGGGCCACCGAGGAAGCCCGCAGCTATGTGGCCGAGGGCGATGTCCTCCTCAAGGAGTACGACGATCGCATCAACGACTCGCTGGCGTCCGACAAGCCATCCAGCTATGGCGTGCCCCGGGCCCTCTACTTCCGGTACCTCAAGCGAGTCACCGCCCACTTGATGAACGTGCTGACTGCTTTGACCATGCCGGTCGATCGACTTGCCTACTTCGATGAGGACGAAGAGGACCGCCTGCCGCTCGACGAATAGGCCACTACTCGATCTCGGGGGGTTTACGCAGCCGCTTATCGGCACCCCGACGACGTTTGTCCTTGATCCTGGTGTCACGCGCCCTCCGGGACGGCCGGGTCGGAACCCGCCTGCGCCGTTCGTGAAGTGCCCCTTCCATAAGCTCGGCAAGTCGGCGCCGCGCCATCTGACGGTTGCGCCACTGCGAGCGCGACTCACCGGCCGTGATCGTGATCACGCCGTCGCGCACCCGTGACCCGAGGCCGGCGACCAGCCGCGCCCGAAGATCCTCGTCCAGCACCGCGGTGGCAGCGATATCCCACCTCAGCTCTGCTTTGGTTGCATTGCGATTGGCATGTTGTCCACCGGGGCCCCCGGAGGTGGTGAACGCCCACTCCAGTTCGGCCTCGGGAATCACAAACGCATCGGCGACGGGAAGGTCCATGACACCAAGGTAGCTCCAACCGGCCCGAGCGTGTGGAGACGCCGACGGTTAGGGGACGATGGCGCCGGCTACCGGCAGCCAACCCGGTTCTCCCAGGTCCCAGATGAGGTCGGCGGACTGCTGCTGGTTGGCGTTCGCCATGTAGAACCTGCCGTCCTCTGGACGGAAGATCCCGATCGTTTCGATCCCGTCTCGGTCCCAATCGCCGACCACAGCGCGGTCGAGGGACTGGCCGTAGAAGAATGTGAGCTCATCGCCTCCGGCGGGAAGGGTGGGCGACACCACCACCTTGCCCGAGGCTCTCGCGTACAGTCCAAGAGAGTCGGACCCTGACCCGTCGAAATCTCCCGCAAACGGAACCTGGCGGCCGCTTCCGAACGGGAACGAGAACTCGGCCCGGCCGGTGGCGAGCCGGTTGGTGATGAACACCTCTCCATCGCGATAGATCGCCACACTGTCGCATCCGTCGCCGTCCCAATCTCCGGCCACCGGGTAGTCACCGGGACCACCGAAGAAGAAGTGCGCCTGCGCCAGCCCGGTCGCAATCTGGTTCGTGAGGAACACTTCACCGCTCGACCGTCGATACACGGCCGGTGTGTCGGAGCCGTCACAGTCCCAATCTCCCAGCAGCGGGAAGTCGCCGGGAACGCCGAAGTACATGTCCACGAACCCGCCATCGGGCATGCGCACCCGCCACCGGCCGCTTTCCGGATTGAAGACCGCCACCAGCGGGGCTCCGGGCGGACCAGCCACGGACAGGTCTTGAGCCGGATTGATCGTTGAGCCGCCCACCGACGGCAAACCCAGCATGTCGAGCGCCAGGTTGGCGACGTCGCCGTTCCGGATGGGAGGTGGCGACCCGGCCGGACCGGGCCGTCCGCCGAGCGGGTCCGAGCGGCTCGATTGATTCAGATCGTAGAGGCTGCCACCGGTGACGTCTGCACCCCACACGTACAACGGAATGGTGTAAGACTCGGGAGATCCAGCGGTCGTGTGGCCCGTCGAACTGCCCCCGTGATCGCTGGTAACGATGAGGACGGTATTCGACCCGAGCTCCGGTTGGGTCTCGACCAGGCCGATGATGCGCCCGATCATGGCATCTACATCCCGTACCGCATCGAGGTAGGCGGCGCTCATCCAGCCGGCGGAATGACCCGCCGCGTCCGGGTCGGCGAGGTGCACGAAGCTGTACGCATACGGGCTGGTTGCCATGTCCGCGATGAACTGATCGACAAGATCATCGGTATCGGAGCTGAAGACGAACGTGTCGATCTTGTCGCGGCCGTTGTCGGCCCCGAGCGTGTCGGGCGCCCCGCTGGCTCCGTCCCAACTCCGATCGAACAGCGCGAACTTGGGCTTGCTGGCGTAGAGGGCGGTCGACCCACCGCGATCGTGCACCACGTCAAAGACACTGGCTACGTAGGGGACGGCGGGGTTGAGGCCGTGAATGATCCCTCCCGGATCGGACGCGAAGGTCACGGCGTGGCCGGCATCGCCGGTGACGGCCCGACCCGTCAGCATGCCGCCGTGATTGGGCAGGGTGATTGTGTACTCGTAGTCGGTACGGCCGTTGTCGGTGAACGCTCCCTCGTTTCGCAGGCGGAAGAAGCTCGGAAGCTCGCCGGCGCCCAATTGGGTGACCGCATCCGGTCGAAGGCCATCGACACTGATCACAATGACATGGGGAGTGGCCGCGCCGACTGCCGGAGGCCGGGCCGCTCCTATGGCGAGAGCGGCCACGACGGCAACACCCAACAGGGCGGCGAGCCCGCGGCCGGCTACATACAACACCATTCCTCCTCGTCCGAAGCGCGCCCCGCACGCTCTCCAATTCACAGTACCTCTAGTCCTGCCATCGGTGAGCCGACTAGAACGCAGCCAACGGGCAACCGACAACGGGCAACGCACTCAACCCCCCGGGTATCGAACCCCCACGGCTATCGTCAACCACTTATGCGCGATCGCACCCATACCGTGCTCTCGGACATTCTTCCGCCGGAAGAACGGGTCATTGAAGCCGTCGTCGCTCGCTATCAGCGAGTGGCGCCGGCCGTCACCCGCTTCGCCAGGAGCCTCAGCAAGAACGACGAATTGCGGGTCCGGCTCGGTTCGGAGGCCGCCAGCCGCCCGGGAGAGGTCGTGCTCGACCCTCGCCTCTTTCAGGCCGCCTACAGTCGGAGCGCCCCCGTGACACCGGCCGAAGTCGCCCTCGCCTCGGCGCTTCATGAAGTTGTCCACCTGGCCGTCACCGATTTCGAGGAGCGGCGCCCCATCCCGGCCGAATGGTTGCCCGAGGACCAGGAGGAGATCATGGAGGAGCCGGTACCGCTGCTCGATGCCCTGGCCGAGGCAGGCGGCCCGGCAGCCGAAGCCCTCTTCCTGGCGCTCGAAGACGCTCGTCAGGAGATTGCCCACCTCTCGGCCTATCGCGGTGCCCAATCGGTCCTGGAAGACATGTATGTCGCCGCCACGCCCGACGCCCTCGCCCACGCCCGGCCGCTCGGCCAGTTCGCACTGGCCTGCTTTCTCATCGTCGGCGAATACGCCGAGCGAGATCGGCTCCAGAAGCAAGTCGAACCGCACGTCGCAGCCGCTCTCGACGATGCGATGGTGTTCCTCGAAGGCGTCCGCGAATCGACCGACGTGTGGGAGGTGGCGGGCCGGGCACTCCAGTTGCTGCAGGTGGCTCGCTTGCACGGGCTCCTCACGGAGGTCTCGGGAACTCGGATGATCGGCGACCACGAGCAAGCCAACGAAAATGACCGGGACTCCATTGCCGAGGGGGTGGACCGGGTCCGTCTCACCAGCCCCATCCTGCAAGACGTCGAGAGCTACGACGAAACCATGGAGGCCACCGCCGGGGACTCCGACACCGAGGGTGACTCCGAAGCCGGCGGAGATCCCTCAACCGAGCAGCTCATCCGGGTATCGGAGGCGCCCCTCGTCTATCCCCCGATCGGCCAGGGCGGCAAACTGGTCGTCGGCCAGTTCCCCGAACGGTTCCGACAGTATGCGTTGGACGGGCGGGAATCCCTCGAGGGAGCCGCCCGGTCGTGGGGAGTAGCCCAACGCCACATTTCCGGTGAGTTGTGGCCGCTGTTCGTTGCCAATCAACGCCGGGGCCTCCGGTCGGGCTATGACGCAGGCGACCTCTCCCCGTACGCCGCTCTCTTTCTCGGCGCCGGGCTCTATCAACGCATGTTCGAGCGCCGGGCGATCTCGAGCCGCCGCTCCTATGCCGTCAGCCTGCTCATCGACGGATCGGCCTCGATGCTGCAGCCCCGTCGGCTTCCCGGCGGGAGCCGGGCGCCGTGGGGCATGGCGGCGGCCACCCTCGGGGCCTGGACATTGGCCCGCCTCGCCGATGAGCTCCAGGTCGAATTCGAAATGGCCCTCTTCAATCGCTCGTTCGCAGCAGCTCCCGATGACACCGAAGCCACCTACATCAAGCGAATGCACGGTTCGGCGGCCGGGCTTCGACGCACCCAGGGCAGCCACGCCGAACGGCTCACCCGCACCGTCAACCACTACGTGCTCAAGACGTTCGACCAGCGGTGGCGATCGGCCGAAGACGTCGTGGCAGGCTTGTTCTGGACGGCGGCCGAACCGAGAGCGTCTTCAATCCGGGCAGCTCGCAATCGAGAGGAAAGCCCCCCGGTCTCGATGTTCGAGAAGGCCGCCAATGTTGACGAATTCAACGTCTCCTATGCAGCCGAACGCTTGCTGGCCCGCCGGGCCACGGTCCGGATCCTCGTGGTGCTGGCCGACGGGATGACTCGCGGCTCAGTCGAGTCGCTCGCCGAGACCGTCCGCCAGGCCGAGTACGCAGGAACCACAGTGCTCGGCATCGGCATCGGCGATGGCACGGTGCAAGCCGCCTACAGTCGCAACCAGGTCGTTGAACGGCCGGACGAACTTACCCGAGCGATGGTTGATGGAGTACGCTCCAGCCTTCGTCGCAGCCTCGCCTTGTGGGGAGCCGACAGCTGGTGGGCTCGCACCCAGTGGCACGACCAGGACTGGAAGATCAATGCCTAAGACCGTCATGTTCGAAGACCCGGCCGGCGAGGGGAAGCCGATTGAGCTCGACACCTTCGTGGTCCCGAAGGACGCGACCGACTACCCCCAGCGGGTGGCCAAGATCCCCGAGCCCGATCCGTTCTACGTCGACCTCGGCATGCTCTACCGACTCGCCCGTCTCGAGAAGGTGCGCCGCGATCACGCCGAGGAGCAAGTGCCGCTTCACCTGGCATTGCGCGGCCACATGGGTACCGGCAAGGACCACGACCTCGAGCAATTCGCCGCCTTGCTGCGCCTCCCCTACTACCGGATACCGCTCACCGGCGAAGTCCGCGACATCACGCTCATCGGCTCGGTGAAGCTCTACGGAGACGGCCGGGGCGGAACCGAGAGCCGATGGGAGGACGGCGATATCACGCGAGCCCTGCGGGGAACGGCACTCATCAATCTCTCTGAGCTGAACGCGGCAGGAGCTGAGACGCTGTTCGCCCTCCACGGCCTGCTCGACCGCTACCACGCCCTCGACCTGCCAACCGGCGACCACGTCAAGCTGCGCGACGACACCCGCCTGTTCGGAACGATGAACCCAACAGACCTGCGCGACTATGCCGGTACTCAGACCCTCAACAAAGCCTTCGCCGACCGGTGGGTCATCTGGGAGAAGGACTTCCCGGTCGCCGAGCAACTGACGGGGATGCTCACCCGCCGCTACACCACGATGAAGCCCGAGTTCGTCGAGCTCATCTCGCGTTTGGCCGTTGAGGTGAACGAGTCGTTTACCGCCAGCGACACCCGTACGCGTGTCGAGACTCCCATGAGCCTGCGGACGGTACTGGACCGCCTCCCCACCGGGCTCCGGATGTTCGCCGAATCCGAGGATCCGCTCCGAATGGCCTGGGAGGAGTTCGTGCTCCCCCATGTGGATTCCTACGACCGCGATCACTACGAGACGGTGTGGAGCGCGGTTGCCCGCAAGGGCCCGGAGGGGCCAGCCTTCGGGAGCTAGCCGCCCACCGCCCACCGGCACCCGGCATCCGGCATCCGGCATCGTTCTGGCGGATTGCGGATTGCGGATGGCGGATTGCGGACTGCTGGCAGCTGCCGCTAAACCCTCTCCCCAATCTTGCCGAAACCTTTCCCATGGGATCGGCACAGCTTCTTCTGAAACACGGCATTCGCCAGCGATTGACGGCCGGCTATGGCGGCGCCCTTGCCTTCGGAGCCGCCGCCGGGATCTTGTGGTGGGTGTTCGGCCAGGCTTTCACCGGCGCCCGGCTAACCGCCGCACCCCTGCTGTTCGGCGCGATGCTGGTCGCCCAGCGAGTCGGAACACTCTCGGTTCAAACCGCCCGCTGGGCGTTCGCCGAGCCCTCCCTCTATGTCGAAGACGATCGCCTGGTCATCGAAGAGCCGACCACGCTGGATGGGCCGCAATCCATCGCGTGGGACCTCGTCGACTCGGTTCACGTCGGCCCTGAAGTCGCCGGCTGGATGGTCGGCGCCTACGCCACGTTCGCCGCCAGCAGCGAAACCCAGCTCGGCCGATTCCCGCAACTCCCCAACGCAGTGGTCATTCTCAATCAACCCGTGTACCTGAATCAGGCCAGGGCCCGCATGATGCGGTTATGGCATCTTTCGGCTCCGCCCTCACCGACCCGCCCCACCACGCGGATCTGGCTCACGGTGGCCGACCACGACACGGCCTTCCTCGTTCTGGCCGATCGTGGCTTCGATCCGGCCTGGGCAGGCGTCGACAACCCGCTGGTCGTCCGGGATTGAATCCCGGTTCCCCCCACTAGCGTGTGACACAGATGCGACCGTATGAAATCGGTGACCAGGAGATCGATCAACTGATCGAGGAGCTGGTTGCCAAAGCCGGAGGCGGCCAGAACGCCGACCTCGTCGAAGAAATGATCGTGACCACCCTGAAGCTGCTGCGCGACGATGCCGACCGCGGCGACGTGAGACTGGCCAACACCGCGCTCAAGGAGATGCGGTATCCATTCAGGATCTTCTCCCGCTTCAAGGACGTCCACAAGGTGAGCATCTTTGGATCCGCCCGAACCAAGCCCGATTCCCCCGACTACAAGATGGCAGGCGACTTCGCCCGTTTGATGACCGAGGACCGCAATTGGATGGTCATCACCGGGGCAGGCCCCGGGATCATGGAAGCCGGCAACGAGGGAGCCGGCCGGGAACGCTCCTTCGGTGTCAACATTCGGCTTCCCTTCGAGGCCGATGCCAACGAGCATGTCCTGCCCGACCGGCTCATCAACTTCAAGTACTTCTTCACCCGCAAGCTGATCTTTGTGAAGGAATCGCACGCTTTCGCATTGTTCCCCGGTGGCTTCGGGACGATGGACGAAGCCTTCGAGACGCTGACACTCATCCAAACCGGGAAGAGCCCGATGGCTCCCATCGTCCTCGTCGAGTCGGAGGGCACCGGGTACTGGGAGACGTGGGAAGCCTTTGTGCGCGACGACCTGCTCGGAAACGGCATGATCACCGTCGAGGATCTCGGTCTCTTCTCTCACGCCCACGACGTTGTCGAAGCCGCCGATGCCATCTGCGACTTTTACCTCAACTACCACTCCCAGCGCTATGTCGACGGCAAGCTGGTGCTGCGGATGTTGCGGGGCCCCGACGACGCCACACTCGAGTTACTCAACGACGAGTTCTCCGACATCGTGGTCGCAGGCCGCATCGGACGAACCGTTGCGAGCCCCTCCGAAGTGGCCAACGGGGACGCGCCGGTGCTTGACCGCGTCAGCTTTGAGTTCAACCGGCGCCACTTCGGCCGACTCCGTCAGTTGATCAACAAACTCAACACCCTCTAGCACCCCGTTCTACCGGGGCCGATCCGGCTTCCCGGCGCTAGCCTGACGAGGAAATGCGTGAAATCTTGGCTGATCTCGTGGCCGAACAACAAGGCCTCGATCAATTCCTCCAGAGCATCGACTACCGGAAGTGGCCGACGCCGACTCCGGCTACCGGTTGGGACATCCGCGACCAGGTGAGTCATCTCGCCAGCACTGAGGAATTGGCGTTCGGCGCCATCGACGAGGGCAAGGCGGTCGTAGCCGCTGCGATGAAGGAACACGGCTCGGTCGACGGGTTTACGGCGGCCGGGGTTGCCCGGGGCAGGGAGATGCGACCCGGTCAGGTGATCGAATGGTGGCGCCATGCCCGGGCCGACGTTGTTGATGCGCTGTCGCGCATGACGGGCGGCGAACGAATCCCCTGGCTGGCGGGCGACATGTCGGCCAAGACGTTCGCCACGGTTCGTCTCATGGAGACCTGGGCCCATGGGCTCGACATCCACGCAGCGGTCGGATCGAACTCTGTCGACACCACCCGGCTGCGCCATGTTGCCTTTCTCGCCTGGGTAACGCTTCCCTTTGCCTTCAGCTCGGCCGGCGAGGAGTACCCGGATCCGATCCGGATCGAACTGCGGGCCCCCGAGTACCAGAAGTGGATCTTCGGTCCTGAAGATGCCGAGAATGTCGTGATCGGAAGCGCCGGTGATTGGTGCCGGGTGGCGGTGCGCCGGATCGACCCGGCGGCCACCTCGCTCGAAGCCACCGGAGACGTCGCCGAGAAGGCTCTAGCGTACGCCAAAGCGTATCTATGAGCCGGCTCATCGGAGTCATCCACCTCTCACCCTTGCCGGGCTCCCCCGGCTTCCAGGGCGATTTGCAGGCTTGCCTGACGGCGGCTGCGTCCGATGCCCGCCTGCTGGCGGAAGCCGGCTTCGACTCGCTCATCGTTGAGAACTTCGGCGACGCTCCGTTCTTTTCCGACGCCGTGCCGGCGGTGACCGTCGCCGCTATGACGAGAGCCGTTGCCGCAGTGACGGAGGTGGCCGGGGTGCCGGTCGGCGTGAACGTTCTTCGCAATGATGCCCGGTCGGCACTCGCCATTGCCGCCGCCACCGGAGCGTCCTTCATCCGGGTGAACGTTCTGAGCGGAATCATGACAACCGATCAGGGCATCATCACCGGCCGGGCGGCCGAGGTCATGCGCCTGCGACGAGAGCTAGGACTGACGACCGAGGTATATGCGGACGTGATGGTGAAACACGCAGTCGCTCCGCCGGGAATGACGATCGAGCTTGCCACCGCCGACACCGTCAAGCGAGGGCTGGCCGACGGAGTCATCGTGAGCGGCGAAGCCACCGGGGCCGAGCCCGATCTAGAGATGGTGCGTCGGGCGGCGGCCGCTGCGGCGGGACGGCCGGTCCTCATCGGCTCGGGAACGACTGAAGCCAATGTCGCCGAACTTCTCGAGGTAGCCGACGGCGTCATCGTGGGAACCGCACTCAAGATCGATGGGATCACCACCAACCCTGTCGACGCGGCCCGGGCCAGATCGTTTGTGAACTCGGCGCGATGAGTCATCACACATACCGGCCCGGCCCCGTGCACCTGCTGCGGATACCGACCGGAGAGGATCTGCTCGGCACACTCGAGGAGTTCGTGCGAGCCAATCACATCGAGGCCGCCTGGATTTCCTACCTCGGGGCGGTTCAGACGGCGGCGCTGCGGTATTACGACCAGGACCAGCGTGAGTACTGCGACTTCCACCTGCACCAGCATCTCGAGGTGCTCTCCGGGATGGGGAATGTCTCGCTACTCGATGGCGAGCCGTTCATACACACCCACGCGGTGTTCGCCGACGCTTCGGGCAAGGCGTTCGGCGGCCATATCAACCATGGTTGTGTCGTGTGGGCCCTCGAGGTGAAGATCGAAGAGTTCGAGGGAACGCCACCCGCCAGGGTCTTCGACGAAGAGACCGGGCTCTCACTGTGGGGCGCCGGCTAACCACCGGGGTCGCTCCGGGCCGGCTCCATCCCGAAGATGAGAGGTCCGGCTGAGTCCCTAGCCGGCTTCCTCCGCCGGATCCTTCCGAATCTCAAAGCCGGTCTTGACGAGAAGTCGGATGAGGGCGGCAGCCGGATTCTTGAATTGAGCCGCCCTGAGGGCGTCGCCGTACTCCTCGAACTGACCGATCATCTTCTCGAAGACGTGAGTAAGGCTGATCGTATGAAGGTCGTTGACCGGGCTCCGGCCAAACGCCACCAGCCGGGTACGCACCTTTCGGTCGACCGGGCTTGCCTGGTAGCACACGAGGCCCTTCTCGAGATCGCGGGCCACCTGATGGACGTCGTGCCCATAGAGCCAGGCCACCCGTTGCAGCACCGTATGCAGCGTATGGTGGTTGGTGAGCCCGGGATTGAACACCGCCTCCCCTTGTTTGACCTCGCCGATGATGACATCGACGGTGTCCTCTTCGAGTTGCAGGGTCGGGTCCTCGACGAGCAGGGCAGGCGATTCGCCTTTGCCGTGTGAGTCGGCGATATAGATCGGCCCGGGAAACCGCACGGCGATGATGTCGACGTCGGTGACTGTTTGATAGGTACCGGGGCTGGTCTCCCGGAGGACCTCGAACTCGCTGATCGTGAAATAGCCGTTGAGGCGCAAATACGCTTCAACGAGGTCGACGCCGATGTCCATCATTCCTCCAGTGGTGGCGCCGCTTCACTGAGGGCACGCAGTCGATCAAACGGAAAGATACCGGTGGAATGATGGTCGGGCCCAAACGTGAAGTTGAGCGCGTAGGCGCCGACGAGGGAGGCTGCCAGGATCCGGACGGAGGCGGCGTCACCGATCCAGGATGTGTCGCCCTCCGGGGCGAGGCAGGTTGCACACTCACAGGCGGCCCGCAGCGCCGGTGCCGCCACGGTTGTGACGAGCCCGTCCGGCCAGGTAAGCACGAGAACAGATCCTGCCTCCACTTCGATTCGATCGGGTGCTTCCATCGGCCGGAGGCTACCGCCCGCCGGAGGATCGACCCTGCAAGCACCCTGCCGCCCTACCATCCCGGGCCGTGACCAAGCCTCGCCTCAACGTTCGCGCCGGACATCCCGATTTCCTCGACCTCGACTGGGAGACGTCGATCCGGGAGTGGACCCACCCCCGGCTCATGGATCTCCCGAAGGGGATCTCGCGCCATGAAGTCCGGTTCGTCGGGTATGACGAGGGAATCTACGCGATCAAGGAGCTCCCCGGCCGACCTGCCCTCGCCGAATGGGAGAACCTCCGGTGGCTCGAGTCGGTCGATGGGCCTGCGGTCATCGGCACCGGCTACGTGGTACGTGAAGGCGTCGACCCATCTGAGGAGTGGTCGACCGCAGTGATCACCAAGTACCTGGATCACTCGTTCAGTTACCGGGAGCTGCTGCAAGGACCCGGGTTCGGGAGCCGTCGCAGCCAGATGCTCGACGCGTTCGCGGCGCTACTGGCCGAATTGCACATCCTCGGCCTGTACTGGGGTGACTGTTCCCTCTCCAATGTCCTCTACCAGTACGACGCCGACTCGATCGCGGCCACGCTGGTCGATACCGAAACCTCCGAGGTGCACGTGACCGGGCTCTCGAACGGCCAACGAGAGATGGATCTCGAGGTGATGGTCACGAACGTGGCCGGGGGCATGGCCGACATTGCCTCAGCGGCCGGTCGGGACATCGATGATGCCGACCTCGGCCTGGGCGAAGACATCGCCGATCGATACCGAAGCTTGTGGAGCCTGTTGCATCGGGAAGAGTCGATCGGGCCGAACGAGCGCTATCTGATAACGGAGCGAATTCACGCTCTCAACGAGCTCGGCTTCGAAGTCGACGACGTCTCGCTCAATCCGGCCGATGATGCTGACCGATTGCGCTTCAACCTCCGGGTCGGGAGCCGCCGCTTCCATCGCAATCGCTTGCAGGAACTGACGGGAATCTGGACAAGCGAGAAGAAGGCCCGCACCATCCTCGGAGATCTTCAGTACTACCTTGCCCATCAACCCGATAGCGAATCGGCCACCGGCAAGGCAGTGGGTGCCGTCAGGTGGAGGGTCGGAGTCTTCGAGCCCTGGCTGGAACGGATCCGTGAAGTGAACCCGGTTGAGCTCGACCCGTTGCAGGCGTATTGCGACTTCCTCCACCATCGATTCATCCTGTCACGGGCAGCCGGCCACGATGTCGGCAACAACGCTGCCTTCGATGACTGGGTGGTGCAAAGCAGACCCGGGTACAACCTCGAGTAGTCAGACCCCAGACGATCAGTCCCCAGACCCCAGACGGTGCGTACCACTCTCTCTTGCTGGGGACCGGGGGCTGTTTGGCTCAGGCGATCAGGTTGCGAGCGGAGCGTATCCAGAGAAACGCGGCACCTCCCGCTCCCAGCACTCCGAAAATGATGAACACAACCACAAGGGCCGGAGCTCCCTCGTCGCCCATCGGATTGCCCAGGTTGCCGGGGACAAGGCCTGCGAGATCAGCGTCCGGCTCCGTCTCTTCCTCCGGCTGGCCGGTCGTCGGGTCAAGGAGGGTCGGGTCCGAGGCGAGTGCCTGCGTAAAGGCGACAAGGGCGTCGAGTTCGGAGTCAGTCATCTGACCGGCGAACGCCGGCATGGTGCCGAGGCCCTGCCGGATGACTACCCGAAGTCCGGCTGCCGACACCTCGCTTCCGGCCAACGGGCCCCCAAAACCGCCCTCACCCTTGGCGCCGTGACAACTCGAACACAGCTGGTCGTAGAGCGAGTGACCTTCTCTCAGCTCAAGAGACATTTGCGGGAAACCATCGGCGGTAGCGTCACCGGGGATCGTGTCCCCGACCCCAGGGTTGCCGGCAGAGGTCATGCCGAGGATGTGATCGGCCATGGCGCCCATCTCTTCGGCGGACAATTGAGACCCGAACCCCGGCATCCCGCTGGCGCCGGCTTCGGTAATCGAGATGATTGCCGACCGGCTCAGCCCGGTCCCTGCAACGGCTCCCCCGGCTCCGCCCTCCCGGTGGAGTCCGTGACAGCCCGAGCAGTTCTGCATGAACAGAGTCGAGCCGGACACAGGACTACCGGGCGCAACAGTGGTGGTCGTAACGCCCGCGCTCGCTCCATACGACGCCACGTATCGGGACACGTTGTCGATTTCGGCGGTGCTGAGGGTCCCGGCATAGCCGCGCATCGCCCCGGTCCCGCTGGTAGTGATAGAGATGACCTGGGACAGGCTGCGGTCATGGCCCCGCAGATTGGCGGCTTCGGCTCCATGGCAGAGAGCGCAACTAGCGGCATACACCGCCGCGCCGCTGCGCGCGATGGTCGTCGTCGTCGTTGCCCCCGGAAGGGTCGTGGTCGGAATGCTCTGACTCAGCAAGTAATCGGCCACGTTGCCGATCTGAGCCGAGCCGAGCTCGGGGAAACCCCGCATCGACCCGATCCCATTGCTGATGATCGACACCAGCTGGCTTCTGCTCCTGGAGGTCGGAACCACATTGCCGCCATTGGCCCCGTGACACGCCGCACAATTCTGCGCCCACACCGTCGAACCGGAAGCAGCAAGAGTGGTCGTCGTCGTTGCCCCCGGAAGGGTCGTGGTGGTTGTCGTCGTAGCGGGCACGGTCCCGGTCACGTAGTCCCAGATGGCACCGACTTGCTCATTGCTGAGATTGGACTGGGCGGGCATTCCACCCTGTCCGTTGATCGTTATGTTGATGAAGGTTGAACGCGTCAATCCCGTGCCGCTGAGATTTCCCCCGTTTGGCCCGTGGCACGCCGCACAGCGGGCACCGTAGAGGGCTTGCCCATCGGGTGGGGTCCCGGGAAGGGTGGTCGTGGTGGTGGGAGGAGCGCTGCTCGACGGATCGCCCGGCAGGGACAGCTGCTGAATTTCGGCACCGTTCTTGACCCCGTCACCGTCCGAATCCGCGTTGAGGAGGGCAGGGGCCAGGAAGTTCTTGTCTCCGAAATCGCCATCCTCCCAATCCTGACCGTACTGGTTGAGGTTGTTCTCGCCGGGATGCACGGGATCGGTGTGGCACAACACGCACGAATCCAGCGCAGATCCGGCCGCAGCCGGAAACGCTTGAGCAAAACCGGACATGAACTTCTGCTTGGCATCTGCCCCGGGGGTCAGAAGCAGGAGCATCACTCCCAGGAAAACGAGCACCGCAACCGCCAGGCCAAGCAGCATCCGTCGCCCCCGGTGGGCGGAATTGAAGTCTCCGGGGCCCTCACCGATCGCTCGAGGTGTCATACATTCACTCGCTCTTGTCGTTTTCCGTACGCTCTTCTTCAGCAAACGCAGGTCAATGCTCAACGTACGACATTGCCGGTTAACAGAACTCCATGGAACGGTTAAGCGATCGATAAGGCCGCCCGCCACCCGGGCAGGAGGGCCTCGAAGCTAGCGTTGGCGGGAATGGACGATCACTCCGCGACCTCCATGCCAATCAAACGCATCGTGCAGACTGTGGCGTCCCTGGCCATCGTGGTCGGGATCTTCGTGTTCGCGTTTCCTCAGTTCGCAGATTACGGGGACGTGTGGACCGAGATTTCCGCCATGACCGGGATCGAAGTCGTGACGCTATTCGGGGTAGCCATCTGGAATCTCGTCACCTACTGGTTCGTGCTCACCGCGGTCATGCCGGGCCTCACCTATCCCCAGGCCGCCATCTCGAACCAGGCCTCCACTGCCGTCGCCAACACGATGCCGGGCGGAGGTGCGATCGCGGTCGGCGTCACCTACGCCATGTATCGCTCCTGGGGATTCGGCAAGAGCGAGTTCGCCCTGGCGGCAGTCGTCTCCGGAGTGTGGAACAACTTCGCCAAACTCGGGATGCCGGTGCTGGCCCTCGCCCTCCTGGCACTGGAGGGCGACATCACCGCCACCCGGGTGATCGCGGCCGTGGTAGGCATCGGAGTCCTCATCGGTTTCATCGCTCTATGGAGCCTGTTTCTCTACAAGGAATCACTGGCTCGCCGGATCGGCGCATTCGTCGGCCGGCTCGTTAGCCGGCTCCGTTCCCTGGTCCACAAACCGCCCGTCCACGATTGGGATGATGCCGGTGCCGACTTCCGGGCTCAGGCTCTCGGCCTGCTTCGCACCCGCTGGCTGCGGCTGACCGTGTCGACGCTCGTCAGTCACATCTCGCTCTATATCGTGCTGCTCGTGACCCTCCGCCACGTTGGAGTCGGCGATGGGGTGCTCTCCTGGATCCAGGTGCTGGCCGTCTTCGCCTTCATCCGGCTGATCTCGGCCTTGCCGATCACGCCCGGTGGCGTGGGCGTCGTCGAACTCGGACTGACCGTTGGCCTGCAGGTTGCCGCCGACCTGACCAATGTGAGCGAGACAACATTCGAGGCAAAGATCGCGGCGGCCGTGCTGGTCTTTCGAGCGATCACCTTCCTCCTCCCGGTCCCGCTCGGTGCCATCTCCTATCTCATCTGGCGCACCAACAAGAGCTGGCGGAAGCTACCCCCGCCGGACGATGAGGAGAGCGAGCCCGCCGGCGGCGATCCCGAGGGCGGCTCCCCCGATACTGTCGAGCGGGAGATGGGCACCCACATAGACCCGTAGGGTGGCCGCCCCCGTCGCCAGCGCCCACAACAGCGACGCCCACCGCTTCGGAAGGTAGGGAGTGGCGATGACGGCGATGGTGAACCCGACCGCGGCGTGCCCCGATATGAATCCGAGCCCCCCGGGGCCTCCGTCGAGCCGATAGGCCACCCCGTCTTCGAGCAATCCGCCCGGTCGCGGACGATCGACCACCGATTTTACGACCTTGGCCAGCAGCCAGATGCCGAAACCCGTTGAGACGAGCGCCAGGGCAGGCTGGCGCTTGCGTGTCAGGTGCCAGGCCAGTGCCCCGGCTATGAACGGGGCCGCCACCATCCCGAACTGCATGATCGGATAGAGCGGCCCCGCCAGCCAGTCGGGCCAGCCGTTTACCCACTCGAAGGCCGTTTTCTCGGCCGCCGGCACGTTGTCGTCCCAGGCCAGGGCGGCCGCCGCCACGAAGCCTGCCGAGCCTCCCGCCAGCGCCACCAGCTGGTCGCGGCGAGTGTCAAGCATCGAGAACCGGGACCGCCGGGGCCCTGTTGCGGAGCCACCAGATATGTACGACGGTGGCAACCCCGACGGCGGCGGCGGCGCCCAGCAGCGTTCCGGCGATGACGTCGGTGAGCCAATGAGCTCGCAGATAGGTGCGGCTCATGGCCATGAAGAAGGCAAAGCCGACCGCCAGCAGCTCCCAGATCCGCCGGTGGGGACCGGCGGGAAGAAACACGATCACGAGCGCCACCGCGGTGACGGCACCGGCGATTGCGTGCCCCGAGGGGAACGAGGCACCGGTGGTGGAAACGAGCGGGTCAATGGGGCGGGGCCGGTCGTAGAGGACCTTGAAGAGAGTCACGGAAACCTCGGCCACCACAATCGAGGCCAGCCACACCGTGAGCCACTCCCACCGTTTCTGAGCCCAGAGCAGGCCGGCCACCCCGACTCGCAGCGGCAGGGTGACCCAGGTGCTTCCGAGGTAGTTGAACGCCTTGGCGAAGAAGGTCAAACCTCCGCTCTCGATCGAGACCATCGAATCATGGAACGAGTCGTCGAGAGGCTGCAGCGTCGAGCGCCCGAGCGCCATCCAGATCATCAGGACCGCCGCCGAAACATAGAGGGCAACGGCCCCTCCGATCGCCCAGCGGGGGTCGTCGAAGAGGTGGGGATGCCGATGCTCTGGGGCTCCGGTCATCCGAGAATGCCCGCCGATCGCAGCACCCGCCTGACCTCACCGGCCGGGAACAAACCGATTGCCTCCTCGATGTCACCGGCCAGGCGGTCGACCCCCGGACCTTCCGCATCGAACTCGTAGGTGATGCACCCACCCTCGAAGACCTGGTACCACATCCCGACGAAGCTCGGTTTTGGCAGCCGCCCTTCGAGCCGGTCGAAGAGATCGTGCAACTCGAGGCCTCTCACCGATTGCATCTCATCGGGCATCTGCAGCGTGGCGGTCCGCGCGGCGGCATCCTGCTCATCGACAACGATGATCGGCCGGTCCCGGCGCGCCGCCGCTGCCACCTTGTCGGCCAGGGGAAGGTCACTGGTGTCGAAGATCGCGAATATCGTTCGGCCATTGATCTGGCGCGCCTCGAGCTCGTCCTCAATGGTGTGTGCGTAGTCGGATTCGCGACCGGTCACCGGAACGATCACGATGGTGGCATTTGACCCGACCAACTCAACGTCCTGATACTCAGACACATCCTGGTTCGGACCGCCCGCCACCGGCGTTGCGGATCCGATGTCGCAACTCGCAGTGAGCGACACCTCCAGGAATCTCGATCCGAGGCGATCGGAATCCAGCCAGAACCTGCTCAGGCCGTGCTCGGGAATGAGGTCCTCGTACGACCAGCCGGCCTTCAGGTCATTCAGGCATGGGACGTATTCGGCCGTGTCGACCGCCTGCATCTGCAGGATGATGGCACCGCTGAATGTGGTCACGATTTGCGGGTCCACAGGGCACGCCGGCACCGACCGGCCGAGCTGGTTGTTGCTACAGGCGGAGGCAACGAGGACAACGGCAACGAGCAGGATCATTCGCCGGCTCATACGAATCCGGCTCCCGTCAGATTGTCGATGACGAATCCGAGGAACCACAGTGCGGCCAGCACGGCCCCGGCCGTGAGCCCGAGCCGGCGTCTGCTCCACCGTTGCACCGAGATGGGCTCGCAGGGAGGGGCCATGTCCCGGAAGGTCTGGATGAGATCGGGCTCACCGGTCGCGATGTACTGCTTGTGAGCCGAACGGGATTGGGTCGGAATGGTGATGCCGCTGGTTGCCGCGAACGCCTCGGCGATGTCGTCTGGCGTGAAGTAGTCGAGGGCGGTTTGGTACACATGGACCGGGTCGTGGCGCAAGGCAAGGATCAGCATCATGTTGGCGAGGTCGACGGCCTGGCGCCATGGACTGGGACGGACGGTGGCGAAGGCCACGTCAATGAGCTTGACCTCGCCGTTATGCACCATCACATTGGCCGGCTTGATGTCGCGATGGGCCAATCCGGCGTCCCATAGTTTCCGAATCATGAGGAGGGACTGATGAACAATCGAATCATCGATGATGGCATCGCCAAATTCCTGAGCACCGAACAAGAACTCGGTGACGAGGAGATACTCCCGTTCGGGAGTGATCTCGACGATGCCGTATGGCTTGGCCGATGGAAGCCCGGCCTCCTGCATGCGCAGCATGATGTAGTCCTCGTACTCGACGAGGCGCCTCACAGACGAAAACTTGACTTCGTCTTCAAGCGAGCCATAGAGGATCGTCCGGCCCACCTTGTACCAGCGGTCCGAGCGAAGGTGGGTTTGGGAGTAGAGCTTTGCAAACAGATACACATCCGGCTCCCCGGCGTCAGCGTTTGGAACCGTCAGCCGGAGCGGGGTCGATCCACCCGATCCCTCCAGCCCGAACGGCTTGAGCTCGAGAACCTCGATGCCGAGCTGATCCTGGACGGCTTGTTTGATGGCGACGCCACGAGCCCCACCAACATCGAGGTGGGCAGTGACGCCCCGCTGGTTGACCACCGGGAAGACGGCTTCTGGCACGAACAACTTGAACACGAGCACCGCCACCGCAAAGCCCAGCATCGCTGCGAATATGCCGTCGCTCGGGTGATCGACTCCCAGGTATAGGCGGGCGATGATGAGGAGCCCGACGATGACCTCCGCCATTGTCATGAAGCGGTTGCGCCACTTACCCTTCGGGAACAGCGACATCCCCATCACCCCGAAGCTCACGGCCAATCCGGCGGCCGGAGCGGACGGATGGCTGTAGCCGGTCCAGGGGCCGATGATGTCGACGAGGGGCCGGGGTCTGGCCACTGAGATCTCGAGAGCGTTCACGACCAGCATCACGATGAAGAGCGCGCCGAGGAGGCCGAAGAGGTGCCGCCAGCGCTTGTAAAAGATGAGCACGAGGATGGTGGCCCACCGCAGGGGACGGATGAACCACTGCGAGCCGAGTGCGTGCAAGGCATCCATGACTTTCGTCACCCCGTCGGTTCGCAAGTCCTGCAGCCAGCGGAGCACCGTCATGTCCCGATCTGTCCACCAGTTGGTTGTCTCGGTGAATACGAACAGCGAGATCCATGTCACCACCATGATCAAGCCGGCGATGATCCAGAACCAGCCGCTCGCCCGGAGCTCTCGCGGCAGCGGCGGCTTTTCCCCGGACGGCCGGCGGCGCCGACCGCTGAATCGAAGCGAGCCGATCCGAAGCTCGCGGCGAGCGCCGATGCCGGCGAGCTCGGTACCGAGCCTGCCGCTCTGCTGATAGTCGCTCGCAGAATGCGGATGATCTTCAGTCATAGATCCCCGATCCTACGGGCTCGCAGCCACCATGGCCGGACCAGCGGAGTAGCTTGTGAAACGGAATACCGCTAGGGGGCCTCATGAGCAGTAGTTCGAGCACGGCTGGATCAGTCTTCTTCGAGTGGGTAAACCGCCACATCCGCCTCGTCACGGTGGCGCTGGTCGTCGGCGCCATCGGATTCCTCTTCCTCGGCGAGTCGATGAAGACCGACGAGGACGTGACCTTTGAACCGACCGGCGAGATCTACGACACCTTCGAGCGAGCCGACGATCTGCTGTCGCCGGAGACCTCGGTGCTGGGAGCGATCTTTCTCGTCGAAGATCCGATTGATGTTCTGAACCGTGACGCCCTGCTGGAATACAAACAGAACTCGGACGCCCTCCGCGCCGACGGCACCGCCCAGAGCCACCTCGTCACAGTGTTCAACAACGACACCGGGCTCGAGATCGAGGGTGTGTTCTCTATTGCCGACGCCGTCGACGCCGCCCTCCCTTCCGGATTGGCCGACGCCAGCGGGGCAGAAGTCAAACTGGCCTTGCACGAATTGCTGGCGCTCGACTCCCCAACTCGCAATCTCGTGTTCGCCCTCTCCCAGGACGCCACCTCGCCCCCTGCCGTCGTGGAGGGCCGGGAGATCAACTTGTGGCAGTCACCCGTGTTCTTGTCCGACGTCCGCTACAACCTCGACACGTTCCCCGGTGAGACCGAGGATGACCGGTTGCTGGAGGCCGAGGTATGGCTGCGGGAGGCGCAAACCACGTTGCGAGGCAGCCAGACCAACATGGAAGCCATCGGCGTCGGGATCGACTTCAACACGTCGTTCAACGAATCATTTGAAGAAGGTGGGCCGTATATCTTCCTGGCAGTCGCCTTCATCCTGCTACTCGTCGGAGCCCTGCTGCGGTCCTACTGGGCGGCAGTGACCGTGGCGGCGGGCTTGTCGGTCACGATGATGATTTTCAACGGGTTCATCGGCGTCTTCCAGTTGGAAGTGTCTCCGCTCCTCCAACTCATCGTGCCGATCGCTTTGATCAGCTTCGGCGTCGACTTCTTCATTCACGGGTCCGGGCGAGCCCGCGAGGTTCAGGTGGAGGGCGCTACCCGGGAGCGGTCCTATCCCCTCGGCCTGAGCCTGGTGTTCAAGGCAATGCTGATGGCAGCTCTGTCGTCGGCGGCCGCCTTCCTGTCGAATGTGGCTTCGGGGATCGAAGCCATCACGGAGTTCGGGGTGGGAGCGGCGGTCGGCTTGTTGGTCGGCGCCGCGATTCTCGGGCTGATCGTTCCGAAGTGGCTGCTGGTGATCGAGGACCGGGTCGGGCCCTCCCCGGCCGACCGCGGCTTGATGGTCACCTACAAGATCGGCTTCCTCTTCGTCGCCCTGATTGCCGGCGTCATGGTGGCGATGAACGTCGTGTTCCCCACCATCGGGGTCGCCATCTTCCTGATCTTTTCGCTGCTCTTCATCTACCTGCCGTATCGGCTCACGCTGCGTCGCAATGCCCGGGCCGTCGCGAAGGGCCGCCCGATGAGCGATGAGGTGAAGGGAGCAGGCCACGGCATGCGATCGGCCGGAACCATCGTGCACTTCCTGGCCCGCTGGCGAGTCATCACGATTCCGATCGTGGCGGTGTTGGCGGTGGCAGGCGTGTGGGGCGCCTTCCAGGTGAGCTCGGAATTCCAGCTCAAGGACTTCCTGCCTGAAGACAGCAACCCCATCATCTCCCTCGACAAACTCGATGAGCACTTCGGGCAATCGACCGGAGGCACCGGATTCATCTACGTGGAAGGCGACCTGACCGAGCCGTCCACGATCCTGGCAATGGAGCAGGCGGTCGACCAGATCGTCAACTCGGGCGCCAAGCTCTCAATCGACTACAACGGAGACGTCATCGTTGGCGACAACGCTGCCAGCATCGTCCGCACCGTCATGGAATCGGCCGCCGCTCAGGCGGCGGTGACCGGATCCACCGGAGTCGAATTGTCTGATTCGGACAGCAACGGACTGCCGGACACGGCCGCCCAGGTCGCCGCCGTTTACCAGCACGCCCATGGCAACGGCGTTATCAACGATGCCGGACAGACGGTCTTCACCACCGAGAACATCCAGAGCCTGCTGTACGTCGGAGGCCCGACCACTCAGGCAACCGCGCTGTCGGTCGGCATCCCTTCGTTTGTGGACGGTGTCATCATCAACGACGCCAGGGCCGCATTGGACGCCGCCGACGCCGACCTCGAGGCCGCCATCGGCGATCGGACCGAGATCATCAGCGTGTCGGGCGACGTCATCACACAGAAGGACGGCCTCGACGCGTTCGTGAACGCCATGGTCGTCAGCATTCCGATTGCGGTGGTGCTGGCAACCCTGATCGCGGCCGCCATCATGCGTTCGTTCAAGTACGCCCTCACCGCCATCGTGCCCATCTTGCTGGTGGTGGCCTGGGTGTACGGATTCATGTGGCTGACCGACCTCAAGATCAACCCGATTACGGCCACGATTGCCGCCATCGCCATCGGGATCGGGATCGACTTCGCCACCCACTTCACCGTGCGGTTCCGAGAGGAGTTCGAGGGCGAACCGAGCCGGTTCCCGGCGCTGCGACGGGCCGGTGAAGGCACGGGCGGGGCGCTGGCCGTGTCGGCGTTGACGTCGATCCTCGGCTTCTTCGCCCTCAGCCTGGCTCCGACACCGATCTTCGCCACCTTCGGCTTGCTCACGGCGGTGATGATCGCCATCGCGTTCCTCGTGTCGATCGTCGTGTTGCCGAGCCTGCTGTTGTTCGTCACGCCGAGTCGCAAGGGTGAGGAGCGCGAGGAGCTCATCCGCCGGGTCGGCGTAGCAGGCGAGGAGTACGAGCCCCACAAGCGGGAAACTGCCCTCCGCCGCACCGGCGCCGATGCCAGCACCGAGGCCGAAGCAGCCGACGAAACCCTGTCAACCGACGGGTAGGGGCGCAAGGAGCATCGGACAGCCGGTGACTGGTGACCGGTGACTGGTTAATGCCGCTTGACGCCGCCGTACTTCATGCGGGTGTCCGACATGGAGGCCACTTCGGCGTCATCGTCTCTGATGCCGGCCGCCACGACTTCGCCGAGAAACAGCGTATGGGTGCCTACCTCGATCGCCTCTCGGACCGCGCATTCGAGGTAGGCGACCGCCTCCTCGAACACCGGCGCCCCGGTTTGGCCTTCCCGAATCGGGCGCTCGTTGAGGGTCATCCCATCCTTGGTTGCTGGCTTCGAGAACTTGACGAAGGGCCGAGTGTCTTCGGCATCCCAGAGATTGATGGTGAAGACCCGGCTCTCGTCGACGAGACGGTGGGTAACGGAGCTGCTGTCGACCGACACGGCGATGAGCACCGGCTCCATGGACACCTGAGTCACCCAACTCTGGGTCATGCCGTTCCACGCGTCGCCGGACCGCGAGCCGAGCAAGCACAGCGCGTTCGGAATCTTCCACGTGACCTTGTTGATGAGTTCGATCGGCAGATCTGACACGAGCCTCCATCCTTTCGGAGAGGGATCACTGTACGGGATCCGGCGCAGCTACCAGCTACCAGTTACCAGTTTTCTGTGTCGGAGCGACGGGCCGGGGGCCCGCGGCCGGCGGCCGGCGGCCGGCGGCGAAGCGACCATCCCGGCTAGCCTCACGCTTGATGAACATCCTCATCGCAACGGCTGGCGTGCTTCCACCCGAGCCGGTCGCCGCCATCGTCGAGCGCCTGGTCGATTCTCGCGACACGGTGCGGGTGATAACGGTCCTTGCGATCCCCCGCTCGTTCCTCAACGAAATCCGGTCCGAGGAATGGCGACCGCTCACTGAGAGTGCCCCCGGGTGGGACGAGGAGGAAGATGCGGTGATCGCTCGCTACGTCGAAGAGCGCGGCCGCCGACTCACCGACCCCGTGGTCTCCGCTCTGCGGACCCGCAATATCGATGCCGAGGCCATTCACCTGGAAGGCGAGGACAAAGCCGGGGCCATCATCAGCACCGCCGAAGCGATCGATGCCGACCTGGTCGTTCTCGGTGCTACCAGGCAGATCTTCGCCGAGTCCGCCTGGGAGAGCATCTCAGCCAGAGTGATGGCCGACACCCGCCGACCCGTGCTGGTCGTTCCCGGCCACATCCCCTCCGACGAGGAGCCCGAATCGATTGACTGAGTTCCTGCGCACCCCGGACGACGCCTTCGTGGGCCTTCCCGATTACCCCTTCGAGCCCAACTACTTCGAGTGGAACGGCATCCGGATGCACTACCTGGATGAAGGCGAAGGCAGGCCGGTCGTCCTGTTCCACGGTGAACCAACCTGGTCGTTCCTGTACCGGAAGGTGATCCCTCCGCTGGTGGACGCCGGCTACCGATGCATCGCCCCCGATTACGTGGGACTTGGCAGGTCCGACAAGCCGGTCGACGACGCTTTCTATACCTTCGACATGCACACCGACTCCGTGACCGCTCTGCTGGGATCGCTCGACCTGGTCGATGCCACCGTCGTGGGTCAGGATTGGGGCGGACCGATCGGTCTCCGCTTCGCCGTCGAGAACCCTGAGATCGTGACCCGCCTTGTGGTTCTCAACACCGGTCTCTTCAGTGGCCGCGGCTCGATGTCCGAGAGCTGGATGAGGTTCCGAGATTGGGTGAAAGACACGCCCGACCTCCCGGTCGACTTCCTCATGTCCCGCAGCGAGGCACACCCCTGGGGAGCCGAAGTCCTGGCCGCCTACGGAGCACCCTTCCCTACCGCGGAACACAAGGCCGGGATCAGGCGGTTCCCGATGATGGTGCCGCTCGATCCAGACGATCCGGGGGCGGCCGAGATGCTGGCGATACGCCAGAAGCTTTCGGCATGGGAGAATCCGGCCTACGTGTTGTTCTCGACTGGCGATCCCATCTTCACGACCCGTACCGGCGAACGCCTCGCCGAGCTCATCCCCGGCGCCGGTCCGCTCGACACCATCGACGATGCCGCCCACTTCCTTCAAGAAGACCAGGGTGAGGAAGTCGGCCGCCGGATCGCTTCCTGGCTCGATTCGCTCGGTTGACGTGGCACACCGGTTGACGCTCGTGCTGCTCGCTCTGGCGCTCCTGGCGAGCGCTTGTGGCAGCGGGCCATCGCTCACCGAGTATGCCGCGGAACTCCAAGCGATCGTCGGCACTCACAACGTAGACATGGACGGCAACGACAGCGACTTCGAGCGCCAGCCTCCGACCGTCGAAAGCATCCGCTCTTATGCGACCACCCGCATGGAACTTCGCAACACCTTCCTGGCCGAGTTGGAAGCACTCGAACCTCCCAGCGAGGCCGCCGATCTCCACTCAGCCGCCCTTGAAACGATTCGCACGCTGGTGGCGGCCGAGCAGGAATTGTTTGAGATTGCGACCGGCAGCGACGACATCAACGACCTGCAGGACTTGTGGACTTCCCCGGCGGGCCAGACCGCCCGTGACGCCGACGCACAGACCATCGCCATCTGTCAGGCGGCGGAAGCTGCCATCAACTCGACCGAGGAGCGCCAGGCCCTCGTTGGCATGGTGTGGGTCCCAACCGAACTCCAGGAAGTTGTCACCGTCGCCTTCGAGTGCACCGCCGCCGAGCGCTGAGGAAATTCTCCCTCGTCAATCCGGCGCCCCCTCCGCCCCTGGCGGCGCACCTCCCCCTCCGGGGGAGGAAATCAAGCGCCGCGGGTGAGGTTTTCGAGGTGGATGGGATTGGCCGGAGCCAGCAGCAGATGCTCCTCATCGTGGCTGAGCCAGAGATCGGGAGCGGCCTCCAGCCACACATGTTTGGGAAATGCACTGAGACGGGAACGCCACCGCCGGTTGGGAGGCCGGTAGAGCAGCACCTCGGGAGCCGGGGCCGACAGCGAGTCGAGCCGACCGACGAGGTCGTATTGACCGAACACCTCGGCCATGCCCTCGGCCGGGTCGAGCCAGCCGCCGTCGCGGTACCAGGCAACGTCGCCGCAGTCGGCACAGCTGACAATCTCTACGCCGGCCACGGTCACCGGGCTATGGGTGCAGGTCTTTGTCTCCATGACCACCACTATGACGATCGGGTGTGACAGAAAACCGCAAACCGCCGACCGACAACCGCCCACCGCTATCTAAGCCAAGGACGGTGGGCGGTTCGCGGTAGGCGGTACGCCCACGAAGAAGCCGACCCCGGGGGTCGGCTTCTTCGTTTCGGAGGGGCTGGTTTGAGGTGGGAGGGGGCCTCGTCCAGTCTCCTGATTGCTAGGCGCTGAGGCTCGCATCCTCGGCGGGTGGAGCGAAGTTGCCACCACCGAAGCCGGGGCCGCCGCGGCCGGGGCCACGTCGTCCGCCGCGATCGCCACGGTCACCGAAGCCGGGACCGTCACCGGGCACGGACTGCACCCTCTCGGTGATCCGCTCGGTGATGTCGGCCAGGCGCTCGTCGGCCTGCTCCTGGGTCAGGGTGCCGTCGGCAACCTTGTCCGCCAGGTCGGCGGCCGCCGGGGCGACGAGCCCATCCACCAGGGTGTCGAGATCGACGCCCTGCTCGGCTGCGATGTCGGCCAGGGTTGTCTCCCCAGCCTCGAGGGCGGCCTGGATGTCCTCGAATGGAATCCCGACTACGTCGGCCAGGTTCTGCTGGCGTTCGGCCTGGCGGGCTTCCCGCTCGGCCTCGTGCTCGGCACGCTCAACGTCACGGCTCGCCTGGATCTCGTCTTGAGTCGAGTTCACCATGGTGGTGATCTTCCCAGTCGCTTCGGCGAGGATCTCGTCGGCCTTCTCCTGAGTGATCTTCTCGTCGGCGACGGCGCCATCGAGTTTCTCCGTCAGGTCGGCCACCAACGAGTCGACCAGGGCTGTGCCACTGGACCCATTGGCAGTGGCTATGTCGCCCAGGGTGTCGCCGGCCTCGAGAGCGTCCACAATGACTTGCGGATCATCGATGCCGAGGAACTCCGCCACCCGGTCGAGGTGGCCGGGTCCGCCCCGCATGCCGCGGTGGCCGGCCCGTCCCTCGAACCCACGCTCGTGAGCGGACTTCTCCACCCGGGTGTCCCCGGCAGGAGGGACCGTATCGTCGGTCCCATCACTCTGGGCGAAGGCCATGCCGCTTGCGGCGATGGCGGCCACCACCAGGGCGACGAACCCGATCTTCAGACTCTGTTTCATCTCTGTTCTCCTTTCCAAGAACTTGCGATAGTCCAAGGATGCGACCCGCAGGTATGGAGTCTGTTAGGGGGACCTAAGAGTGAGATAAGTTCAAGAGTCAACAGTCAACAGTTGGAGATACCCCTCTGACTGTGAACTGTGAACTGTGAACTGGGGACCCGGGGGCTCCCTAGACCGCTGCTCCAGCTTGGAACTGGGTTTCGTAGAGGCGGGCGTAGAGGCCGCTTGCCGACAGCAATTCATCGTGGGTGCCGGTTTCCACGATGCGGCCCTCGTCCAGCACCAGAATCCGATCGGCGGCCAGGATGGTGGATAGGCGGTGGGCGATGACCAGCGACGTGCGGCCCCGCATGATGCCGTCGAGAGCCTCCTGAATGAGTGCCTCAGAGCGAGCGTCGAGGTGGGAGGTGGCCTCATCGAGGATGAGGATGCGAGGATCCTTGAGAATGACCCGGGCGATCGCCACCCGTTGCTTCTCCCCGCCCGACAGCCGGTAGCCGCGCTCCCCCACCCGGGTGTCATACCCGCGGGGCAGCGAGGCGATGTAGTCGTGGATGTTGGCGGCCCGGGCCGCCGCTTCCAGCTCCTCCGGTGTGGCATCCGGTTTGGCGTACTTGAGGTTGGCGGCGATCGAGTCGTGGAACAGATAGCTCTCCTGGGTCACAACTCCGATGTGACCTGCCAATGAGTCGAATTCGATATCACGCACGTCGTGTCCATCGATCCGGACAACTCCCGTCGTGGCGTCGTAGAGCCGGGGCACGAGGTAGGTCACCGTGGTCTTCCCCGCCCCGCTCGGACCGACCAGCGCCACCAGCTCCCCCGGCTCGACGTTGAACGAGACTCCCTCAAGGGCGGTCCGCCGGGTCGACACCTGCACGAGCTCGTCGTCTTCGATCTTCTCCGTCGGGCGCCACATCGACATCCGCTTGACCGTCTGCAGCCCGACATCTTCGCCGGCGGAGTAATCGAAGCTGACGTCATCGAAGCTGATGGCCCCCCGCATGTCGGGAAGCTCAACCGCGTCTTCGTGCTGGCTGATCTCCTGATGAATGTCGACCACCTCGAAGACCCGTTCGAACGAAACGAAGCTGGTGGCGAGCTCGACCCGGGCGTTGGAGAGGCCAGACAGCGCACCGTACAGCCCGGACAAATAGGCCGCCAGCGCCACCACGGTGCCGACTTTGAGCTCCTCGTTGATAACGAGCACGGCACCAACCCAGAACACCGCGGCAGTGCCAATGGCACTGACAAGCCCCAGCGCCATGAAGAACCAGCGGCCGATGAGAGCCCGTCGTACACCGAGGTCGCGGACATCGGCGGCCTCGACTTCAAACGTCGCATCCTCGTCCTTCGCTCGTCCGAACAGTTTGACCAGCAGAGCCCCTGACACGTTGAGTGCCTCGTTCATGGTGGCGTTCATGTCGGCGTTGCGGTCCATCTGCTCGCGAGCGATTTTTCGCAACGCCTTCCCGACCCGGCGCGACGGGATGACGAACAGAGGAACAACAGCCACGGCCATCAGGGTGAGACGCCACTCCAGCTGCAGCATGATGACGAGCGTCAAGACCGCCAGAAACACGTTGGACACGATGGTGACCAGTGTCCCGGTGATGGCCTGCTGGGCACCTACCACGTCGTTGTTGAGGCGAGACATGAGCTCACCGGTGCGGGTGTTGGTGAAGAATCGCATCGACATGCCCTGCAGGTGTGAGAACAACTGGCGGCGCAGGTCGAAGATGATCCCTTCCCCGGCCCGGGCCGATGCCCACCGTTGCAGCACGCCAAGGATCCCGTTCACCAGCGGGACCGTCATCATGAGGATGCCGAGAATGGTGACCCTTCCCAGGTCTTCGTCGGGGATGGCCCGATCGATCAGGTCGCGAATCAGGAGCGGCGGCACCAGGGTCATCGCCGTGATGAAAATGATGGTGATGAACACGAGGGCGAGTTCGACCCGATACGGGTTGGCATAGGCGAGAACGCGTTTGAACAGTGCCCGATCAAGGGTGGGTTTGTCCTGCTCCTCGTCGTACTTCAGGTACGACCACCAACCGCCCGAGTGAAACATCAATCCTCCTGAGCGGACAAGAGTAGGGCGGTGCGTACGCCAAGCCATCCCTGCCGGTGGGGTGAGCATGCCCCCGAACGGGTACGATGCGAGGGTGCTGCGGCCTATCACCCTTATTCGAAGCAGCTTTCCCCATCAGCCGGTGTTCGACACCGCCATTTCCCATGCGCTCTTGCGGCGGGCGGACCGGGGCGAGATTGGCGAGACGCTCCGGGTGAGTGTCCCCGCCCGGATGGTCGCCTTCGGAAGCCAGGACGTCGCCGGCGCCGGATACAAGGAGGCGGCCGTCGAGGCCCGCCGGCGCGGGTTTGCCGCCATCGAGCGTCTGGCCGGAGGCCGGGCGGCCGTGTTCCACTCCGGAACGATCTCGTTTTCCTGGACGGTCCCCGACCTCGAGCCCCGGGCCGGAATAACCACCCGCTTCAAGGAGATTGCCGACGTGGCCGCCGCCGCCCTCGAGAGCCTCGGAGTCGAGGCTCACATCGGCGAGGTACCCGGCGAATACTGCCCCGGTACCTACAGCGTCAACGCCCGCCGACAGCGCAAGATCGCCGGGGTGGGCCAGCGGGTCATTGCCGGCGCCGCCCACATCGGCGGGGTCATCGTCGTGAACGACTCCGCTGCCATCCGGGACGTGCTCGTCCCGGTCTACGCGGCGCTGGGCGTGCCGTGGGAACCCATGACCGCCGGGAGCATCGAGGACGAGTTGGGAGCACCGCGGGATATCGAGAAGGTGGCCGATGCCTTCGTCGCCGAGTTCGCCGACCGCTTTGCACTCGAGGAGGGCCTCCTCGACGATCCAACCCTCGCTGAAGCCGAGACACTCGCTCCGGGACAGGCCTCCCCATGAATGTGCTGGTCATCAACGGCCCCAATCTCAACTTGCTCGGCACCCGGGAGCCGGAGGTCTACGGGACCGCCACCCTCTCGGATCTCGATGAAATGTGCGCCGCCTGGGGATCGGAGCTCGGCTTGACCGTCTCGACCTTCCAGTCGAACCACGAGGGAGCCATCATCGACCGGGTCCACGCCGCGGCCGGCAACGCCGACGGCATCGTCCTGAACGCCGGAGCGCTCACGCACTACTCATACGCGCTCTACGACGCACTGGTAGCGGTTGGACTGCCGACGGTGGAAGTCCACATCTCCGACATCCATGCCAGGGAGGAATGGCGGCGCCGATCGGTCATCCAACCCGCCTGTCTCACCCAGATCAGCGGCGAAGGGCTAGACGGGTACCGCCGGGCGCTGGCAATCCTGGCCGAAGACGCCGGTTGAGGGCCGGCTCACCACCGTGACGCCCCCTCCGGCCCTTCGGGCCACCTCCCCCTCCGGGGGAGGAAAGCGTTATCCCGCCCACTCCTGGAGGCGGGTGAGGCCTTCCTCGAGGTTCTCGTCGGACAAGGCGAACGAGAAACGCAGGAACCCGGGCGCACCGAAGGCATCGCCGGGCACGGCTGCGATCTCGATTTCCTCCAAGAGCACCGTGGCCAGGTCGAGGCTCGAAGAGATCCCTTTCTTCTCCATGAGCTCGGTTACGTCCGGAAAGGCGTAGAAAGCTCCCTGCGGTTCCACCAATTGAACGCCCGCGGTCGACCGCAGCATCGACACCATCCGGAGACGCCGCCGATCAAAGGCTTCACGCATCGCGTGGGCGGACTCGAGGCCGCCCTCGAGAGCAGCCAACGCTGCGATCTGCGACACATTTGCAACGTTCGAGCTCAGATGCGACTGGAGCGAGGAAGCCGCCTTGGCAACGGCGGGCGGAGCAATCAACCAGCCAACTCGCCACCCGGTCATCGCATACGTCTTGGAGACCCCGTTCACATGGACGTAGTAATCCAGGACCTCGGGGGCGGCCGCCGCCATTGAGACGGCTTCGGCGCCGCCGTAGGTGAGGTGTTCGTAGATCTCGTCGCTCAGCACCCAGACGCCGTGCTCGGCCGCCCACCGCCCAATGGCGGCGATCTCGCCGGCCTCATACACGACACCGGTCGGGTTCGAGGGTGACGCGAAGATGAGCATCTTCGTCTTGTCGGTGCGGTATTCCTCCAGGGTCTCTGGAGTCACCTTCAGATCCGACCCGTGCGGCACTGCCACCGGTATGGCGCCCGCCAGCTTCACAGTCTCGGGATAGGTGACCCAATACGGAGCGGGGATCAGCGCCTCGTCTCCGGGATCGAGCAGCACCGAGCAAGCCTGGTACACCGCTTGCTTGGCCCCATTGGTCACGACCACCTGGCTCGCCTCGGCGTTCATGGCAGGTGCGGTGCCGGCGACCGCAGCCCGCAACGCGGGCATACCCGCCGCCGGGCCGTAGTGGTGGGCTTTCGGGTCGCGGCAGGCAGCCTCGGCCGCGGCCACGATGTGGTCCGGCGTGGCGAAGTCGGGCTCTCCGGCCCCGAAACCGATGACCGCCTTGCCGGCCGCCCGCAGCCGGGCCGCCTTGGCAGTCACGGCCATCGTCACAGACTCGGACATCGCCTCTGCCCGGTGTGAAAGCGCGCTCATTCTTCCCCCTTTCTGGCGCCGAGCTCGCGATCGAGCATAAGCAGCACCTGCTGGTCGTCCCCCGCCCGGCGCAGGTCTTCGACGACCTGGTCGACCGAGGCTTCCTCTTCTACTTGTTCGCTGATGAACCAGGTGAGAAGCGGGATCGCTTCGTACTCCGCCTCTGCGTTGGCGAGTGTGTAGAGGGCGTTGATGGAGGCCGTCACCGACTTCTCCTGGGCGAGGGCAGATTCGAAGACTTCGAGGGCCGACCCGAAAACCGCCCTGGGAGAGTCAATCGTTCCCAGACTGACGTCCTCTCCCCGGTCGACCACGAACTCGAAGAACTTCAGGCCGTGGGCTCGCTCCTCCGCCGATTGCATCTGCATCCATGCCGCCATGCCCGGCAGATTCTGTGATTCAAACCACCCCGCCATGGCGAGATACGAATGCGATGCCGACAGCTCCATAGTGATCTGATCATTGAGGGCGGCGAGCATCTTCTTGTTAAGGGGCATGGCGTCTCCTTGCCGATTGTTGATCAACCCAAGTCTATGGCCCCCCAGACCGGGATCGTCTGGCTAGGGCAAGTACTGCTCTTCGATGCGGATCACGGTGTCGCCCTCGAGCTGTATCCAGTATGGGAGGTGTCCATTCCCGTACCAGTGCCAATCATCTCCCCCAATACGTGCACAGTCATCGGGCCAATCGGCGGTTTCGCAACGATCGACCTCGGCGAGGAGATCAATCCATACCGGAAGGGCCACGGGGATTGGCTCGATCTGCTGGCGGGAACCGAGCAACAGCACGTCAACGCCATCTGCGAGCGGGAAGGTACGCAGACGCGGATTGTCATTGACGATGAAGTAGTCGTTTGGCACTCCCTCACCTGGTCCGATATCGCCGGCAGCTTCGGCTGCCAGATCGGCTTCCAGCCCACCGAGGAAGAATGCATAGTCGATGGTCAACTCGTAGCCGGAGCCACGGGCGGCGACGTCGGTCACCGTCCCGAAGTGGATATCGGTCGCTTCCCCGCGCGACGTGCCGTGCCAGAAGCCTGCGATGTCCCAAAGCGTGAACACCGTCTCGCACGGGATTCCGTCGCGATCGGCGTCCATCCGATCCGGTTGGCCCTCCATGAACCAGTACGCCACCGCGTGGGGGTACCCCGCAAAGGTGCTCTCAGAGGCGATCAGATCCCGGCAGAACATGCCGGCACCGATCGTCTGATAGTCGGCCACGAGAGAACCCCCCACCTCATACCAGTGGGTGGCGTCCTCGCCGGTCACGAGGACCGTGATGGCGAAGGGATCGGGCCAATACTCGCGCTCTTCTTGTGGCGTAGCTTCACACTGCAGCACCGCCCCGAAGGCGACATCACCGCTGTTGTCACATTTGATCGCGACGGGCCCGACGACTCCGCGGGGCTTCTCTGGCTGGTAGTAGTCCCATCGAGCCTGGTAATCGGCTTCAACCGAGGCGACAACGGCGGCAACGGGGATGTCGCCGGCGACGCTTGTGCTCACCATGGTGGTCGTGGTCGTGGCAGGGGCCGCAAGGGTCGTAGTTGTTATCGGAGACGCACCCGGCGCCGTCGTGGGCGGCGGATCAATAGACACAGTCGTCGTTGTGGTGGGAAACGCTATGCCGCTGGTGGCGGTATCACTGGTGGTGCACGCCGTCGCCACTAGACCCAGAACCAGACCAACAACGAAAAGCCGTATTCGCATCGTCACCCTCGGGCAATCATCCCTTCAATACCTTCACCATCGACCGACGCCATCGGCCGGACTAGAGCAATTGGGCCTGAAGTGCTCGCGTACATCAACAATGAGACGTGTACCGCGCCGTTCTGGTTCACGACATCCTGGCCGGTGACAGGTGATAGGTGACAGGTGACAGGTGACGGGTGACCGTTGGCCGTTGACCGGTGACGTTCCTATGCAATCAGCCAGGGATCGCGTTGTTGAATCATCCGCAGCTGGCTGTCGAAGGGCAGTTCGCCATCGGTGGGTTGTCGACGCGTATAGGTTCCATCTGCGTGCAGGTAGCGGGTCTGGGCGGTGTCGGCCAGGTGGAGCTTGAAAATCTTCTCCATGACAATGCGCTGAATGTCGGGGTCCTCGACCGGATAGAGCGCCTCGACCCGCCGGTTGAGGTTGCGAGGCATGAGATCGGCCGATCCAATGAAGATCTCCGGGTCCCCACCGTTTCCGAAGTAGTAGATGCGGGCGTGCTCGAGGTAGCGCCCGACGATCGAGGTCACGGTGATGTTCTCGGAAACCCCCGGCACACCCGGTCGCAGGGCACAAATCCCTCGTACCTGCAGATCGATCTTCACCCCAGTCTGGGAGGCGGCGTAGAGCTGGGCGATGATGTCGCGATCGATGAGGGCGTTCATCTTGAAGGCGAGATACCCCGTTCCGAGGGTTTCGTGGATGGCGACCTCGCGCTCAATGCGCCACTCGAGCTCTTCTCGCATGGTGTTTGGCGCCACGAGTAGTTTCCGGTAGTCGTCTTTTCTCGAGTATCCGGTGAGCGAGTTGAACACATCGGAAACGTCCGCCCCGATGTCGGGATCGGTCGTGAACAACCCGATGTCGGTGTAGATCCGCGCGGTGCCGACGTTGTAGTTGCCAGACGACATGTGGACATACCGCCGCAGTCCGTCGGGATCCCTTCGCACCACCATGGAGAGTTTGGCGTGGGTTTTGAGGCCCATCACTCCGTACACGACGTGCACGCCCGCCTCTTCCAGTGCCCGGGCCCACTCAATATTGGTGGTCTCATCGAAGCGAGCCTTCAGCTCCACAAGGACCGCTACCTGCTTGTGCTTCTCCCGGGCCTCAAGGAGGGCGTCGACAATCGGTGAATTCGAACCAATCCGATAGAGGGTCTGTTTGATGGTGAGCACCTGGGGATCTCGAGCCGCCTCGCGGATGAAGTCGACCACCGGGGTGAAGCTGTCATATGGGTGGTAGAGAACGATGTCACGGCGCTGCATGATGGAGAAGATGCTCTCGTCGGTTTGGAGAACGGGCGGCAACTTCGGCTGGATCGTGGGCTCCTTCAGGTCGGGTCGGTCCACCACCATCAGGTCCATGAGATCTGCCATGCCGAGAGGGCCCTCGGTGGCGAACACTTGATAGGGAGCCAGGTCGAGGTTGGCCACCAGAATGTCGCGGATGTGATCGGGGGTGCTGGCGTCGATTTCGAGCCGAACGGCCGAACCGAACTGGCGCATTTCGAGGCCCTCACTGACGGCGGCCAGCAGGTCGGCGGCCTCGTCCTCTTCGATCTCGACGTCGGCATCGCGGGTGACCCGGAAGGCGTAAGCGTCAACCACTTCCACGCCCGGAAACAGCAGACCGAGGCTGTCATGTACCACTTCTTCGATCCAGACGAAGTTGTTGGCGGCCACTTCGGCCAACCCGAGTGTCTCGAATGCCTCGGCCCGCTCTTCTGATGGGATCCGCAGCAACCGGGGAAGTGTGTGGGGGACCTTGACCCTGGCGAATCTCTCGCCGAGCCGCGGATCTCGCAACACGACCGCCAGGTTCACCGACAGGTTGGAAATGTGCGGAAACGGATGGCTCGGGTCGAAAGCAAGCGGAGTGAGGGCGGGAAAGATCTCGGACTCGAAGTACTTCCTGAGCAGTTTGCGCTGCTTCTTCTTGAGGTCTTCCAGCAGGAGAATCTGGATGCCTTCCTCGGCCAGCTCTTCGATGATCCCGCTCCACGCCTCGTCAAACCGTTCGAGCTGGGGTTGCAGTCGCAGGCGGATGGCGGCGAGCTGCTCGGCCGGAGTCATGCCGTCGGCGGGCGCTTCAAGTGCTCCCGCCAGCAGCTGGTTGCGAAGTCCCGAGACCCTGATCATGAAGAACTCGTCGAGATTCGAGGCGAAGATGGAGAGGAATTTGATTCGCTCGAAGAGAGGACGCTGCCCATCGGTTGCTTCTTCGAGCACCCTCAAATTGAACTGTAACCAGCTGAGCTCACGGTTGATATAGAGCTCCGGGCTGTACAGATCCGGGTACGTGCTGGCAGAGCCGAGCGGGCTCTCGATTGCCATTGGTCTCCTCATCCCCTCGGAAGGGCGCGAATTCTAAGGCTGAATGGTCTCGGGGGCCATACCCCAGTTTGTTCGGCATCAGGACCGCACATCTGAAAGACTGCGTGGTATGAAACGACTTCTTCTCCTGCGACACGCCAAATCTGATTGGGATTCGGGGGTGGCCGGCGATCACGATCGGCCCCTCGCCTCCCGGGGCCGCAAGTCGGCCAAGGCGATTGGCCGGTTCATTGCCCTGGCGGGCCTCGAGCCGGATTACGCGATCACCTCGACTGCGGTACGGGCCAGATCAACCCTCGAGCTCGCCATGGAGGCCGGCGACTGGACCTGCCCCGTCAATGAGACTCGCGATCTGTACCACGCCGGTGTAGCCGACGTGCTGGCCGTTGTGGGCGAAGCAGCCGACTCGGACGAGGCGGTCCTCATCGTCGGCCACCAACCGACCTGGAGCGGGGTGGTCGAGGCCCTCACCGGGGCGGCCACGCGAATGGCAACCGGAACGCTGGTCGGAATCGATCTCGGCTCGGACTCGTGGCGAGCGATCAGGCCCGGTCTCGGAGAGCTCGCCTTCATCGTCCCTCCCCGCCTCTTCACCGACGGCAGCTTCGATCTTGGCTGAATACGACATCATTGGAGACGTCCACGGGTGCCTCAACACCCTCCGACATCTCCTTGTGGACCTCGGCTACGCCGAGGACGGCAGTCACCCCGATGGCCGCCGGCTCGCCTTCGTCGGAGACCTCGTAACGCGCGGTGTGCACTCCGAGGAGACGTTCGTCTACGTCATGCGGTTGGTGGGAGCCGGGCGCGCCTCGGCGGTGCGCGGCAACCAGGACCTCGTCTGGGCCGAAACCCACTCCAGGCTGGCCGGCTGGATCAACTCCATGCCGCTCCAGCTGCTCGTTGATGAGGGCCGGCTGCTCATCGTGCACGCCGCCGTCAAGGCGGAGGTGATCGGCCGGGCCGACGCTGAGGCCGAACGATGGTGCTTGCTCGGCAACCCGATGCTGGGATCGGACGGCGAGGAATTCCGACCCGATTGGCAGGAAACCTACGACGGCGTCCCCTTTGTCGTCGCCGGACACTCGGTTGTCCACGAACCACGGTTCCGCGAGGCCGGTGGTGGGTCGGTCGTCATCGATACCGGCGCCTCGCACGGCGCCAACGCCCGCGACCGTTTCACCGGCGAACCATTCGAGGGCTACCTGTCGGCGTTGCGCTGGCCGGAGCGAACCACGATGAGCGTGCCAACCGACCCGAGAGACCTTCCGAGCTAGCCAGCTTGCTAGTAGAGATCGTGGGCGCCGATCGGCGGTCGGCTAGCGAGCCAGATCGGCGGCTCCGGCCGCCACCAGCTTGACCAGGTCGCCCAGGCCGGCGAATCGTTCATCGCGGGTCTGGCCCCGTACCCACCGGATATGGATCTGGGCAAGAATGACGGCCACCCGGTAGAGCCCGAGCACGTGATAGAACCGGATGCCCGACACATCCCGCCCGCTGGCCAGGGCATACCGCTCGACGATGTCAGCCCGGCTGGGGAATCCGGTGGCATCGTGGGGCATCGGAGAGAAGGCCTGGACCTGCTCGGGGTCGTCATCGTCGATCCAGTAGGTGAGGAGAGTTCCAAGGTCCGAAAGGGGATCGCCAAGCGTGGCCATGTCCCAATCGAACACGGCCACCAGCCGCCCGGGATCGTCGGCGGCGAACATCGAGTTGTCGAGCTTGTAGTCGTTGTGGATGAGGGCGGAACCGAGATCGGGAGGCAGGTTGTCAACCAGCCACCGATGGGCCACGTTCATGGCGGGCAGATCTTCTGACTTGGCCTTTTCCCACCGCCCGAACCATCCCTGCACCTGCCGTTCGATGAAGCCGGCCGGCTTCCCGAGGTCGCCGAGCCCGAGGGCGGAGTAGTCGATGGCGTGCAACCGGGCCAACCCATCGACGAGCGCCTCTCCGAGACGTCGAGCTGCATCGGGCACGGCCGAATAGGCCTCAGGCATCCGCCGTCTGACCACCAGCCCATACCGGCGTTCCATCACGAAGAAGGGTGCCCCCAGAATCGAATCGTCCTCGCACAACAGAAACGATTGAGGGGCCGGGTCGTAAACCTGATGGATGCGTGACAGGACCGCGTGCTCCCGAGCCATGTCGTGCGACTTGGGAGCGATGGGGCCGAGCGGCGGGCGACGCAGCACATAGACATGCTCGCCGTAATCGAGCTCGAACGTGAGATTGGCGGCCCCACCCCCGAATTGCCGGACGGTCAGCGGTTCCCCGGAGCCGGGGAGCCGTCCCTGTAGATAGGCGGCAAGGGCCCCCTCGTCGAAGCGCTCATCGGGTCGCACCTCGATGGTTTCGCCTTCGGGCTCGGGGATCACAACGTCGGCCGGTTCTCTGTCACACTCGAAGAGTAGATTCGGATTTCGAAAGAAGGCATTCACACATGCCAGAACGCACCTCGTACACACCCGGGACTTTCTCGTGGGTCGACCTTGCAAGCAGCGATCTCGAAGCTGCCCGGGTTTTCTACTCGGGGCTCTTCGGCTGGGAATACGACGCCCAGGAATCACCGATGGGTGTCTACGTCATGGCCCTCAAGAACGGCACGCCGGTGGCCGGAATGGCGACCCTGCCGGTCGAGCAGCAGGAAATGGGGGTTCCGTCGATGTGGAGCTCCTGCGTATCGGTCGACAGTGCCGACGAAAGCGCCGCCAAGGCCGCCGGGCTGGGGGGCACCATCATGATGGCCCCGATGGACGCAATGGAGGCGGGCCGGATGGCCTTCATCATTGCGCCGGGCGGTGAGGTATTCGGGCTGTGGGAGCCCAGGGACCACATCGGCGCCGGACTCGTCAACGAAGCAGGCACCCTGAGCTGGAACGAGCTCTACACCCGTGATCTCGAGGAGGCCAAGGCCTTCTACAGCGGTCTATTCGGATGGAACATCCACACCGGACCCAACCCGAGCGGCCAGGGCGAGTACACCGTCATCCAGGTCGGTGAGAACATGAACGGGGGCATGCTGACTATCGACGAGAACTGGCCGGATGACGTGCCGCCGAATTGGGCCGTCTACTTCAACGTCGACGACGCCGCCGGGACCACGGCCAAGGCCAAGGACCTGGGCGGTCAGGTCATAATGCCGGCCATGGACATCCCGGAGGTGGGCACGCTGGTGGTGCTGCAGGACCCGACCGGGGCGGTGTTCACCATCATGGAGCCGGCACCACAGCTGGACGAGTCATAGGCGGACGGCCGCAGGACACCGGTTGAGCGAGGGAGGCCCCCGGCCTCCCTCGCTCGCGTCCGAATTAGCCTGTACGCATGACCAACAGCAAGCGCACTGAGGTTCGTCGCCTCCCGGAACGGGGCGACTACGACCGCGACCTCATCAATTCGATCCTTGACGAGGCCCTCATTTGTCACGTCGGATTCGTTTCCGAACAGGGATATCCGGTAGTTATCCCGACCATTCACGCCCGATCCGAAAGCACGCTGTACCTGCACGGATCCCCGGCCAGCCGCATGCTGCGGGCTGTGAAGGAGGGTGCCGACGTCTGCGTCACCGTGACGCTGATTGACAGCCTCGTGCTGGCACGCTCGGTGTTCCATCACTCGATGAACTACCGCTCCGTGGTGGTCTTCGGCAACCCCCGAGAAGTCACCGACCCCAACGAGAAGCTGCGAGCGCTCGAGGTCATCACCGACCATGTGGTGCCTGGCCGCTGGGCCGATGCCCGTCACCCGAACGACCTGGAGTCCAAGGGCACCACCGTGCTCGCCATCGAGATCGACGAGGCCTCGGCCAAGACCCGGAGCGGGCCGCCCGGCGACGATGACGAGGACTACGCCCTGCCAATCTGGGCAGGCGTGGTCCCTGTCACAACCACCTTCGGCCCTCTAATCGACGACCCCCTCCTCACCGACGGCATCGACCCACCCGACTACGTGACCGACTACCGGCGCTAACGACGCCTACGATCACGCAATGCCGACAACTCCCTTCGTCCATGAAGACGTGACTAGGACGGCGCTGGCCGCCGACGAGGCCCGATTGACCCGACTCTTCGGAGCCGACGACGGCCTGCTTCCGTTGTGGATCGCCGAGCCCTACCTCGACCTCGCCCCGGGCGTGGTGGCCGCACTCCAAACCCGGGCCAGGTCGGCCTGGTACGGCTACGAGGCCCGCCCGCCTTCAGTCAAGAACGCCTTCTGGGAGTGGATGACGGCCCGGCATGGCTGGGACGGATCGGGCCTGGAGACGATCGTGAGTCCGAGTGTCGGGACCTCAATCGGGGTGCTGATCGAAGAGCTGACCGGCCCCGGGGACGGCGTGATCCTGCAGCCCCCGGTTTTCACCGACTTCAAACCGCTGGTGGCAAGAGCTCACCGGACCCTGGTGCGCAATCCGCTCGCGCTCACCGATGACGGATACCGAATCGATCTGGATGGGCTGGCCGCAGCCGCCGAAGAACCAACCACCAGGGCCCTCATCCTGTGCAATCCGCACAATCCGGTTGGTCGGGTGTGGACGGGCGAAGAGCTGGCTGCAGTCGCCGAGATCTGTGCCCGCCACGACTTACTCGTCATCGCCGACGAGATCCACGCCGACCTGGCGCTCCCACCCAACCGGTTCACTCCGTTCGCGCGGGCAGCAACCGGGTCGGGAGTGGCGTGGGCGGCCACCCACGGTCCGATCAAGACGTTCGGCCTGGCCGGCGTGTGCGACACGCTGCTCGTGACCGACAACGAGGCTGTCGCCGAATCGTTTCGTAAACGGAGCTCACAGCTCCACCTCACCCGCAACAACGTCTTTGCCGTCACTGCCTTCCAGGCCGCCTACCGCACCGGGGCGCCATGGCTCGACGGGCTCCTGGAACTCGTCGATCACAACCTCAGGCTTCTCCGGACCCGGCTCCCGGAGGGCATTGGGCTGATCGAGCCGGAAGGCACCTATCTGGCCTGGCTCGACTTCCGGCCGCTCGGCATGGAGGTGCCCGAACTGGTGGAGTGGCTGACGTCGGCCGGCCTGGCGCTGAGCCCGGGCCACTGGTTCGGGCGGGAGGGGGCCGGATACGCCCGCATGACGGTGGCGGTGCCGAGCGAACAGATCGAGGACGCCATCGGCCGCCTCACCCGGGCGGTAACCGGCCGGCGAGCCGGCTCCGGCGGGTAGCCCGCTTCGGCCGCTAGCTCCCGGCCACGATCTTGCGGACCTGCCCGTCGAACGTAGTCAGGTACAGCTCCCCGTGACCGTCCTCGCCGAAGGAGGAGACGGTGGCAGTGATGCCGAGATCCCACTCCCGAGAGGTCGTGATGGCTGATCCGTCATAGAACAGGCCGCGCACGAACTTGGCACAGAAGTCGCTGTACAGGTAGGCGCCGTGCAGGCCGTCGATCCCCCACCCCCGGTACACAAATCCCCCGGTCACCGAGCAACCCTCGGTGATGTTCGAGTAGGCGACGAGTGGTTGGATGTACGAGCTCGTGTCGCAACCGGTGGTCCCCGGCGGGTAGCAGCCAAAACCCTCCTGCACGTTCCAGCCAAAGTTGCGCCTGGGGGCGGACCGGGACACGACGTTGATCTCTTCCCAGGTGTCCTGTCCGACGTCGCCGATGTAGATGAGGGGCCCGTCCCAGTCAAAGCGCCACGGGTTCCGGAGCCCGATCGCCCAGATCTGGTCGCTTCCGGTCCCGTCCACGTCCAACCCGACGATGGCACCGAGCGGCGTAGAGGCGTTCTGGCCGTTCCCGAATGGATCGCCGCCTCCGCCCCCGTCCCCGAGCCCCACGTGGAGGCGGCCGTCGGGACCGAACTGGATCATGCCGCCGTTGTGGTTGGAGGCCGGTTGATCGACCGAAAGCAGGGTACGAACAAACCCGGGGCCACCGGCCGCGTCCCGGTATTCGACCACCCGGGTGTCACCGGCGATGTTCGTGTAGTGGACGTAGAACAACCCGTTTGCGGCGAAGGACGGATGAAATGCCATTCCAAGCAGCCCTCCTTCGCCGCCGCTCGTAACCGATGTCGACAGGTCCAGGAATGGCGGTGCCAGCACGACGCCGTCTTCGACGATCTTGATGCGGCCCCCCTGCTCAACCACAAACAAACGATCGTCACCGGCGGGAGCCGTCACAAACACCGGCCGGACGAATCCGCTGGCGACCGGCTCGAGAGCGAGCCCCGGCAGGGGCGGCGGTGAGCCGAGGTGGCCGGCTACCGGAAGCCAGCCCGACTCACCGAAGCGAAGTTCCTCGTCGGCCACAGGGTTGGTGTTTTCGTTGACGAGCAAGAACCGGGCCGGCCATCGGGCGCCGAGCGTGTCATCCCCGTCCCCGTCCCAGTCGCCGGCCAGCACTATGGTGCCGCCGCTGCCGTTGCTCCCGAAGGTGCCGCCCGGCGGAGCGATGCCTCCGCCGGCGGGGAGGCCGGCCAGGTCCTGGGTGATGAAGACCATCTGGCCGTCGTCCCGGTGGACCCCGACGGTATCCCGGCCGTCGCCGTTGAAATCGCCGGCGAACGGGCGGTCGCCCGGCGCCCCGAAGAAGAAATCGAGATCGGCAACGGAGGTTTCGAGCCTGTTTCCGAGGAAGAACCGGCCGTTCCGAAAGACGCCGAATGTGTCGCAGCCGTCCCCGTCCCAATCCCCGGCGATTGGCACGTCGCCCGGAATCCCAAAGAAGAACGTCTGCTCCCCCACTCCGAAGTCGTTGCTGTCGCGGAGATAGGCGAATCCGTTCGATTTCCGGTACAGGGCAACGGTGTCGATGCCGTCACAATCCCAATCACCCAACAGTGGAGTGTCACCGGGGATCCCGAAGTAGAAAGAGGTTATCCGTCCGTCCGCATACCGGAGATGCCAGCGGCCGCTGGCCGGGTCGAACAGCCCGACCTCGTCGGGAACCCCAATCGCGGCAGGGGCCGGAGTCGCCGGCGCCGCCAGCAGGGCCGCCACCACCGCTACAACCAGTAATCCAGACAGAGACCTCTCCACGCCGGGCAGGCTACCGGACGGGCAGATCTGTGCGACCAGAGGGGTCTCATGCAGACTCAAGGGATTCGCAGGAGCGTCGAACCAACTCCTGTGAACCGCTCAAACCTCTTCCTTCTGGGAGTGGCAGTCTCGCTCGCGCTCCTGGCTGCGGCACTGCTCAGTTCGGAATCCTTCGCTCCAAGCGATATCACGGCCAGCTATCAGGTGCGGGGCGACTCGATCGTGCTCCTGGAAGGTGAGCCCGAGCCATGGCACGCCGGGGCGTGGGAACGTTGGGTCGAGCTGGTCCCGAGCTCCGCCCGGTGGCGGGTTGGGAGGTTCGACGCCATCGACGGCGCCAATGAAGGCCAGGTGGAGCCGATCTCCGACAGCTTGCAGGTGTGGAGCCTGCGCATCGCCGAACTCGACGACCGGGTTCTCGATGTCGCCCTCATCCACGAGCTGGGCCATCTCGTTTCCCTCGGCCCAACCGAGGTGGTGCCGGCCACCGACCGGTCGGTCAAACAGAACTGTGTGACCTATTTTTCGGTGGAGGGTTGTGCGATTCCGGGCCGGGTCTTCGAGAGATTCGTAAGCACGTTCTGGGATGGGGAAGGAAGCTGGGGCGAGAGCCAGGCGGCCGCTGATGAGCGGCATCGGCAGCAGCCGGGATCGTACGTGACCGCCTATGCAGCCACCAACCCCGGCGAGGACATCGCCGAGACGTTCGTGTTCTTCATATACCGGCTCCGCCCGACCGAAACCTCGGTGGCCGACGAGAAGATTGCCCTGTTGTGGGAGTTCCCCGAGCTGGTCGAGCTCCGTCAGATTCTTCGACGCTCTCTGGTTCAGTAACGATCACCTGAAATCGCGGCTCTTCACCTTCTCAACAAGAAGAGGATGGAACCGGCGCGCCACCAGGTTGGTGACTCCATCACGGAATTCGAGAATGCCCTCGATGATGAGCCCGGCTTCTTTGCGAGCGACCTCCCGCTGGGCATCCCAAACCGCCGGCAACACGACCACATTGAGCAGGCCGGTCTCGTCCTCCAGGTTGAAGAACATCACTCCGTTTGCCGTGCTGGGACGCTGACGATGAGTCACGATCCCTCCCACCCGCACTCGCTTGCCGTGCCGCCTCCGGCCGAGGGCATCGGAAACGGTCAGGCACCCCTCCATCTCGAGCTGAGCCCTGACGAACTCGACGGGATGACGTGAGGAGACTCCGGTTGTCCACAGATCGGCCTGCATCTCCTCCAGCTCGGACATGCCCGGCAGGGGCGGCGCCTCTACCCCGGGAGCCAGCGCCAGCCGATCCGGTCCGAGACCGGCGGCGGCCCCGGCTGCCCACATCCCGTCCCGCCTGCCAACCCCCAGCGACTCGAGCGCCCCGGAGGCCGCCAGGCTCTCGAGAGCATCGAGGGGAAGGCCGGTCCGCTGTGCGAGATCTTCGACCGACGAGAACGCTTCGCCGAACCGGCGAGCCGCCTCGATGCGGGTGACCTCGGCATCGCCAAGGTTGCGCACGTACCGCAGCCCCATTCGGAGTGCCACGGGCGGGCGAAGCGGATCTCCCTCCGGGCCCCGTCCGCGCCGGTAGCGCATGGCGTAGTAGGTGACAATGTCGTCCTGATCGGCTTCGGCCGGCTCGACCGTGCAGTCATATTCGGAGCGGTTCACGTCGGGACCCTCCACGATCACGCCGTGGCGCTGGGAATCCTGAACGAGCGAGTTCGGGGTGTAGAAGCCCATCGGCTGGGCGTTGAGGAGACCGCACAGGAACTCGGTCGGCCAGTGGTATTTGAGCCAGGAGGAGGCATAGACGATGTAGGCGAAGCTCACCGAGTGACTTTCGGGGAATCCGAAGGCGGCAAACCCCTGCAGCTTCTCCCAGATCTCGTCGGCGGCCGCTCCGGTGATCCCGTTGCCCGCCATCCCCTCGTACAGCTCGTCCTGGAGCTTGGCCATCGCCTCGACGCTCCGCTTGGAGGACATCGCCATCCGTAACCGGTCGGTCTGGCCGCCACTGAACCCGGCGCATACCCGGGCCAGCTCCATGAGCTGCTCCTGGAACACGGGGACTCCAAGCGTCTTCTCCAAAATGGGCTGAGCGAGCGGATGAGGGTAGGTGATGGGCGCTTCACCATTTCGTCGTTGCAGAAAGGGATGCACCGAGTGACCCTGAATGGGACCGGGACGGATGAGGGCTACTTCGATGGCCAGGTCGTAGAACGTCTTTGGCTTCATCCGCGGCAACGTCGCCATCTGGGCTCGCGACTCCACCTGGAACACGCCGACGGTGTCGGCCTTGGTGAGCATCTCGTAGATGACCGGCTCCTGGGGGATGGTGGCGAGGTCAACACTGATGGCATGGGTCTCTGCGATGACGTCAACGGCCAGGTGGAGCGCATTGAGCATGCCGAGACCGAGCAGATCGAACTTGACGATCCCGATGGCAGCGCACGACTCCTTATCCCACTGGAGAACCGACCGATCCTCCATCCGACCCCACTCAAGCGGCACCACCTCGTGGAGCGGCCGGTCGGCAATGACCACCCCACCGGAATGTATGCCGAGATGGCGGGGGAAGCCGTCCAGACGGTGGCAGGTCTCGTAGATGAGATCGGCGGTGAGGCCCGCCGGGAGCTCGACCTGACTGGAAATCGACTTCGGGTCGCGGGTATCGAGATATTTGGTGAGCCCATTGACCTGTGCCTGGGTGAGCCCGAAGGCCTTGCCGACATCCTGGAGCACCGATCGAGCCCGGTAGGTGATGACGTTGGCCACCATGGCAGCCCGCTCCCGCCCGTACCGCTGGTAACAATACTGGATGACCTCCTCACGCCGCTCGGCCTCGAAGTCGACGTCAATATCGGGGGGACGGCCGCGTTCCTCGGACAGGAAGCGTTCGAATGGCAGGTGGAGCCGGATCGGATCGACCCTGGTGAGCCCGATGCACCGGCACACCGCCGAGTCGGCTCCCGACCCCCGGATCTGGCAGTAGATATCGCGCGAACGGGCGAACTCGACGAGATCCCACACAATGAGGAAATAGCCGGGAAACCCGAGCTCATCAATGATCTTCAACTCATGTTCGAGACGAGTGGCAGCCCGGGGCTCAACTCCCCCGGCCCCGTCCGGGTACACATCACGGGCACCCTCGAACACGAGATGGCGCAGGTACTCCATCTCGCTGCGGAAATGACCCGGCATCGGAAAGTCGGGAAGGCGGGGGGCCACCAACCGCAGGTCGAATGCCAGCGACTCCCCGAGCCGGGCGGCCGTCGCCACCGCCCCCGGAAAAGGGGCAAAGCGACGCTCCATTTCGGCCGGCGACCGGAGAAACCGTTCATCGGTGGCAGGTCGGAACCCGTCGGCGGTATCGAGATCGCGCCGGCCGCCGATGGCAGCGAGCACCTCGGAGAGGTCGACCCGGTCGCGGGTGTGATAGTGGACGTTGTTGGTGGCAACCACCGGAACCCGGAGCTGGCGAGCCACCTCGGCGACCAGCTGGTTGCGAGGGTCGTCCTCGGGCATAGCGTGATCCCACAGCTCGGCGTAGAGACGGTCGCCGAACACATCTCGCAGCCGACTTAGCTCCCGCCGTACTCCAACCGCATCACCGATCCCGGCCGCCCGGGGGACCGCCCCCTGATGGCACCCGGTGAGAGCCACCAGTTCGCCCCGGCGGGCAGCCGTCGCCAGATCATCCCACCGGTAGGCGGGCCGGTCCTTCTCTCCCCGGAACTGGGCTCGGGTGATGAGCTCACCGAGGGCGGCATACCCGGCCGGCGACCCTGACAGCAGCACGAGATGATCGGTCGGGTCGGGGCCGGTTGGCTTTGACCCGTGCATCTGGCGGATCCGCCCCCGCCGTTTCTTGTTCGGGCTCTGCGCCAACTCGGGGTTGCCCCCCGGCCCCGGGATCGGATTGGATTCCGGGTCCTGCTGGTCACCGAGGCCCCCGATCGGCAGCCCGATCTCCGCCCCGTACACCGTCGGCAATCCCGACTCCCTGGCTGCTTCGTTGAACTGGACGGCACCGTAGAACCCATCGTGATCGGTCACTGCCAGGGCCGAGTAGCCGAGCTCGACTGCCTGTTCAACCAGCTCAGCGGGCCAGGAGGCTCCGTCGAGGAACGAGAAATTGGAATGGCAGTGGAGCTCGGCGTAGCTGGTCATGAAGCACCATTATCGAACATATGTTCGATCGCCGCAAATGGGGAAACGCTCAAGCCGAAGAGCGGTTGGGACGTCTCTGTACCCATGACCCCCGGGTTCCCCGTTCGCGCTGCCATCCTCAGTGTGCTCGGCGCCGTCCTCGGCGCCGTCCTGTGGGTGCTCATCGCCATCGCCGCCGATCTCGAACGCGCCGTGCCGGTGGTGCTCGTCGGGGTATTCGCCGGAGCCGCTAGCCGGATCGAGCCTCACCGGAACCGGTCAACTCAGGTGATGGCCCTGCTGGCCACCCTCGTGGGGATGACCATCGTCCAGTACCTCGTGGTCCGGCACAGCATCGTGACCGAGCTGGTCGATTCGGGAGCGGACCGCTCCGTGCCGATGTTCCTCTCCGCCTCCTCCATGTGGTCCGTGACCTTCGGCTGGCTGCGGGTGTATCCCATCGACGCTATCTTCTGGGCGATCTCGGCCGCGGCCGCCTTCGTGCTTCCTCGTCACCGAGCCGAAGCGACCATCCCGCTCGATGTCTTTCAGGAGCGCGCCGGCTAGCGCCGTACCATCGGGGCATGAAATATGCTCCCGCCGACCTCGATGACGCCCGACGCCGCATCGCCGCCGCCGAGCTCGTTGCCGTCGCCAGCAATCACCTGACCGCCGACCTCTACTCCGCCCTCGAGTTCTCGGACCTCGTCGCGATCAAGAACCTCCTCAAGAAGTTCTTCTCCGCTCAGCCGTGGAGCGCCGACGACGCCGATCGTCTTGACATGTTCCTGCGTCGCAACGTCGAGACGGCCGACGGCTGGTTTGAGCACGACCTCGGCGCCGGCTTGACCCTGCAACACGGATTCGACGACGGCATCTACCGCCTGTGGGCAACCGGGGGCAACGACGACGAGGCATCGATATTCGACCGGGTCTTCTCCGGGCCCGTTCAACCCGAGGCCACCCCGAACCCGCGCCACGTGCGCTTTGTGATCGGAGGAACACCCGCTCCCGGCGTCTGGTTCCGCCGCGGCGATGACTTGACCGATGACCGGGCCGAAACGCTGCTCGACGATCCCGATGTCACCGATGTACTGGTGGCTGGTGATTTCGTTGCCGTCGGACTGCGCCGGGCTGCCATGTGGAAGGACCGGCTCGACGATCTCGTCCAGCGCGTCACCGACCTGTTCTGGACTCCGGAGCGGGTCGTCACCGATCTGGACGGACCGACCCGCGACGAGCTCGTATCCGGGCAGACCGCCGGTGCCCTCCACCTGCTCAATCCCGACGATCCGGAGAGCCGTACCACGCTGGAAACCGCCCTCGGCAGCGAGGATGCCCGCCATCGCCGAATGGCCGTCGCCACGCTCTCCCAGTCGACCGATCGGGCGTTGGCGGTGGCAACACTGATGAGCTCTTTCGCCGACGCCTCGCGCGTCGTGCGCCGCACGGTCATCGACGTCGCCGTCGATCTGGAGACCGAGGAGCTGCGGAGCCTGCTGGAACGGGCCCTCGCAGACGAAGACGATTGGATCCGCTGGAAGGCGGTCAAGGGCATCGCCGGGCTCGGCCTCTCTACAAGCGCAACAGCCATTGAGTCCCTTGCCGATGATCCGGACTTCCAGGTCCGGTTCGAGGTGGCCGCCGCCCTCAGGCGATTGAACGGAGACGGCTAGACGGCCGCCGCCTTGAGGTGCTTGGTGGGACGGGAGACGATGTACCAGCAGATCCCGACTGCCAGAGCCGCCATCCCGACACCGGTATAGACATTGCGTACCGCCAGTCCGATGGTGAGAGCGAAGCTGGCAGCGACCGCCATCACGCCGGTGATCTTCATGCGGCGGGTGAAGCCCAAACCGGCCCGATAGTCACGGATCATGGGACCGAACAGACGATGGCTGATGATCCACTCATGGAGCCGCTCGTTGCCCATCGCGAAGAAGAAGGCCGCCAGCAGAATAAAATCGAAGGTGGGGATTCCGAGGACGCCGACGCCGACAAACCCGAGCGCGAGAAACAACAGGCCAAGGCCCGTATAGATCACCCGCAGTACGCGGCTACGCGAAAGCTTGTCCGACATCGGCGGGCAGGATACCTGTTCTGTCGAGCAAAGCTCGACGGAGCCGACCGCCCACCGCCCACCGTCGGCCGCCCAGACGAACAGCTGGGAGCTCGTAGCGGTGGCTGGTAGCTGGTAGCTGGCAGCTCTAGAGGGCGAGAACACCTTCGATTGCTTCGGTCATCTTGACGCGGCGTTGGGTTACCGGGCTGGTGCCGTCAAGGAGAGCCTCTGTGTCGGCGAGAACCTGCTCGAGGGAAAAGCGTTGCACGGACGGATCTCGGGTGGTCGATCCGCCGCCGACCGCCGGTTCCCAGGCGACCATCTGGTCTGACGCGCCCTCCATCAGGGCCGACACCGCGGCCAGACCAAAGCGGCCGGCAATCATGCGGTCACGGAAGGTAGGGCTTCCGCCCCGCACGAGGTGTCCCAGCACGGTGGCCCGCACCTCGACATCTGGCAGATCTTCGGCAACTCGGGCGGCAACGTCACGGGTGAGCCGGGTGGTGGAATAGGCGATGCCCTCGGCTTTGATGATGAGTACTCGCTTCTTTCCGCGATCGCTCTCGAAGGAAGTTCGAATTACTCGCTCAACGCTGTCGAGCAACTCTGCCTCGGTTCGATGCCGCTCCGGGATGAGCATGGCATCGGCGGCTGCCGCTACTGCTGATGACATCGCCAGATAGCCCGATTGCCGGCCCATCACCTCCACGATGAAGGCGCGTTTGTGGGCGCGGGCGGTATCGGAGATGCGGTCACACGCCTCCACGATCGTGTTGAGAGCAGTGTCGACGCCGAGTGCGTACCGCGTGCAACCAACGTCGTTGTCGATCGAGGCAGGAATGGCGATCACCGGAAAGAGGGGTGCGAAGGCGTGGGCGCCGGCCGCCGATCCGTTGCCGCCGATCACAACCAAACCCTCGACTTCGGCGACCCGAAGCCCCTCGGCGGCTTGCTCACGGTGCTCCGACTGGAGAAATCGCTCACTGCGGCTCGACCCGAGGATGGTCCCGCCCAGCCCACCGGCGGCGTCAACCTCTCGCTGCGATCGCACCCGATCGGGCCCGAGACGCACTGTGAGGTCGACGAACCGGCCGTCGATCAGACCTTCGTATCCCTGCTCGACGCCGATCACCTCCACGTTGCCGGCGGCGGCCACCTTCGCCACCGCCCGGAGGGCGGCGTTCATACCCGGGGCATCCCCGCCTGACGTGAGGGCCGCAATGCGTCGCACCCCGTGATTGTAGGAGCTGAGGCTCAGGTGAACCGATCGACGCCAACCACATGCACGCCGAGCGCATCCGGAGAGAGCGGATCGGAGTCGACATGGAAGACGAGCTCGGCTCCCTCGAGAGGCGACCCGGCCACCGCGTTGGTGAAGTGACGCTGCAGCGAGGTCGGCGAGATGTTGGAGAGTGCACCGACACGAATGTGAACCCGGGTAACCGTAGCGTTCCCGAGATGGCCCTCAGCCTGGGCCAAGAGAGACTGGACGAGTGTCGGCGATGCCATACATGGGTATCGACAATCCTCTCGAATCCTGGATGTGACTGTGACCTCCTCTCAACCACAAAACCTATGCTTGCTCCATGCGCGTCCTGTTTGTCTGCAGCGGCAACATCTGCCGATCGCCCTTTGCCGAGGCGCTCGCCCGCGATCGGAGTGACCGGCCCGACCTCGAATTCGTCAGCGCCGGAACGATCGCTCTGACCGGCAACCGGGCCACCATCACCGGGATCGCCGTTGCCGACGAGGTCGGCATCGATCTCGGAGATCACCGGGCCACCCACCTCACCGCCGAGGTGCTCGCCGCCAGTGATCTCGTCTATGCCATGGAGGACGAGCACATCGGCTCGGTGCTCGCGATCGACCCGGCGGCCAGGGTGGAACTCCTCAGCCCCGAAGGTATGCCCATTCCCGATCCCTACGGTGGGGATCCCCTCGAGTATTCGGCCAGCTACGCCCTCATCGATAAGGCCCTGCAGAAACGGCTGACAAAAGAGGCCTAACGGCCCGGGCAGGCCTGCGGGAATTCCCTAAGCTGGCGTGAGGAGGCTCATCGATGAAAGAATTTCACTCGCCCGCGTTGGCTACGGTCGCCCCAGACGACAACGCCATTAGTGCCCTGTTTGCCCTGGCCGAGCGCGATCCAGACCGCTCTGCAATTGCCTACCGGGATGGAGACAAGTTCGTCGACGTCCCGCTCCGTGAGTTCACCGAAAACGTGCGAAAGCTGGCGGCCGGGCTGATCTCCCTTGGCATAGAACCCGGATCGAAGGTGGCTCTTCACTGCGGCACCCGCCCGGAGTTCACCTATTTCGACTACGCCATCTGGGCCGCCGGGTGCGTCACGGTGCCGATCTATGAGACCTCCTCTGAAGAGCAGGTCGAGTGGATCATCGGGAACAGCGAGGCGGTCGCCGTCATCTCAGAATCCCAGGAGATGAAAGACACGTTTGATGCCGTTTCCGCCGGCATCCCCACCTGCGAACATTCAATCGTCATCGAGCACGGTGGCTTCGACCACCTCCTCGAAGCAGGCGCCGCCGTGGACCCGGCAGAGGTCGACAAGCGCTGGCAATCCATCAAACACGATGATCTCGCCACCCTCGTCTACACCTCGGGGACCACCGGACGCCCCAAGGGCTGCATGTTGAGCCACCACAACTTCATCTCTACGACTCGCCAGGTTGTCGCCGGTATGCCCGACATCTTCGATGAGGGCAACTCAACTCTCATGTTCCTCCCCCTGGCACACATCTTCGCCCGGATCGTCCAGGTCGGCTGCCTCTCGAGCGGCGTCAAGATCGGTTTCTCCACCGGCGTCCCCCAGCTGGTCGAAGAACTTGGCATGTTCCATCCGACCTGGGTGTTCAGCGTGCCCCGGGTGTTCGAGAAGGTCTACAACAGCGCCCAGCACAAGGCGCACGCGGATGGCAAGGGCAAGATTTTTGATTACGCCGCCAAGGTCAGCGAGGAGTTCTCTCGCCAGACCCAGGCGGGCCGGGTGAAGCCGCTGACCAAGGTTCAGCACATGATCTTCGACAAGCTGGTCTACTCCAAGCTGCGCGACGTTTTCGGCGGCAAGGTCCGCTATGCGGTCTCGGGCGGCGCTGCCCTCGGAGAACGGCTCGGCCACTTCTTCATGGGTGCCGGCATCCATGTGCTCGAGGGCTACGGCCTCACTGAGACCACCGCCGTTTCAACCTTCAATCGACCGGAAGCAACCGAAATCGGCTCAGTCGGATTGCCGCTTCCCGGCGGTGGGGTCGCCATCGCCGATGACGGCGAGGTCCTGTTGAAGGGCGATCAGATCATGACGGGCTACTACAAGAACGACACGGCCACCGCCGAGTCGATCAATCCCGACGGGTGGTTCCATACCGGCGACATCGGCGAACTGGATGCTGCCGGCTTCCTCCGGATCACCGGGCGCAAGAAGGAAATCCTCGTCACCGCCGCCGGCAAGAACGTCGCACCTGCGGTGATCGAGGATCGAATCCGGGCCCACGGCCTCGTGAGCCAGGCGATGGTGGTCGGAGATGGCGAGAAGTTCATCGCATGCCTCATCACAATCGATCCGGACGCCTTCCCCGAATGGGCCGAAGAGAACGGCAAGGCCGGCAGTAGGATCGCCGACCTCGTTGATGACCCGGCCCTGCAGGCAGCGGTGCAAGAAGCCATCGACGAAGGCAACAAGGCGGTATCTCGTGCCGAAGCGGTACGCGAGTTCCGCATCTTGCCGGAGGACTTCACGATCGACGGCGGCGAGATGACCCCCACCCTCAAGCTTCGCCGTGCCATCGTCATGAAGAAGTACGCGGGAACAGTTGAGGACATGTACCGATAGATCGGCTCCGCCGATCTATCGCTAGTCACCGGTCGCCGGTCACCGGTCACCAGCCTTCCAGAACCTTCGTTCGCGCTTCGGTCGGAGACTCAACGAACTCAGTGCCCATAGGTCTTCTTGCCGGTGACGGGTGACGGGTGACCGGCGACTCGTCAGTTGATCGGCCGCAGGCCGATCAACTGATGAAGCTGTCGTATCCGAGGCCTATGAAATAGCTGACGATGGCGCCGACACCGGCCACAGCGACGTTTTCGAGGCCACTCTTGAGCGGGTTGGTCCTGGTCATCTGGGTCTTGACGACGCCAACTATGAACAGGCCGATGGCGGCACCGATGGCAGCCACGATCAGGGCCCGATCCGGGTTGCTCATGAAGGCGAAGGGCAGGACGCTTGGCAGCGAGCCGGCCAGGAACAACACCCCGGACATGACCATGGCGAACACAGGATTTCGCCGGCCGTCATCGATGACGCCAAACTCGAATGCCTTCATGAGCTCCATGAGGACTTCGTCGTCGTCGGCGGCCGACTCGACAACCGCCTCGATCGCGGCCGGACCTACCCCGATGTTGCTGAGGTAGTCCCTTACTTCGTCGAGCTCGCGCTCCTTGTAATACTTGAAGTGTTCTCGCTCGAGTGCCAGCTCGCCGTCGATGGCCTCTTCCTGCGATTTGGTCGCCATGTATTCGCCGGCCGCCATCGAGACGGCTCCGGCGAAGGCTCCCGCCATGCCGGCCAGCAACACGACATCCGAGTCGACGCCACCGCCGACGACACCCACCACCAGCAGGAACATGGAAACCAGGCCGTCGTTTACGCCGAGAATGACGTCGCGCAGATACTGTGAGCGGGGACCAAGGTGCTCCCGATATGGCGGGGTTTCTTCGGGGTCGACGGCGGCGGACATCGGCCTAGATGGTACCGCCCACCCCTTACCGGCGGGCATCGAGCAGGGCGAGGGCCCGCGTCATCCAGTCGTACCACGCCTCGGTCATGGCGCCCCGATCCTCATACTGAGCCGGGTACATGGGCGCGCCAATTGCAATCCTCACCGGATGCCGGCGTAGCTTCAAATCCTCCAATCCCATTGCCTCCCCGGTGCCCCACAGGGCCATCGGAATGAGCGGGCACCTCGCCCGCATGGCCAGCCAGGCGGCGCCCTGCTTGGGCGGGCTCTCACCCCACGCGCTCACACGCCGACCCTCGGGGAAGAGAGTGACTCCCCCGCCGGTGCCGAGGTGGTTGAGGGCGGTGCGCATCGACTGGAGCGGTACGGTCCCGCGCGGCATCGGGATCACACCGAGGTAGTAGGTGAGCGCATCGAAAAACCGCGACCGGCCGAAGAGCTCATCCACTCCGAGGAATCGGGTCGGCCGCTCGGTTGCCACCGCGGCCACGAAGGGGTCGACGTGGCTGAAGTGGTTGGCAGCGATGACCACCGGACCGGGCGGAATGGCGTTTTCCCCGACCACTTCGAAATCCCACACACGGGGCAATGTGCGCCACACCGCCCACTGGGCGCCCCGCCATAGGGTGTAGGTGGCGAACGGAAATCCGGGGTCGAACCTGGGCGCTATCACTGACACCTCGCGACTCTAGAATCCCCAGCCCGGAGGTACGAACGGATGCGCTGGACGAGAACATGGCCACTGCTGCCCATGGCCGCGCTCGGATCAATCATCGGTCAGATCCTCTATGCCGCCCACCGCCCCGATCTGCCGTCGTACGACAACTATGAAACCTCCGGGGCGCTCGGTGACCCGGGCAAGCCGGGGCTCACGCTGGTGGCGCTCGGCGACAGCTCCATCACCGCCCCCGGAGTCAATCACATCGACGACGCCTGGATTCGGAAAGTCGCCCACGGTTTGACGGACCGATATTTCGTCCACCTCCGGGCCGTTGCGGTCGGCGGCTCGAAGGCATCCGACGTGATCGCCGATCAGCTCGGTCCTGCTCTGGAGTTCGAAGCCGACCTCGCCATTGTGTCGGTCGCCGCCAACGACGCAATCCGGGGAGTCCCGGTCAGGCGATTTGAGCAGGAGATGGAAGAGATTGTCCAGGCCCTGACGGCAGACGGCACAAGAGTGGTCGTCGTCGGGGTAGGAGATATCGGGTCGGTACCCCGGCTCCCCCGCTTCCTGCGCTGGTATCTCACCAAGCGATCAGGGCGATTCGATCGGGCTTCCGCCGACGTGGCCGCCCGTCACGCCGGCGTTGTCAAGGTTGACGTCCGCGGAGACCTATCCGAGGCATTCCGCACTGACCGGATGACGTTCTCCGGAGATCGCTTCCACGCATCGAGCTACGGCCACGAGCACTTCGCCCACCACATCTCGGTCGCGGTGGATCGCGCTCTTGCCGACATGCCCGGCCCAGGCGGGCGAGGCGTCGAAGAGGCGCCCGGCTAGGCGGCCTCGTTCAATTCTTGATGGTCGGCGCAGTAAGCGTCGCCGCTCTCTCGGACCAGGCAACAGCCCACTGCAACACAGATACACGTCGGTTTCATAAATCCCTCATCGGCACAACCTCGCGAAAACTTATCGCGAAAAACCAACTTAGATCGCCGAGGCGCCCCGGCGCAAATAGCTTGAACGCACTCCGTATTGCTCCGATCACGCATTGTGAGGTCAACGGAAACTGCTCGGCCGCATCCAGGGTCGTTACAACCGGGCCGCGGTGGCACGCGAAGCCCTCAAGGCCCACCGCCAGATGGCTCCCGACGGGTTAGCCTGCCGAACGATGACGAGAAACGGCGGAATACTCCTTCATCCAACGAGCCTCCCCGGCCCGTACGGGATCGGCGATCTCGGGCCCGAGGCGCACCGCTGGATCGAGTTCCTGGATCAAGCAGGGTGTGGGATCTGGCAAGTACTCCCCCTCGGACCGACCGGCTATGGAGACAGCCCGTATCAGACGTTCTCAGCCTTTGCCGGCAATCCGTACCTCATTAGCCCAGATGGCCTGATCGACGATGGCTTGCTTGACCCGATTGAACCGCCGGACCTATCCGACGGTCCGGTCGACTACGGGGCCGTCATTCCATGGAAGCGCCAGTTGCTGGGGGCGGCCTACCAGCGGATGGTGAGCTGGCCGACCGATCACCCGATCCGGATCGAGTTCGAGTCGTTCAGACGCGCCGCCCGCGACTGGCTACCCGAATTCGCCACCTTCACGGCGCTCAAGGAGGCCCACAATCTCAACTCATGGGCGGAGTGGCCGATTGAGTATCGCGATCGCGAACCGGAAGCGATCCGCCTGGCTGAACTCGACCTGGCCGACGTCCGGGCGCGGGTCGCCTTCGAGCAGTTCATGTTCTTTCGGCAATGGGGACGGGTGCGGGCCGACGCCCGCCAACACGGTATCCAGATCATCGGCGACATCCCCATCTTCGCGGCCCACGATTCGGCCGATGTGTGGGCCAACCGGCACCTCTTCTCGATCGGCCACGAGGGGCAGCCGACCGTGGTGGCGGGCGTACCCCCCGACTACTTCTCGGAAACCGGTCAACTGTGGGGCAATCCGCTTTATCGATGGAGCGTTCACCGCCGCGAGGGATACCAGTGGTGGATCAGGCGGGTGGGGGCCACGCTCGACATGGTCGACATTGTGCGTCTCGACCACTTCCGGGGTTTCTACGACTACTGGGAGGTCCCCGGGGGTTCTGAGAACGCCGTCGAGGGTCGCTGGCGCCGGGGCCCGGCCGGAGGACTGCTCAGGGCCCTTCGGGACGAGCTCGGCGACCTGCCGCTCATCGCCGAGGATCTCGGCGGTGACATGGGACCCGGTATCCGCCGTCTCCGGGAACGGTTCGGTCTGCCCGGGATGAAAGTGACCCAGTTCGCGTTCGGATCGGGACCCGACCACGAGTTCCTTCCCCACAACTACGACAGCGCCAACTGGGTCGCCTACACGGGAACCCACGACAACGACACGGTGCAAGCCTGGTTCGAGGGTGCGGCCGACCACGAGAAGGAGTACGCCCTTCGCTACACCGCCGCCACTCCCGAAGACATCCACTGGGCGCTACTGCGCCTGACCTGGTCGTCGATCGCCCATACCGCTGTTGCCCCCCTCCAGGACTTCCTCGGCCTTGGTGAAGAAGGGCGCATGAACGTGCCGAGCGTGCCCAGCGGCAATTGGCAGTGGCGCTTCACGACCGATCAAGTGGATGACACGGTCGCCGAAATGATCCGATCCCTCAACGAGACCTACGGGCGTCTCGCCCAGGGCGCTCTATAGATAGAGCCCGGAGGAGCCGGCGTCCTTGTCGGACTCCTTAGCGTCGAGGGTGTGGAGGGCTTCGAGGTTTTGCAGGGCCGATCGCTGTACGGCGACTTGCTGGCCCCAGAGGCTGGCGCGAATGCCATGGAAGAGGCCCTCCAGCCAGCCGGCCAGCTGTGCCTGAGCGACCCGCACCTCCGCCTCGGACGCCCCCTCCTGAAGAGGGAGTACCACCATGTCGAGCTCGTCGCGCAGCTCATCGGACATGATCTCTCGCAACGACTCCAGGGTCCGACTGTGAACGTTCTGAAGACGGGCGACGGCGTGGTCGTCGAGCTCGATACCGCGTACCTCGACGAGCATCGCCTGGGTCATCGAGGCAATCCGGACCAGCTTGAGCGGCTCGGAAACCATCGGCTCATCGGGCTCGACAACGTCCTCGCCAACGACTTCAGGCGCGGGCGGTGGGAGGATCTCGGACTCGGGTATCTCGCTGTCGGTCACGGTTCAGATGCTAGCCAGGGCGCTGGATTGCCCCGGGGCAGCGAATCACGCCTCGAGCCACTCGGTGTGGGAGAACTCACCCCTCGGCCGATCGACTCGCTCGTAGGTGTGGGCGCCGAAGTAATCCCGCTGCGCCTGGATCAGATTGGCGGGCAGCCGGGCGGTGCGATACCCGTCGTAGAAGGCGAGAGCGCTCGAGTAGGCGGGAACCGGAATCCCGGCCTCAACCGCTCGCACGACGGTGCGACGCCATCCTGGTTGAGCCTTCTCGAGCTCGGCGCGGAAGTAGTCGTCGATCACAAGCGATGCGAGATCGGGCGCTCCATCGAAGGCAGCCTTGATGTGCTCGAGCAGCACCGACCGGATGATGCATCCCTCGCGCCAGAGATAGGCGATGGCGCCGTAGTCGAGGTTCCACCCGTACTCGACGGCCGCCGCCCGCAGCAACATGAACCCCTGGGCATAGCTGACGATCTTCGATGCGTAGAGCGCGTCGTGGATGTCGGAAACGATCCCGGCACGGTCTCCACTCATGGCGGGATCGGGTCCACTGAGAAGACCGGCGGCCGCCTCCCGCTGGTCCTTCAGGGCCGACAGAACTCTCGCGTACACGGCCTCGGCTACGAGCGTTACCGGCACTCCGAGCGTGAGCGAGGAGATTCCGGTCCACTTCCCGGTGCCTTTCTGACCGGCGGTGTCGAGGATCTTCTCGAGGAGCGGCTCCCCATCACCATCGCGCACCGCCATGATGTCGGCGGTGATATCGGTGAGGTACGAATCGAGCGGCCCGTCCTTCCAACTCCGGAACGTCGCGGCCATGTCGTCGTGCGACATGGCGAGCCCGGCGTACATGAGCGAGTAGGCCTCGGCCAGCACTTGCATATCGCCGTACTCGATGCCGTTGTGAACCATCTTCACGTAGTGGCCGGCTCCGTCGCTCCCCACCCAATCGCAGCAGGGTGTGCCGTCCGCCACCTTGGCCGAGATTGCCTGCAGAATGTCCTTGACCGCCGGCCATGCCGCCACCGAGCCGCCCGGCATGATTGACGGGCCGAATCGGGCACCCTCTTCACCCCCGGAGACGCCGGTCCCGATGAAGAGGAGCCCTTGCTCTTCGATCTCACGGGTGCGGCGAATGGTGTCTTCGTAGTGGGCGTTGCCTCCGTCGATGATGATGTCGCCATCATCGAGCAGGCCAACCAGCTGACCGATGACCGCATCGGTGCCGGACCCGGCCTGGACCATGATCATCACCCGTCGGGGCGACGCCAGCATCCCGACCAGCTCCTCGAGGGTGGCGGCGGCTGCGATCCCGGCCGCCCGGCCCTCCTCTTCCATGAAGGCGTCGGTCTTGGTGGTGGTCCGGTTGTAGACCGCGACCTGGTACCCATGGTCGGCCATGTTGAGGGCGAGGTTGCGACCCATGACGGCGAGGCCGATCACGGCGATATCAGCAGGTTGGTTCATACGGCCAAGTTAGCAATGCCGCCGCCCGCTACCCGCCAATCGGCATCAGGCATCAGGCATCAGGCATCAGTTGACAGTTGACAGCAAGAATCGTTGGCGTCAGGCATAGCGAAAACGGGAAACGGGCAAGTCTCTGATCGCACCTCGTAAGATCACGACATGGATACCAAGACTGTGCTCGTGTTCGCCGGAGGGGAAGCGGTTGCGCTGACCGGGCGGCTGCCGGAGGCCGACTTTGTGATCGCGGCCGACTCCGGGCTCGATCTCGCAGCCTCATTGGGGGTAGCGGTCGACTTGCTCGTTGGGGATCTCGATTCGGTTTCTCCTGAAGGCCTCGCCGGCGCCCGGCAAGCGGGAATTGCCATCGAGGAGCACCCGGCCGACAAGGATGCCACCGACCTCGAGCTCTCCCTCGCGGCAGCCGTCCGGCATGGTGCCGCCCGGATCGTCGTGATAGGCGGTGGAGGCGGTCGGATCGACCATCTCCTGGCCAACGCCATGTTGCTGACATCTCCCGGCTGGGCCGAGCTCGACGTCGAGTGGCTCGTCGATGGTGCCCACATCATCGCAATCCGCCATGAAGCGACGATCCGCGGCACATCAGGCGACCTGCTGACCCTGCTGGCGGTTGGCGAGCCGGCCGACGGCGTGACTACCGAGGGCCTTCGCTACGAGCTCTCCGACGACGTGCTGCTTGCCAGCTCAACCCGGGGAGTCAGCAACGAGTTCGTGGCCGACACCGTCGTCGTCCGGGTCCGCAACGGAGTCCTGCTTGCCATCCATCAGCTGGCAACGGCCGGCTAGTCGACTTCGTGCAGCCCACCGACGACCTGGAACGGCGAACCACCGGGGCCGGCTGCACCAACGAGGAGCTGACCGAGCTCTTCACCGAACGCATCGGTGCCCTGTCGGTCGGATCTTCGAACCCCGCCGGTCGGTTCCTCGTTTCGCTGCTCACCGGGGCTGTCGAAAACGGCGAACTCGACTTCAGCAGCTAACCGGAGACCAGCAGCACAATTGCCGGCCGGCCGTCAAGCGCCGAATTTTGCTCCGAGCTTCTGGAACTCGTCCTGGTTGGACACGGGAATGAGATAGTCGTCGGTCGACCGGATAACGTCGAGTTGATCGGCGATGTCCTCAATCGTGACCGGACCATCGGCGAGGGGATGTTTGAAGTACCCATCGGTCAAGCCGATGAAGAACCGGCTCACCGATCCACCGCCCACCGACCAGACCTCACCGGTCAGCTCACACTGCTCGGACGCCAGGTAGGCGACCGCCGGGCTCACGAGCTCCGGCCCGAACTGTTTTGCGGTGATTCCGAAGGCACCCAATAGTTCCTCGGTCATGCGGGTGACCGCGATCGGCGCGATGGCGTTCACCTTGATGTTGTACTTGGCCCCCTCCAATTTGAGCACATTGACGAGACCGACCATCCCCATCTTGGCGGCGCCGTAGTTGGCCTGGCCGAAATTGCCGATCACCCCCGAGGCCGAGGATGTCATGACGACCCTTCCGTACCCCTGCTCCCGCAGGTGGGGCCAGGCAGCCCGGGTCACATAGAAGGCGCCGCGCAAGTGCACGTCGAGCACGGCGGTGATCTGATCGACCTCAATGTTGTGAAATGCCTTGTCGCTGAGAATGCCGGCGTTGTTGATGACCACATCCAGCCGCCCGAACTCATCAAGAGCCTTCGCCACGATGGCGGCTCCCCCATCGGGCGTCGCCACCGACGAGTACTCGGCGACTGCCGCACCCCCCGCCGCCTTGATCTCCTCCACGACGCCATCGGCCGCGCTCGACGCTTGCCCGGTGCCATCGACACTGCCGCCCAGATCGTTGACGACTACGGCCGCCCCGCGCTCTGCCAGCAGCAGAGCGTGCCGGCGCCCGAGGCCGCCGCCGGCACCCGTGATTACCGCCACCCGGTCCCTGAAATCCACCATCACACGTCTCCTTCGGGGGTTTTTCCAACTGTAGTGCTGCCGCCGACCCCCCGATCGTGGCCGGTCTCCTAACCTGGGCGCATGGCTGAGGTCCTCACAATCGAGCAGGCCAGATCGGTCGCCACCGTGTGGCTCGACCGCCCGGATGCCAGAAACGCCATGGGCGCAGATTTGTGGCGCGAGCTCCCCCTAACGATGGATTCCCTCGGGGATGATCCGGCGGTACGGGCAATCATCATCGCCGCCCGCGGTGATCACTTCACCGTCGGCCTCGACCTCAAGGAATTCGGCGCCGCCCTCATGTCGGGATTCGGGTCCGACCACGGGGTAGCAGGACGGCTCCAGACCCGCGCCCAGGTCAAGATAATGCAGCGCACAATGACGTCGATCGCCCGCTGCCCCAAGCCGGTGATCGCAGCCGTCCACGGCTACTGCATCGGCGCCGGAGTGGACCTGATCACCGCCTGTGACATCCGGTTGGCATCGACCGACGCGGTGTTCTCGGTGCGAGAGACCCGCATGGGCATGGTGGCCGACGTGGGGACACTGCAGCGCCTCCCCCGGATCCTGAACCCGGGTTACGTCGCCGAGCTCGCCTTCACCGGCAGAGATGTCGGAGCAAGTGAAGCACTCGAGATGGGCCTGGTCAGTCGGGTTTACGACGACTCAGGTGCTCTCTTCGATGCGGCCACCGAGCTGGCGGAATCAATCGCCGCCAATTCCCCGTTGGCGGTGCAGGGTTCCAAGGCGGTGCTGGCCGCCACCGGGCACATGAGCGTCGATGAAGCGCTCGACTATGTCGCCGTCTGGAACGCCGCCTTCCTCCACTCCAACGACCTGCAGGAGGCAGTGCAAGCCTTCCTCGAGAAGCGACCGCCCGCGTTCGACGGCACCTGAGGTGGCTACCTTCCTGCGCTCGCTGGTCGCCTATCCCGCTATCGCTCTCTCGACGCTCGTCTTTGGCGGAATCGCCATCCTCGGAAGCCGGCTTCCCCGGCACTGGCTGGTGCCCGATCGGGCCGCCTCAACGTGGGCCCGGTTCTTCCTTTTCGTCGCCGGGCTCCGAGTGGAGGTGGAAGGCCGCGAGCATCTTCGCCCCGAGCGCCCGCAGGTGGTGGTCTCCAATCACCTCTCAAACCTCGACCCGATGGTCTGCTGGCTCGCCCTCCAACCCATCCACTACCGGTTCATGGCCAAGAAAGAGGTCTTCAAGATCCCCTTCTTCCGGACAGTCATCAAAACCATGCACATGGTCAAGGTCGACCGGCAGGCAGGCGCCGGAGGGTACGAGTTCATCAACCAGCAGATTCGTGAGGTGTTCGCGCTCGGCCTTTCCCTCCTCATCTACGGAGAGGGCACCCGGTCCCGCACCCATGATGTGAAGGAGTTCAAGAAAGGGCCGTTCATCATCGCCAACGCGGTCGATGCCCCCATCCTGCCGGTGACCATCGAAGGAACCGAACGGGCCTGGGCACCCGGCGATTGGAGAATGCGCGGTGGACGGGCCAGGGTTGTCATCCACCCGCTTGTGGAACAGAGTGGCACCCCCACCGAGATGCGTTCACAGATCGAGACCCTCATCCGGGCCACCTACGAGGACCTAGCGACCGGCGCCTAACCGGCCCGTAGCCGCCACCAGCTCATCGAAGGTATTTTCAGATTCAAGGTTCGAATCTGACATCCACCGCTGGTACTCGTCATAGGTCGCCATCGCCTCGAGGCGCCGACCGTCGACGAACAGCGCCTGTACCAGCAGCCGCCAGAATCGCTCCCGGTAGGGATACTCGATGACGAGGGCTCGCAGCCGGGATGCGCATTCTGCCCATTGCCCGAGCCGCAGCTCGCATTCGGTTTCGATCTCCACCGCCAGCAATCGCAGCTCCTCCAGTCGAATCGCCTCGAGGTGCCCGAACTCCTCGTCGCCCAGCAACCCGAGCACCGGGCCTCGCCAGAGAGCAATCGCCGCCCGGGTGGCCTCGAGAGCCGCTCCGGGGTCATCGGCCAAACGGGCCCGGGCCTCATGCACGAGCCGTTCGAACCGGCACGAGTCGAGCTGCTCGCACTCAGCCACGAGCATGTACGAGTGGTCCTCGTTGAGGATGGCGTCGGATCCGAGCAGATGCCGCAATCGGGAGACATAAGACTGGATGGTGCCATCGGCCGACGGCGGCGGGTCGTCGCCCCACACCACCCAGGCCAGTTCGTCGGCGCGAACCGAATGATTGGCACTGAGCACCAGGGCCGCCAGGACGGCCCGTTGGTGATGGCCCCCGATGTGGATCGTCTCACCATTGCGACGGGCCTCGACAGGGCCAAGGATGAGGATCTCGGTGTCAGGTCGCATGTCCCTCCTACCTTCAGTCAACCGTGCCGACCGCCTCCGGCCTAGAGGCTTGTGACCACAATCACAAGGTTCTTGCAAGGACTTCTCCGGAACGTTCCAAGCCCGCTGCCGGACACTTGAAGGGAAGAAAGGAATGATAATGGCGGATTTGCTCGACAAGAAGACGTCGGCCGGGACCAAAACTCCCACGGCGCCCGAGAAACAGCGGCTCGATCTCCGGCCCCAGCTGAAGGCTCCTCCGGCGCCGCGAATCCGCCGGTGGATCCAGTGGATGGCGGCGTTCGTGGTGCTCGCCGCAGCGGCAGCTCTCGCCACCGTCTGGGGCGACGGAGCAACGACTGCCTACGATCGAGGGGACGAGCACGGCCCGTACACGGCCCTGGCCGTCCGCGACCTGACCGGCGTCGACCTGGGATCCCGGCTGGCCGGCCTTGACCCCGTCTTTGATCCTGCCGTGGTCCCCGAACACGGGGCGTTCACGGCCATGGTCTACCGTGATGTCACCGCGGGGGTGAACCGGTTCACCGGTCTCGACGCCAACCTCGACCCGAATGTGATTCTCGGCAGCGGCTATCACACACTCATGCCGCCCACGTGGACCGCCCTCGAGGTCGACACCCGAGTGGCCGGTCTCGACCTCAATCTGGACCCCGACGTGATACTCGGAGCCGGCTACCACACCCTGATGCCCGCCACCTGGGGATCGGGAACGGTTGATCGCTTCGCCGGCACCGACGCCAACCTGGACCCCAACGTCTGGCCCGACCCCCGACCCATAACCCAACGGGGTCTCTGATTCGGGGCCGGTGACCGGTGACAGGTGACCGGTGACCTTCTTTAGTCATAGATCCCCACCAGGAACGCCTCCCCCTGGCGGACCTCACAGAGGAAGGCTCCGGCAGAGGTAACGAGTTGGTAGCGATCTGCGGAGGGCTCTCCCTCCCACCACCGCCCGACTCGACGCCATGGACCGGCCCAGGACAGAATCGGTTCCCACCGGGTCCTGAGCCGGATCCGAGCGGGCAGACCGTCCTCCCATTCCACGCCAACCGGCCGGGGCTGGGGAGGCACGAGCGTGGGCGACGGAGCAGGAAGGCGTCCCGGCCAGGGAGCCGATGGATCTCGCGATGGTGCAGGCGCCGGTTCCCCCCATCGAAACCACTGGACCTGGTCTAGTGGATCCCTGCCTCCCTGGCGGCGAGCTTGCAGCACTGCTTCTGGCCCGACCAGCGCCTGGGCACGGATAAGAGCCCGGGTGGCCTCCGCTTCGCTGGTCGGATCCTCGGTCAAACCAAGCTGGCGCCCCTCCCCCGACACATCGGCAGGCATCACACGCAGCCTGCGCAACCCACCGGCGATTCCCCCCGACTCCACCCAGGCCCGCAACTGCCATCGAATCCGCTCGGCCAGGTTGGCCTCGTCAAAGGGGTCGGCACTCCGCCACACCCGTTTGAGCACCGTGCCGGCAACCGACTCGGCTTCAATTTCCACCCGGTGGGGAGCCGTACCCTCCGCTCTCAGTCCATCCAACAGTCGGTGAGCCAGGTTGCGTGAAGCAAATCCGGCCTGCTCGAGGTTGACGAGCGGGTCTTCGAATTTCTCTTCAACCGCATGGTCCTCCGGCACAATACGCGGGTGGGTATCGCGATCCTCGCCCGAGGCGTAGCGATGGGCATCCAGGCCGAGCGTGCCGAACCGGGAGGCCACCGCCGCCCGGGGAAGGTTTGCCAGTTCGCCGAGCGTGGTGATCCCGAGCCAGCGGAATGTCGAGGCCAGCTCATCACTCCCGATGGCTCCGACATCGAGCGATGAGAGAAACGCCGCCTCGTCGGTGACGATGAAAGGCCCACCATCTCGCTCCGCCAATACGGCAGCCTGGTGGGCGGCAAAAGGGCCCTGGGCAACTCCCAGGGCAGCCCCCGGGCCGGCCACCGCCTCGATGGCACCAACCACTTGATCGACGAGGACACTCTCGCCTCCGTAGTAGCGGACCGCCCCACCGACGGGGACATACACGAGACCGGGATGGACCATTTCAACCCGTGGAATCAAGGCTTCGATCGCCGCCACTACGGGCTCGAACCCTCCAGCCTCCGCCCCTCGATCCTGGCCATACGTAACAACAGACGGGCACACGGCTTCGGCTTCTCTCCGCAGCATCCCTCCCTGCACGCCCTGCCCGCGGGCCAGGGCATTGGCCGCGACGATCCGATTGGTGTCATCGACGACCTGGCACGGCCTATCCGACGGCGCGTCCAGGCAACGCAACGGCCAATCGGGAAACCACACGCATAGTGTCCGCGCCATCATCCTCCACTTCGAGTATGTGATGTATCCCCCCTACCCCCTTGCCCGAAGCGGCCAGAGTGACCCGCCGCTCCCCCAACCGGCCTCTTCCCCGCTCGACTCCCTCCCAGGCCACCTCCTGTGCCTCCAGTCGAAGATGGGTGATGCCAGTCGGAATATCCCCATCGATCGGGCGTAGGACAACCGACGTCGACCGGACTCGGGCGAGAGCCCCGAGGCGGCGCAACAGAGGGGTGGCCACGCCAGCCGGAATCTCGGCATACACCGCTTGCATTCCCTCAACGAGGGCGGCGGTGACCTGCGGCCAGCGGCGGGCATCGGGGCATCGGACCACCACCATCCGTTCGGCCGACACGCCCATCTCCCAGAGGGCAAGCGGGTTGAGCCACCCGCGCACATCAACACACGCCACCCACCCCGGTTGATCCCTCAGCAGTCCCATTCCCAGCCGGGTCAGGCCCGACCCGGGGGCTCCGATCAGCCCAATTATTTTTCCTGCCTCTAGTTCCAACGTCATAGGACAGTTCACAGTAATCGAACATATGTTCGATTACAAAAGGGGTTGGAGAGCGGCTCAACTGGCCCGGAGTGGGCGCCGACAACCTAAGTACACTGACCGCTTCTGGGGGAAGACCAGGGCGGCAGGGGTCACGACAGGAAATAGATGGTTTTCAACTCGTTCGAGTTCGCAGTATTCCTGCCGCTCGTCTTCATCCTCTACTGGACGGTGCTGCGCAAGCGCCAGAACCTGTTGCTGCTGGTCGGTTCGTACATCTTCTACGGCTGGTGGGATTGGCGTTTCCTCAGCCTGATCGTGCTCTCCACCTTCACCGACTTCTACGTTGCCCAGGCGATAGCTGACCGCCGGGATGCAAAAGTTCGCCGTCTGCTCATGTTCGTGAGCATCGCCGTCAACCTCGGCATTCTCGGCTTCTTCAAATACTTCGATTTCTTCATCGACTCAACGGCCGGCGCCCTCGATTCGATCGGACTCCAACCCAACTTGCCGACCCTCACCATCCTCCTGCCGGTCGGCATCTCCTTCTACACCTTCCAGACCCTTGGATACACGATCGACGTGTATCGCAAGAAGATGCAGCCGACCTCTGATTGGTTGAGCTTCGCCGTCTACGTCGCGTATTTCCCGCAATTGGTGGCCGGCCCCATCGAACGAGCCAGCCGACTGCTCCCCCAGATCGAGAAGCTGCGAGTCCGCCTGACCGCCCCCGAGATCCGGTCCGGCCTCTACCTCATCCTGCTCGGGCTCTTCCGCAAGGTCGTGATTGCAGACGGGCTCGCCCCGATGGTCAATGAGGCATTCGGACGCTCGGGCTCGGGAGGATGGCTCCGCCTTCTGCTCGGCATCTATGCCTTCTCTCTTCAGATCTACGGCGATTTCGCCGGCTACTCCGCCATTGCCCGCGGAACGAGCCGGCTGCTTGGAATCGAGCTGATGGAGAACTTCCGCCAACCGTACTTATCGCGCAACATCACACACTTCTGGCGCACCTGGCACATCTCACTGTCGACCTGGCTGCGCGACTACCTCTACATCACCGTGGGCGGCAATCGTCGGGGCACGATCTTCACGTACCGAAATCTCATGATCACCATGCTTCTCGGCGGGCTCTGGCATGGAGCGGCCTGGACATTTGTCGTGTGGGGTGGCCTGCACGGCCTCTATCTGGCTGCCCACCGCAGCCTCCGCCACAAGAGCCCCAAGGCTGCCGACGACTCATTCACCATGGCCGACATCCTTCCCACCCTCGCAACGTTTCACCTGGTGGCGCTGTCGTGGATCTTCTTCCGGGCCGACTCTTTCACCCAGGCCTGGGACTACCTCACCGGCATCGTGACCTTGCGGGGCGGCGTTCCCGACCTCGTGGCGGCCGGTGAGATGCTGGCCCTGCTCGCTCCACTCGGGTTGCTGAGCTTCATCATCGACTTCGCCCAACGTCAGGCGAGAAACCAGACCGCCCCGCTCGAGTGGCCGGTGCTGAGCCGGGGCCTGGCCTACGGTGTCATGAGCGTTGGGCTCATCGTCTTCACCGGCGGCGGTTCAGTCCCCTTCATCTACTTCCAATTCTGATGAGCGCCCTTCCCGACGCCACCGCCGCCGACCAGGATCTGATCATGGTTGATTCCCAATCCGAGAGAGCACCCAGGGCCGGGATGCTCGGACGGCCGGGGGCGAAGACGTTCATCATCTTCATCGCCGTGCTCGTGCTCTCGGAGCTGGCTGCTCGCGTTCTGGCAGGAGGGCTCCCCAACCCCGATTGGAACTTCGCCCAGACCGACCGGAAGGTCGCCGAGATGGAGGCGATGGCGGCGGCCGGTGAAACTACCGATGTCGTGTTGATCGGGAACTCGTCGGTGAATGCTGCCTTCGTCGCCCGGGACCTGGAGGAGCGCAGTGGCCTCGGAACGTTCTTCAACGCCGGACTGGATGGTTCCTCAATGCGCCAGACCGAGGATTGGACACTCAACGTTGTGGTTCCTCTCATTGCCCCCGAAACGGTGGTGATCGGCCTGACGAGCCGCGACCTCAACGACGGAAGCAGCTCGAACGCCGAGGTATTCGACAAATATCTGAACTCCCGTGGCCGGGCCACATTCCTGGGCGAGGAGACCACCGGTCAGAAGGTCCAGCGAGCGCTCTCGGAAGTGTCGGCCCTCGTCAAGATCAGCCCGTTCCTGCGCGATCCAGCCTCCCTCGTGACCCAGTACAACCCGGACGGGCCCGATACAGGCGAGTTCGTGCTGCCCGGCGAGGATTACAACCCCCGCCCGCTCGACGTGACCCGCACCAGGGAGCGGGCGCTCAACGACTACGCGCTCGGGGGCGTTGAGCTCGCCGCCCTCGGCCGACTCGTTCAACAACTGGAATCGCAGGGGATCGAGGTCGTGGTGGCCGAAATGCCCTACGTCGCCGAGGACTATCTCGACCTGCATCCCAACGGCGTCACCGACTACAACGCTTACCGCCAACTGGTGGCGGCCTTCACAGCCGAGAAGGGCCTGACCTACATCGATCTGACCGATCACCCGTGGACGACCGCTGAGTTCTACGACTTCCTGCACGTGAACTCGGCGGGCATCGCCATCGTCAATGCCATGCTGGCCGACGCCCTCGCCGCCAACGCCGGCTAGACCGCCCCGTCATCGGGTGGATACATCACCCGGCCCCGGTTGTGGGCAACCTCCTCGTCGACGATGGCATCTCCATTGCGATCGATGATGCGTCGCCGAAGCCGGTTCTCGCGCCACCATAGATCGCCGATCTGGAAGAACCGGTGATCGATCTCTTCCACCTCCACCCGCCACCCCGGATCTTCCCGAGCCCAAAGCTCACTGACGAAGAAGCGGCCTTGCACCCGGGCCGCCAACATCACCGGCGTGGGAAGCGGGTTCCGAAAACGGAAATCGGCGTAGTTGTAGACGACGGTGGCCCCGCATCCGAACGGAACAGTTCGTTCATGATCGGGAAACAGATCCAGTCCGTGCCGGTGGCGCTCGACGATGTGCATCCCGGCGCGAACTGCGACCCAGTAGAAGCTGTTCGAGACCTGGCACAGCCCCCCACCGATCCCTGCGGCAGGTGCCCCGTTGTGGAGCTCGAGTCCGGCACGAAAGCCCCGACGACTCGTTGGTCGCCCGATGGCGTGGTGATGAGAGAACACCTGACCGGGGCCGACGATCAGTCCATCGAGGAGGCCGGCCGCTCGAGTCACGTTGACCTCCTTGCCAAGCTGCAGATGCTGATCGAGACCGGTTGCCGACCGTGCCAGCGGGGAGGAATGGGCGGCCAGGAGATGACGAAACCCCTGGCGCTCATCGGACGTCGCCTGAGTACCGGCGATGCTCCGGCGCTCCCACAGCCAAGCGGGCAACCGGCGCAGTTGCAGGAGCCAGAGTCGGATCGGGAAGGGCACGATCCGCCGAGGAAACTCTCGCAACCACTCGCTCATTTCCCAACCCTATTTCAACACGCAAGCCCCCGGCGTCCGAAGACGACCGGGGGCTGCAGCAAGCCGGAAAATGAGCCAGGGAGACTAGCCGTCGAGGCCTTTCTCGAACTCGTCCTCGAAGCTGGCGGCCCGACGACGGGTGGAGCCGGCGTCACCGGAGTCGCTCCGGTTCTCGGCGGCCTCATCCGAGCGGGGACGGCGGCGGCGGGAACTGTCGCCGCTATCACCCTTGTCCGACCGGTCACGGCTCTCGGAGCGTCCGCCCCGATCACGGTCACGGCCACCACGGTCACGATCACCACGATCGCGGTCACGGCCACCACGGTCACGATCACCACGGTCACGGTCACGGTCACGACCGCGATCACCGCGGTCGTCGTCACCGTCGCCTCCGCCATCGGAGGGCGGCTCACCGGCCATGTTGAGGCTGACCTTGCCGTTGCGGTCGATCTCGCCGACCACGACCTGGATCTTGTCGCCCAGGCTGAGCTCATCTTCGACATTGTCGATCCGGCGATTGCCGCCGATCTTGGAGATGTGCAGCAGACCGTCGCGACCGGGAAGGATGTTGACGAACGCACCGAACTTGGTGATGTTCACCACTTCGCCTTCGTACTCCTTGCCCAATTCGGCCTCGGGCGGGAAGGCGATCATCATCACCTTGTTCTTGGCAGCTTCCATCGACTCCTGGTCGGCGGCGCCGACCCGGATGGTCCCGTCATCGTCGATGTCGAGCGTGGCGCCCGTCTCCTCCTCGATTTCGCGGATCATCTTGCCCTTGGGACCAATGATCTCGCCGATCTTGTCGCGCGGGATCTGCACCGCTTCGATGCGGGGCGTGAACGGCCGCAGCTCTTCGCGGGGCCCCTCGATCGCCTCATGCATGGCGGCCAGGACCTTGAGCCGGGCATCCTTGGCCTGGTTGAGGGCACCGGTGAGCACCTCTTCGGGCAAGCCTTCGATCTTCGTATCGAGCTGCAAGGCCGTGATGACATCGGCTGTGCCTGCCACCTTGAAGTCCATGTCTCCGAGAGCGTCCTCGGCGCCGAGGATGTCGGTCAGAGTGACGAACCCGTCTTCGTGAGCGATTAGTCCCATGGCGATGCCGGCCACCGGAGCAATGATCGGAACACCTGCGTCCATGAGCGACAAGCTCGAGCCGCATACCGACGCCATCGAGCTCGACCCATTCGACGCCAGCACTTCCGACACGAGCCGGAAGGCATAGGGGAAGTCATCGGAAGTCGGAATGGTGGGAAGCAGGGCCTTCTCAGCGAGCGCCCCGTGGCCGATCTCACGACGCTTGGGACCGCGCATGAAGCCGGTCTCACCGGTCGAGTACGGCGGGAAGTTGTAGTGGTGCATGTAGCGCTTGGATTCCTCGAGCGCGATGGTGTCGAGCATCTGCTCCATCCGCAGCATTCCGAGGGTGGTCACATTGAGCACCTGCGTGTCACCGCGCTTGAACAGCCCGGAGCCATGCGTCCGATCGAGGACGCCGACCTCGGCTTCGAGCGCCCGGATATCGGCGGCGGCGCGCCCGTCGAGACGGACACCCTCGGAGACCACCCGCTGGCGCATCTTCTGCTTCATTACCGAACCGAACGCCTTCTTGACCATGGCGGCCTCGTCGGCTTCGGTGTCCTCGCTGATGAGCTCGGCCTGGATCGCTTCGCGGAGGCCGGACTGCGCTTCGCTGCGGGCCTTCTTGTCGGTAATGGTAATGACATCCATGGCGCGATCACCGATGGCGGCCGACACGCGGTCAAACACCTCGGGCGTGTAGTCGGTTACGAGCGGGAACTCGACCTCGGCCGGATTGAAGTTGGCGGCGAGCTCGAGCTGAAGATCGATGAGCTGACCGATGAAGGCCTTGGATTCTTCGAGGCCCCGGGCCACAGTGTCCTCATCGCTCGGCGGCTGGCCCTCTCCGATGAGACGCAACCCGTCCTCGGTGGAACCGGCCTCAACCATGACGACGTCGATGCCGCCCTCGCTGTTGCGTTTTCCGGCAACGGTCAGCTCGAATACGCCGCCGTCCATGTCCGTGTGAGTCGGCATGGCCATCCACTGGCCATCCTTGAGGCCCATGCGGACCGCCGCCAGCGGGCCTTCGAACGGGATCGGGCTGATCGTGAGCGCCGCCGAGGCACCGTTGAGAGCCGCCACGTCGTAGGGGTTCTCATGATCGACCTGCAGGATGGTGGCGATGATGTGGGTCTCGGAGCGGAACCCTTCTTTGAAGGATGGCCGCAGCGGCCGGTCGATGAGGCGACAGGTGAGGATGGCTCGCTCGGTGGCCCGACCCTCCCGTCGGAAGAACGATCCGGGGATCCGTCCGACCGCATACATGCGCTCTTCTACGTCCACGGTGAGCGGGAAGAAGTCGACTCCTTCGCGCAGGCGGCGGGATGCCGTTGCGGTCACGAGGACCTCGGTTCCGCCGACGTTGACGGTTACGGCCCCGTCGGCTTGGAGGGCAGTCTTGCCGGCCGAGAATGCTATCTCGGAGTTTCCGACCTGGCCCTTGACGGTGAATTCAGACACGCGTCTCTCCTTTTGTTTGGGGAGGAAGCGGGCCGATTACCAGTAGTCATGCCTTGCTCGTAACAAGGGATCACCACTGACAACCACCCGGGTCCTCACATTGTTCGCGACTATTCGCGTTGAAGGCGGCCCGATGGCTGCCTCCCCGGTTACCGACGAAGTCCCAGCTTGGCTATGAGACTGCGGTAGCGCTCCACATCCTGATTCTTCAGGTAATTGAGGAGACGACGGCGTTTTCCGACCAGCATGAGTAGTCCACGCCGGCTGTGATGATCCTTTTCGTGGAACTTCAAATGCTCGGTGAGATGGGCTACGCGTTGGGTAATCAGCGCCACCTGGACTTCCGGCGAACCGGAGTCGGTGGCGTGCTTGCCGAACTCTTCAATAATGGTCTTGGTGTCATTCACCTTGGAAACTCCGCCGGAATCGGCTTTCGGAACTGTAGCAGAGCGAGAACGATAGCTCGCTGTTTGGGAACCGCCAACAGGCATCAGGCATCAGGCATCGGGTAAGAATCGTTACCCGTTTCCCGTTGCCGTTTCCGGTTGCCCGAAAAAGACCCCAACCAGGCGTGCGGCGCGGTGATGGGGTTTCTCTGGGCCTGGCGCCGGCGGCGCCGGTCGTCCCCTATCTAGCCGTCCCGTGGCAGCAGTCGACTTCTCGGCCCCTGACGCGAGAGAACTAGGGGCTCGGCCGAGAAGTGACATCGAGAACCGCTTCGGCCTCTACTTCTACCTTCCAGGCGGGGTCGAGGAGGGCGGCAACTACGACCATGGTGGCGGCCGGGGCAGCGCCGGCGAACAGTTCGGCGTGGGCGGCACCGATCTCCCCGGCGTCGGCTGGATCGGTGATGAACATGCGAGTCCGGACCACCTGGTCGAGCGTGGCGCCACCCTCGGTGAGGGCGGCTGCGATGATCTCGCCGCAGCGCCGCATCTGATCGCCGGCTCCCGACGCAACCGGCTCCCCCGGCGGAGGCACCGGGGCGGTGCCCGAGACGAGGATGCGGTTTCCAACCCGTATGGCCCTGGAGAACCCGATGGTCTCCTCGTAGGGCGACGCTGAACGGATCCGCCTGATCATGGAGACGCCGCCTCGGCCGCCACTCCCCCATCGCCGGTGAGCGCTGAGTCGACGACCTCGTGGCGGTGGACATACGTTGAGATGAAGGCCTGCACGGTGGCCGCCACCGGCAAGGCCATGAGTGTCCCCGGCACGCCCATGAGCGTCCCGCCTGCAATGGCGGAACCGAACGCGATGGCGGGATGGAGCGACATCGTTCGGGCGGTGATGCGGGGGCTGAGCAGGTAGTTCTCGATTTGCTGATAGACGAGCACGAAGACGAGGACGCCGATCGCGGTGGCCGGTGACTCGAGGAGGGCGATGAGGACCGGCAGCGCTCCCCCGATATAGGTCCCGACGACGGGGACGAACTGACTGAGCACGCCGAGCCACAAGGCGAGCGCCAGCGCGAACGGGACCCCGAGGATCCGAAACGCCACCCAGGTCGAGACCGTGGCGAAGGCGGCCAACAGGGCCCGCGAGTAGAAGTATCCGCCGGTCTTGTCGATGGCGATCTCCCACACGCGCAGCACCTCGCGTTGCCGGTCGGCGGGAAGCGTCGACATGAGGAGTCGACGGAAGCGGGGAGCGTCGGCCACCAGGTAGAACGTGAACAAGGCAATCGTAAGTCCCTGAAACAAGGTGCTGATGAGACGCGACCCGACCCCGAAGGCGCTCCCGGCCAGGTCGGCTGCGTATCCCTGCAGCGTGGCATCGAAGTCGGTGAGCCCGTCTGCAATCCTGTCGGACGAGAACTCGATGCCGAAGCGCTCGGCCTGCACTGCCAGATCGTCGATGTAATCCGGCACCCGCTCGATGAACAACAGGGTCTGGTCGATGATGAGCGGCACCATCAACCCCACGAGCGCCGAACCGGCCAACAGCACAACAACAAAGATGGCACCGGTCGCCAGGCCCCGGCGCCAACCGCGCCTGGCGAGGTAGTTGACTGCCGGTTCCAGCGCCGTGGCGAGGAACGCCGAGATGAGCAGAAGCACGATGAGCCCGCGCAGTGCCCGGAACACAGCCAACCCGGCAAAGAGCGCCACGACCATGCCGGCCACCATCACCAGAAGATGGGGAATCCAGGCGGGCATCCCGGCGCGGGCCGCCAGAATCCCACGGTAAATACCCGGTTGTCGCGGCTCGTCGATGGTGCTCACAGTGGCGAGGTTATAGAGCGGCCCGATGATTCTGCGGGTTTGTGGTCACCGAACGAGAACAACCTCCTCCCAGGCATCCTGGAACTGCGTGGTTCCCACCCCGTTCCACAGCAAGCCGCGGCGGGTCCGCGGCTTCGCCAACCCCCACAAGGCCTGCTTGAGACTCGATGCTTCATCGCGCAGGCCGTCGATGACCGCTTCGGCATGGGTGTCGACGAGCGGACCGAGGGGAAGCCGGATCTTGCTGTTTCCCGGACCCGGCACAATTCCGGTCACAATTGAGAAGAGCCTTCCCACGAGCGTTATGCGTTCGGCCGCGTCGTCGGCGAGGGTGTCGACGGCCAGACTGTAGGCCCCGATGTAGTACCCGAGATTGGCTGCGTTCGGGTAGGGAAACGCCGGGTCGGATCCCTCGTCGGAGAAATGATCGAGGCGGTGCTCTCCTCCCAGGAGGCCCGCCAGGAGCACGTCTAATTCGTCGATACGGTCCGCCTCGATCATCTCCTTGATCCACTCCGAGGTGACATTGCCGTGCGGGTCGACATCGTGATTGAGCCGGGCGACGACCGATCCGGGATCGCTGCGAAGCAGGGCGGCCAGCCGACCGAGAACTGCTTCGTATTCGACCCCACCCACCGCCGGGGTGCGCTGGTGGGCGATGACCTGTCGTGTCATCTCCACGAATAACCGCGCCTTGAGGCCTGGATCAGTGAAGCCAGCCGCCAGCTCGATGAGGCCGGCCATCGAATCGAGCCGCAGCCGGAGCGCTCCCTGTGGATCGACCTGGTGACGGCCGAGAAGATCCGCCGACAGCTGTGCCAGCGGCGCCGCGGTGACCCCCTCCTCGATCGTCTCGCCGGGAACGTCGGCCAGCAAATCGATGATCTGATGCCAGCCGTCATCGGCGGGGTTTTGGGAGGCCCACAGCAGGACGGCCAGGCGGACCCGTACTGCCGGGGGCGAGCCGCCGGCCGCCGCTTCGATCAACTCGACACGCTTGCCCTCGGCAATGACCCGGGACAGCTGAACAGGATTGAGCCGTGCTGCCAGGTCGTCGAACAGCCTGCCCTGTTCGAGTGCACTTAGCCCACCCATCCACCCGTCCAGCTCGCGCATCCACACACCCAACTCGCTATCACTGAGCCCGGCCACCACGGCGCTCGCCTCCCCCGGGTCGAGACTGGCTACGGCACGGTGGATGTCGAGGAGATCTCGGCGGCCAACATCTGAGAACAGGCCATCCTGCAGCGAGGTCCGGATGGTCTGTTCGGCGTTGCTGACGCGCCTCGCCCGGCCGGCCAGGAGGGCAAACCCCGCCACCATGGCAGTCAGAGCGGCCCCGCCACCCGGCACCGCCGGGGAGGGAGTTGGTCGGTATGGCGCCGGAGGGGCGGGCGCTACCGGCCCGGGCTCGAGGGCAAGCCCGGCCGCCGGACTATCGGGAACGGCCACTGTCGTGGACGTGGCGACTGTCGCAGACGCCGTTGATGGGGGGTCGCTGTGACCGATGCCGAGGACACCAACGACGAGAGTGGAGATGACCGCCATGAACATCCGGCCAGCATGGAGAATCCGGTGACCGGGTACAAGGGGTTTGTCGCGTCCGGTGGTCAGGACTGGCGGAGTCGCTCCCGCGCTTGTTCGACGTCCCGGCCGATCTGATCGACCAGATCCTCGACAGAGTCGAAGCGTCGCTCTCCCCGCAATCGATCGACGAACTCGACAGCAAGGTCGCGTCCGTAGAGGTCGTCCGAGAAGTCGAGGAGATGCGCTTCGACGACCTCACGAATGCCATCGAATGTGGGACGAACCCCGATGTTGACCACGGCTGGGAAACGCTTGCCCTCGTGCACGGCAATGACTGCGTAGACACCCCTGCCGGGGACCAGCAGGCCGGGCCGGATTTCGAGGTTGGCGGTCGGGAACCCGATCCCGGAGCCGCGATGATCGCCGGCGACGACCCGGCCCGAACGGGTAAACGGCCGTCCGAGCAGACCGGCGGCAGTTTCGACGTCGCCCTCTGACACTGCCCGCCGTACGAGCGTCGACGAGATGGGGCCCGAACCAGTTTCCAGCAGCTTGACGCTGCGAACCGCGAACCCGAAGTGATCACCGAGCCGCCGAAGCTCATCGACATCGCCTTCAGCGTTCAGCCCGAAGCGGAAACCGTCGCCGACCACCACGAGCCGCGCTCCGAGCCCGTTGGCCAGGACCGTCTCGACGAAGCCGTCGGGAGGCAGCGATCGCATCGCCTCGTCAAATGTCAAGACGGCGGCGAACCCGAGCCCCGCCTCCTCGAATAGCGCCAGCCGCTCGTCGGGGGTGGTGATGAGCGCCGGCGATCGATCAGGCGCGATCGTGGTCAGGGGGTGTCGATCGAAGGTGATGGCGCCGATTGGAAGGGCGCCGAGGGCCGCAGCGTCCTCGAAGAGTGCCTGGAGCATCTGGCGATGCCCGAGATGGACGCCGTCGAACACGCCGACCGAGACCGCAACCCCGCCGGGCTGGGGGGCCCAAACCGTCGGATCGCCTACCAGGATCTTCACGCCACCACCACCTCAGGCTTGACGCCCGAGCCATGCCGGTCGTAAATCGCCAGCAGGTTGCCGGCGCCGTCGAGAACAGCGGTGGCGGCTTGTACCGGCAATTCGTCGAGAGAGAGAACCGAACCATGAGAGATCCGGTCCGCCAGTTCATCATCGACGGTGAGATGAGCGAGATCGGCCAGGCCGTCCGAGAGCGACAGCATCTCGCCCGGAATACGATCGGCATCCGCAATGAGCGTCTCCATCTCGGCAGCTTCTTCCACCAGCAATGAGCCGATACTCGTGCGCCGCAGGCCAACGAGGTGGGCACGACCACCGAGGGCACGGCCGATGTCGTCGGCCAGCGTCCGGATATAGGTGCCGCTCGAACATACGACCCGGATCTCGGCAATCGGGAACTCACCGCCCTCGAAACCAAGCAGCTCTAGTTCGTGGATGTGAACCGTGCGGGCCGGACGTTCAACTTCTTCTCCCCGCCTGGCGAGCTCGTACAGCTTCTGGCCATCGATCTTGATGGCCGAGACCATCGGCGGGATCTGCTGGATCTCGCCGCGGAAGGCCGTCATCGCGGCCGCCACCTCCTGGCGGCTGACGGGAAGGGGGACGCGCTCGACCTCGACCCCATCGGCGTCGAGTGAGTCGGTGGCAATCCCGAATTGGGCTCGAGCCACGTACTCCTTCGGAAGATGCTGGACGAATCGCAGCAGGCGAGTTGCGCGTCCCAGGCCGAGGACCAGCAGACCGGTCGCCATGGGGTCGAGCGTGCCGGCGTGACCGATCTTCCGGGTACCGGCCAGACCGCGCATCTTGGCCACGACATCATGGGACGTCCATCCCGACGGCTTGTCGATGAGCAGGAAACCCTCATTGGTCACGGAGGTACTCCCGGACCCGCTCGATGACCCCGGTCACCGGGGCATCGAACGTGAACCCCGCCGCCCGGGCGTGGCCGCCGCCGCCGAGCGCCGAGGCCAATGCCCCGACGTCCACGATCGCTCTCGACCGCAGGCTGCCCTTGGTGCCATCGGCCGTCTCGGTGAGCAGGATGGCGACGTCGGCCTCGCGGGCAATCCGGATGTGGTCGATGAGCCCTTCAGCCTCCACGGCCTCGATCCCGGCTGCCGTGAGATCCGCCTCGCGAAGCTCAGACCACACCAGCGAGATCTCCGGTTCGAGGACTGCCCGCTGCTGCACGGCTGCGGCTACCGCCAGGAACCCGAAGGGAGAGCTCTCGTAGACCATCTGACCGATTCGCTCGGGATGGGCCCCCGCCTCCACCAGCTCGGCGGCCACCCGGAAGGTACGGGCATCGGTGTTCGAGTACTGGAACCGACCGGTATCGGTGACCACGCCCATGAGAAGGCCAAGCGCCGCGTCGGCATCGATCGGCCAATCGAGCGCTCGGATCAGATCGAAGGCCAGCAGGGCCGAGGCAGACGCCGCTCCATCGATGAGGTTGATGTCGCCGAAGCCGTCATTGGTGATGTGATGATCGACCACGATCAGGGTTCCGGCGGCAACGGACGAATCGGCCAACGTGCCAAGGCGGGAACGATCGGCGGCGTCAAAGGTGATCATGACCTCCGGGGCCGCCGGAAACTCTCCCGGCGGGACGAGCAAGTCGAGCGACAGCAGCGAGAAATAGCCGGGGAGCTCGAAAGGCTCGCTGAAGCTGACCGTCACCGACTTGCCGGCGGCCGCGGCCGCACGGGCGAACCCGATGGCCGAGCCGAGCGCATCACCATCAGGCTTCACATGGCAGCTGACGGCAATCTCGTCGACCGCTTGCAGCACCTCGACGGCAGCCGCCCGCTCCCTGGCGAGTTGGTCAGACATCACCGTCATCGCCAATCTCTCGCAGAAGCGATTCGATGCGCATCCCGTATTCGACCGAATTGTCGACCTTGAAATGGAGAGCCGGGGTGTACTTGAGCCGCACCTGGGCCGCGAGACGTGACCGGAGGTGCGGCGTGGCGCGTTCGAGACCGGCGCTGGAGGCCGCCTGCTCCTCCTTGGATCCGAACGATGTGTAGAAGACTTGGGCGTTGCGCAAATCGGGCGAGGTGTCCACCGCGGTGATTGTCACGAACCCGATGGCCGGATCCTTGAGGCTGCGCAGCTCTTCGGCGATTACTTCTCGCAAGAGCTCGTTGACTCTCCGCATCCGGGGACCGCCTCTCATGCGTTCTCCAGGTACGAGACGGTGACGTCGAGCAACTCGGCATCGGGCCTGGCTTCATAGAAGCGCTTCACACCGGTGATGAGCCGCTGCAAATGACTTGCCTCGCCGGTTACGAGTGCGACTCCAACCGAAGTGCGCTGCCACTGATCCAAGAACCCCACCTCCGCCACCGCCGCCGCCGGAAAGGCCTTGCGAAGATCGGTCGTGAGCATGCTCATGCGGTGGCGCTTCTCCTTGAGCGAATGGACGTCGGGTAATCGAAGCTCGACGCGCAGTGCGGCCGTGTGCATCGCTAGACCCGCGCCACCTCACGCAACTGGTAAGACTCGAGCACGTCACCATCCTTGATATCGCGGAAGTTCTCCAGACCGATGCCACACTCGAAGCCGGCTGCCACCGAGCGGGCATCCTCTTTGAAGCGACGGAGCGACGCCACCTTGCCGTCGTAGATGACGACTCCGTCCCGGACCAGCCTGATACGGGCCCCGCGGCTGATCTCGCCTTCGGTGACATAGCTTCCGGCGATGGTTCCGAGCCGGGGCGCCCGGAACGTAGCCCGCACCTCGGCGACTCCAAGGAGGTCCTCGACTTCGTCGGGGGCGAGCTGCCCTACGAGCATCTGCTCGATCTCATCGAGCAATTCGTAGATGATCCGATACGTGCGAATATCGACGCCGGCGTTCTCGGCCGCTTTCCTGGCGTTGGAATCGGGGCGCACGTTGAACCCGAAGATGACGGCTTGCGAGGCATCGGCCAGCAGTACATCGCTCTCGGTGATGCCACCGACGGCAGCCGACACGACGGTGAGCTTGCCGCCCTCCCGACCGATTTGTGAGACCTTGTCCCTGATGGCCTCGAGCGAGCCGGTGACATCGGTCTTGATGATCAAGCGCAGTTCGGCATCATCGGCGGTCCGCATCTCCTCGAGGAGTGAGGTCATCCGCTCTTGCGGTGTGGGCACGACGAGGTTCTTGGCCCGCAGCTCGGTAAACGCGTCGGCCGCAAGGCTGCGGGCGGTCTTGTCGTCGGGGGCAACCTGGAACCGGTCACCGGCACTCGGTACCTCTGACCATCCCATGATGACGACCGGCGTGGAGGGCCCGGCTTCCTTCACCTGGGAGCCGCTGTCGTCGATCATCGCCCGCACCCGTCCGGCCACCGCCCCTGCCACGACGACATCGCCGACCCGCAGGGTCCCGCGCTGGATGATGACGGTCGCCACCGGGCCGCGGCCCTTGTCGAGATTGCTCTCGATGACCACTCCTTCGGGGTTGGCCGCTGGATTCGACTTGAGATCCTCGAGCTCGGCGGTCAGTTGCACGAGTTCGAGCAGTCCGTCGACTCCCTCGCCGGTGAGAGCCGAGACTTCGGCGTTCACGACATCGCCACCCAGGTCTTCCACCACAATCTCATGCTCTGTGAGTTGGGCCCGGACGGCGAAGGGGTCGGCCTCGGGGAGATCCATCTTGTTGATCGCAATGATTATCGGCACGCCGGCAGCCCTGGCGTGGCTGATGGCCTCGGCAGTCTGGGGCATGACGCCGTCGTTGGCGGCGACGACGAGGATCACGATATCGGTGACATTGGCACCCCGCGCCCTGAGGGAAGTGAAAGCCTCGTGACCGGGGGTGTCGATGAAGGTGAGCTTGCCGCCGGCGGTTGTCACCTGATAGGCACCGATGTGCTGGGTGATGCCGCCGGCCTCGCCGGCTACGACGTTGGCGTGGCGGATGGTGTCGAGCAGTTGGGTCTTGCCATGGTCGACATGGCCCATGACTGTGACAACCGGAGGGCGCAGGACCAGGTCCCCCGGGGCGTCTTCTTCATGGACGAGCGCCCTGAGTGAGACGACCTCTTCGACCGCTTCGGCCTCCGGCTCCCCGACGGTGATGCGGAATCCGAACGCCTCGGTGAGTGGGCCGAGAATGTGCTCGGGCACCGGCTGGGCGGCAGCCGCCATCTCGCCCATCGCCATGATTGCTTTCACGAGCGCCCCGGTCGGGCGGCCCATGAGGGTGGCGAGATCGGCCACCGTGACTCCGTAGGGAACGTCGAGCAACTCGAGACCGCCGGCGTCGATCACCGCGTCGGCCGGCGCATCGCCAGCGGCGCTGTCGTCCCCGGCCGTGGCCTCGTCGCTGATGTCGTCGACTGTTTCTTCACCGCTCTCCGGGGCAGCCTCAGGGGCAGCAGCCGTCTTGGTGGTGGAGTCGTCCTGGTATGACAGGCGAACGAGCCCTGCTTCGTCCTCATCGAGACCCGAGGAGGCGGTCTTCACGTCCAGCCCGAGTTCGAGGGCGCGCGCCAGCACGTCCTTCGACTCGAGACCAAGGTCCCGGGCAAGCTCGTAAATCCGTGTCCTACTCACCGACGTCCCCTTCTTCTCCGTCCTCGGCCCCAGCATCTTCCTCAGAATCTTCCGAGGCAACTTCCTCGTCCCCGGCTTCGACCACTGCCTCGACTTCTTCGGGCTCGGTCTCGGCAACGGCGGCGGCCTCTGGCTCGGCAACGGCAACGGACTCGGCGACGGCCTCTGGCTCGATTTCCTCCGGCACCTCGATGGCTTCTGTCGGCCCGGCCGGCGCCTCGACTTCTTCGGTGACTTCCTCGGCCGCCTCCACCGGGATGCCCTCGGGGTTGCTTTCGGGCCGGATATCGATCCGGTAGCCGGTAAGACGGGCGGCCAGGCGGGCGTTCTGGCCCTCCTTACCGATGGCGAGCGAGAGCTGACCGTCTGGCACGATGACGATGGCCTCTTTTTCTTCTTCGTTGATCCGGACCTCACGCACGCCCCTTACCGGGCTGAGGGCCTCAGCGATGAACTGCTTCTGGTCATCGCGGTACTGGACGAGGTCGACTTTCTCTCCACGGAGCTCATTGACGACCTGGCGTACTCGCGATCCGCGGGCCCCGACGCAGGCACCTACCGGGTCGACGGACGGGTCATTCGAGAACACCGCAAGCTTGGTGCGGTGTCCGGGCTCGCGTGCGATCGCCTTGATCTCGACCACCTTCTCGATCAGCTCGGGGACTTCGAGCTCGAAGAGCGCCTTGATGAAATCGGGGTGGCTCCGGGAAACGACGATGGGCGCTCCCTTTCCTTCCTCACGGACCTCGAGGACGAGTGCTTTGACCCTGGCTCCCCGATCAAGGCGCTCGTAGGGAATCCGCTCCGATGAGGGCATGATGGCCTCGGCGTCGCCAAGGTCGAGCATGGCGTAGCGGTGATCGACCTGTTGCACGATGCCGGTAACGAGGTCACCCTGACGCCCCTGGTAGCGGTCGTACACCTGCTCGCGCTTGGCGTCACGCAGACGCTGCTGAATCACCTGTTTGGCGGTCTGGGCGGCGATGCGGCCGAAGTCGCCGGGGGTGTCCTCCCACTCTCTGACAACGTTGCCATCCTCATCCAACTCCTGGGCGTAGACGAGCATCTCGCCGGTATCGGGGTCAATCGTGACTCGCGCCTCCTCGGCGGCTCCCGGGCTCCGCTTGTAGGCGGAAACGAGAGCGTTGGCAAGGGCGTCGAGAATCGTCTCAACGGGGATTCCGCGCTCACGCTCCAGGTTTTCGAGCGCTTCCATCATCTCAAAATGCATGGCTACCTACTTCTTAGGCTTGGTTTTGGCGGGAACAGCGAACAGGGTGCGAGCTTTTGCCACGTCGGCAAAGGCGATGCGAGCTTCACGGTCGTCCTCACCGACCACAAAACCATTCTCATCGACCGCCGTCAGTTCACCCCGGACGGTCTCCCCACCCGTCGTCTTGACCTGGATATGGCGGCCAATCGACTTCTCGAAATGGCGGGGGCGCCGCAGTTTGCGCTCGAGTCCCGGCGAGGTAACTTCCAGATTATAGGATTCGGGGACGAGGCCGTCGCTTTCGTCGAGCAGTCGGGACACGGCCCGGGAAACGTTAGTTATGTGATCGAGATCGATGCCGCCCTCTGCGTCGATGACCACGCGCAAAGTCCGGCCGGACAACTCCAGGTCGTCCAACTCAACTCGCTCCGGGGCGAGGAATGCTTCGATCGAGTCCCATAGCCGGTCCACGCCGATCCCTTACGAAAAAAGCGGGCGCCGGGCGCCCACTGCGTCCAAATTCAACTAGCGCGGACTATAGCACCCGCCTGGGCCTTGCCTACCGCCGATATCTCGTGCTAGCCGAAGTCGAGACCTGGCCCGAAGAGGTCAAACCACAGCCCAAGCAGGAATATGGAGACGAAGAACATGATGACCCCGACCGCCAGGGGAACCAGCTTCTCGACGTCGACGGCCTTGCCCCGCAGCTTCTCGTAGGCGGCGATGGCGAAATGCCCGCCGTCGAGCGGGAACAGGGGAAGTACGTTGAACAGCGCCACGATGATGTTTAGCGAGGCAATCAGGCTCAAGATGCCGGCCCAGCCGGCGAATTCGAAGATATTTGAGCTCTCCCCCACCAATCCGACCACGGTGACCGGCCGCGTTTCCCCCGGGTCGTTGCCCTGAACGGCGTCAGCAAAGAGACCGATCAGGTTGGGGGGCCACAGCAGCGTCCCGATTGCTGTGACCGATCGTTCAATCGTCACTCCATAGGTGCCGGCGGTTTCGGAGATCGCTTCGAGCGGTCCATATCGCCGGGTTACGCCATCGGGAATGGCTATGCCCACGAAGCCCCGCCCATCGCGCTCGAGCGGTGTGAGGGTGGTAGTGAGCTGGCTCTCGCCCCGCAGGATGTCGAGCTGGAGCGGGACCCCGGCCATGTCCCTCAGCTCGACGAGCAGGTCACCCCAATCATTCACGGCGACCCCGTCAACGGCCAGGATGAGATCGCCGGCCTCGAGGTCGGTCTGAGACGCCGGCGTGAGAGTGCCGTCGTCCAACTGCTCGATGACCGCCCCCACTCGTGCTTCGGTTTCGGGAACCCCTACCACCGTGAAAACCAGGTAGAGAATGAGGAACGCCAGAACGAAGTTGGCTCCCACGCCAGCCAGCACCACGATGCTCTTCTGCCAGAACGGGCTGCCCCGATAAGTGCGGTGCTCCTCGTCCGGTTCGATCTCCTCCATCGGGCTCATGCCGGTGATCTTCACGTACCCACCGAGCGGCAGGAACAGCTTCACCCCGTACTCCGTTTCGCCGCGGCGAAACGACCACAGGCGCGGGCCGAAGCCGGCGAAGAATTCCGTCACCTTCATCCCGAAGGCCTTCGCTGTCGCGAAGTGGGCGGCCTCATGGAAGAAGATGGCCGCGAACAGCCCGATGATGATTGCTACTGCAGACACTGTCCGTCCTTCCCGTCGATCAAGCTAGCGGTCATCTTCAGCTAGCAAGTTCCGGCCAGCTCGGACGCCACCGATCGTGCCTCGGCGTCGACCGCTATCACATCGGCCACCGTCTCGAGTTTCCTGAGCGAGACCCGCTCGAGGGTTCCCTCGACGACGCGGGCGATGGCCGAGAACCCGATCCGGCCGTCGAGAAACGCTTGAACGGCGATCTCGTCCGAGGCGTTCAGTACCGCCGGAGCAGACTGGCCGCGCCGCCCGGCTTCGTACCCGAGATCGAGCAGGGGAAAGGCCTCACGATCGGGAGCTTCGAAACTGAGCGTGTGCCCGGCGAGCGAGAACGGAGACAGCGGGCCGGGCCGGCGGGACGGATGGGTGATGGCGTATTGGATGGGTACCCGCATGTCGGGCTCGCCCAGGTGGGCCTTGAGGGAGCCGTCAACGAACTCGACAAGCGAGTGGACGATGCTCTGCGGATGCACGACCACGTCAATGTCGTCGTACGAGAGTCCGAACAGGTAGTGGGCCTCGATCACCTCGAATGCCTTGTTCATGAGAGTCGCAGAGTCGATGCTGATCCTGGGACCCATCGACCAGGTGGGATGGGCGAGCGCCTCGGCCACCGTCACCTCCGCCAACTCCCCGGCGCTTCGACCGCGAAAAGGGCCACCGGAAGCCGTCAGAATGAGGCGCCGCACCGCGCCGGGTTCCTCTCCGAGAAGGCATTGCAGGAGGGCTGAGTGCTCTGAGTCGACCGGCAAGAGCTCACCGCCACCCTCCAGGCGGGCCGCCTCCATGACCGGGCCGCCGGCAACGAGGCTCTCCTTGTTGGCGAGCGCCAGACGATTCCCGGCCAGGAGCGCCGCCACCGACGCTTCGAGCCCGGCGGCACCGACAACCGCATTGACAACGATCACTCCGGGCAGGCTCGCCAACTCGACCAGACGGTCGGGGCCGAAGCTCACCCGATCGCCAAGCGACTCAGCAAGCGCCGTTTGCTCCGAGCCGGTAGGTGCGGCCGCCACCACCAGGGCGTCCGGTCGGGAGTGGGCGATGGCCATCAGATCGTCTGAGCCCCGCCGGGCCGCTACGGCCAGAACCGGGATGCCGAGACGATCGGCTACGTCCAGCGTCTGCCTGCCGATCGAGCCGGTTACACCAAGGACGACGAGGGGGGTTAGAACAGTCCGGTCCACCGGAGCACAAGGTAGGCAATCGGGACTGCGAACAGGTACGAATCAATCCGATCCAGCACCCCGCCATGTCCGGGTATCAGCTGGCCCATGTCTTTGATCCCGAGGGATCGTTTCATCAACGATTCGGCAAGATCTCCGAGCGGGGAGGCAATGATCACGCCGAGTGCCACCGCCAGGGCAGCGCCGAGATCGAACACATCGACAATTGCGGCCGCCAGTAGGGCAACGATCACGGTTGCAATGACGCCGCCGATCAATCCCTCAACAGTCTTGTTGGGCGACAGCACCGGTGAGAGCTTCCGGCTCCCCAAAGCCCTGCCTACGAAATAGCTCCCGACGTCGAAGGCGGCGACGGCGATGAGTACCACGATGATGATCTGAAGCCTCGTGGAGCGCTCGAGCTCCGCCATGGGAAGCACAAAAGCCAGCAGGGCTGGAATCCAGGCCACCCCGAGGATCGTCACGAGGCCATTGCGCCAGGGATCCGACGGCGGGGTCTCCTGCGATCCGTACCAGGCGAATGTTGCGACCACGGTCAACCCGAGCGCGGCCGGAATGGCAACGGGAGCCTGAAGAATGGCGTCGGAGCCCTGCAGGTAGGTCCCGACGAGGGCCCCGATCCCGCCGAGGAGCCCGAACAAGGCCATCGGCCGATACCCGGCAGTCCTCACCGCTGCGTAGAACTCGATCTGGGCCGCCAGGGCGATGACTCCGATGAACAGGAGGAACACGACGCCACCCGCCCAGAGCGTTGCAGCCAGCAATGCCACGAGGATGATCCCTGAAGCCGCCCGCAGCGTCAGATCGGACCCATACGGGTCGGCACCGTCATCGGCGACTTCTTCCGGGACAATCTCCTCATCCTCCACCGCATCGGGGTCATCAAAGTGGAGGTCCTCGTCGAACTCCTCGAACCCGACGTGCCCATGGTCTACTCCCGGCATGGCAGCGGCGACCGGCGAGGGCTCAGGTGCTTCTGCCATCGAAATGGCCTCTGCCAATCCGCGGTGCTCCAAAGTCGGCTCGGCGACAAAATCTCTCGCGAAGTCTTCTTGCACAAAGGTCTCGAAATCGGGCAGCGTCAGATCGCCGGTGAGTTGGGCGATGAGCTCGTCCTCGGGCCGAAGCGGAGCCGCCTCCACGGTCTCCGGTTCCGGTTCTGGATCCGGTTCTGGATCCGGTTCCGGTTCCGAGGAGGCGAGAGCTTCATCGAGCATCGAGAGAGTCTCATCGGCGTCGGCCACGGTCGGCAGCTCAAGCTGCCCCTCGGAGAGTTCCACCACTTCATCGGCGTCAGCCGCCTCGCCATCCCCGACCGGGTCACCGAGCAAGCCCTCGATCAACCCGTCGACCTGTTCTTCGAGGGTGCCCTCTGACACCGCCGGCACCATGAAGGCGGCGAGCGCGTCGCGGGTCTCGTCGATTTCGCTGGAGACGAGTCCGAATTCGGGGGGCACCTCGTATTCGAAGTTCGGCATCGGCGGTATCTCGGCGGCCTCGGCCCCGGGAAGCCCGGCCCCGATTTCGCTCTCAATGTCGTCCGCGCCCGCGTCGCGATCGATCTCGACCTCGGCGGTGACCTCGTCGTGGCCCACAGGCTCGTCTTGGTTGATCTCTTCCTCGAAATCGAGGACCTCAAACATATGCTCGGCCGTATCTGCTCGGAGGTCGGCATCGTCGAGATCAACGACCTCGAACGTGGCGTCCTCGATCACAATTTCGGTGAGCTCTTCATCGGCGATGGCGCCGGCCGCTATCGATTCAATGACCTCGGTGGGGGTTTCGATCTCATCGGCCTCTGATACCTCAAGATCTGCTGTAGCGATGGCGTCTGAATCGAAACCATCTCCCGCTTCGGCGATGTCGTCGAGAGTCATTTCCTCAACCGCTTCGAGCCACTCAGGCTCTGCTTGCAAGTCTTCGACTCCGAATTCCTCGACCGGGGCCTCAGTCACTTCATCAAGGGCGTCCTCGACACGATCAGAATCGGCGACAGCTCTGAGCGCAGGCTCCGCCTCATGGACAGCGACTTCATCAGTCTCACGGGCGGCAGTCTCCTCAGCCTCACGCGCAGCAACCTCTGCAGCCTCACGGGAAGCGGCCTCCTCAGCCTCACGGGCAGCTAGTGCAGCAGCCTCCTCAGCCTCTGCAGCCTCACGGGCAGCGGCCTCCTCAGCCTCTGCAGCCTCACGGGCGGCAGTCTCCTCAGCCTCACTGGCAGCTAACGCAGCAGCCTCCTCAGCCTCACGGGCCGCAACCTCTTCAGCCTCACTGGCAGCTAACGCAGCAGC
>CAXMQV010000128.1:0-74092 GCA_964195905.1 uncultured Gammaproteobacteria bacterium
TTAGCGAAGAGGCCCGCTTGCCGGTGAGAAGCTTGACCCGGGAAACGGGGATGGTCGAGAGGTATGCGAGGCTTCGCTCGCCGTCGGCGGCGCTCACTCGACGCTGACGAGGTACGGGTAGAGCGGCTGGCCGCCGTCGACAACCTCCACTTCGAGGTCGTACTCCTCCTCCAGCCAGGCCCGGGCCGCCCCGGTCACAGCCCGGTCGGCCTCGGCGCCGGTGATGATCGTGACGATTTCCCGGTCGCCTTCTGCCAGACGAGTCAGCAGTTCGGTCAGGGCCTCGTCGATGTCGGATTCGATAACCGCCACGTCTCCGTCGATGAGGCCCATCCAATCACCTTCCCGAACCCGGCCGACCGGAGTGGCCGCCTCACGCACCGCCCGGGTGATCTCGCCGGTAGCGACATCGTCCATCGCCGCCTCCATGGCGAAGGCGACCACGGCGATGGCCTGACCGGACGGGAGGTAGGAGACCATGGCCGCCAGACCCTCGGGGACCGACCGGGTCGGAACACACACGACCTGCTTATCGGTCAGAGCATCGAGTTGTCTGGCGACTGGAACGATGTTCTTGTTGTTGGGGAGGATGATCACGTCGCCGGCGGGGACCGCTTCGACCGCGGCCAGGAGCTCCTCGGTAGAGGGATTCATCGTCTGCCCCCCGACTACGACACCCTGCACGCCGAGCTGCCGGAACATCTCGACGATTCCGCTCCCCACCGCCACTGCCACCACCCCGAGATCGGCAGCCGCGAAGGCGGGCAGCGGTTCGAACAGTGATGGATGGTGATGGGTTGCCTCGGCTTCTGCCTGGTCGAGCAGATCGGTCACTTGAATCCGGAAGGGTCGACCGGCCCGGATCCCTGACTCGACGGCTTCGCCGATGTCGTCGGTGTGGATGTGGCAGTTGAAGACACCGTCTCCGCCCACCACCACGATCGAGTCGCCGATCTCCATCCACTCCCGCTTGAAGATCTCCAGTTTCTCTGCCTCGGCTTCGAGGAAGAACATGACCTCGTAGCGAAGTCCGCTGATGTCATGTTCGCCGGCCACGTCCTCGGCGATCACCCCGGCTACGACCTTGAAGATCTCCGCCGGCAGGATCGTTTCCTCACCCGTCACCTCCTCCAGGAAGGCGGCCATGAGAAGGAGGAATCCGGCCCCCCCGGCGTCGACCACACCGGCCTCCTTCAAGACAGGCAGCAGCTCGGGCGTGTTCTGGAGCGAAACCGCCGCCCGGTCGTAGGTTCGCCTCAGCAGGTGGGAGAGGTCCTCCCCCTCGGGCGTCTGGGTCTGGCCGGCCGCCTCGGCAGCCTCGCGCAGGACGGTGAGAATGGTTCCCTCAACGGGACGCATGACCGCTTCGTAGGCGGCAGTCGAGGCACGGTCGAAGGCGTCGACGATCTGAGCTGTCCCCACCGTGTCGGCCGAGCGGAAGGTGTCGGCAAGGCCTCGCAAGATCTGGCTGAGAATCACTCCACTGTTGCCGCGAGCACCCATGAGCGACCCGTGGGCGATGGCCGTCGAAAGCTCCTCCATCGTCTCGGCGCCCGATACCTCTTCGACGACGGCGGCAACCGTCAGCGCCATATTCGTCCCGGTATCTCCATCGGGCACCGGATAGACATTGAGGAGGTTCAACGCCTCACGGTGCTCATGGAGCCGGTCGTAGAACCGCTGCATGATGTTCTTGAGACCCTGGACCTTGAGGGTTGCTTTCGGTGGCATGGGGCGAGTATATGAGATAACCCGCTGCCCGCTGCCCGCTGCGCGCTGCCCGCTCAGAGGCAACTGGACAGGGCCTTTTCCGCTGTCCGTGCTACAGTTCCGCCGCTTGGAGGTCTCGAATGTCAGCTATTTGTGAAGTGTGCGGGAAGAAGCCGTGGTTCGGCAAACAGGTCAGCTTCTCCCATAAGCGGTCCAGCCGTCGCTGGGATCCGAACATTCAACGCGTCCGGGTCAAGGACGGCACCAACTCCAAGCGGGTCCGCGCCTGCACTTCCTGCATCAAGGCCGGCAAGGTCGAGAAGGTTTAGGAAGCCCTTCGGGCTGCCGTCACCGGTCACCTGTCACCGGCTTCCCAGCGGTCACGGTCACCTGTCACCGGCTTTTCAACGGTCAACGGTGGGCTAGTCGACCGGTTGGAGGTAGCTGCGAACCTCTACCAGGCCGGGGCCGAATTGCTCGTCGACCCAGGTCTGGGCATTCGGGCTGGTGACGACCATCACCCAGGCCTCGACCACTCCTCGGAACTGATTTGAGCCGGAGCCCATGCCGTACCCGGCGTGAATACCGGCCTGGACTGCTTCGGGGGTCGACAACACATCGAACACGGTGTCCTGGATCGCACGCAATTCGGCGAGCGGCCGCACGCCCTGGCTGACGCAGGCCGGACCTCCGTAGATCTTCTCGAGGGCGGCCCGATGCTCGTCGAGGTCGCCGGTGAAGGTGAAGTTGGCGACGAAGGTTGATGCGTCGTGCTCTTCGTTCTCACGCTCCCCCGGCTTGAGCAGCTGATCGACCCAGAGCCCTGCGAAGTCTGGTTGGGCTTCGGCATAGATCCGGGCCCGGTTCCAATCTGTGTCGTCGGTGAGTGCCGGGTTCCGAATCACCCAGCCGCCTTCGGGCTCAGGACACGGGGAGGTGAAGTCCTGTGTTTCGTGGGGAAGCTCTCCACCGACCGGCTCGCCGGGAGGTTCCGTGAGGATGAGGGCTGTTCCGTCGAAGATTCCCACCACCCTGACAGAGGCCCAGGTGGTGTCCCCGGCGCTCTCGGCTCCGGGTACCTCGTCCCAGTCGACGCCGATTACGGGTAGGCCCCGGCACTGCGGCGGAAGCGAGGTGTTGACGAAGTTGCACAGCTGCGGGCCGGCCCCCTCCTTGTCGAGAAGCGTGCCTTCAACGAAGTACCGGTCCGGCACAGCTGGGTCCGACCCGAGGGTGGTGGGCGGCGGGATCGTGGTCGAGGAACCGGGTGTGGTTGGAGAAGAGGCAGTCGTCGTCGGAGTCGGTTCGGTGGCGGTGTCGATTCCGCAGGAAGCTGCCGCCAGCGCCAGGCCGAGGAGGAGAACCAGGGCGCGGGTGTCTCGCATGTCCCTCAGACGCACCCCCCGGCAGCATGGTTCCCGCTCATTGCCCCCGAAGGCTACGTCTCAGCCCGCACGATGGGATCCGACGGTGCGTTCTCCCGTCGCGCCAACCAGAAGAATGGAATGGCCACCACCGAGATTGCTGAGCTGACGACGTACGAGGCTCCATAGCTCCAGACGTCGGCGACTCGTCCGAGAGCAGGTTGGGCACCCACTCCCCCGGCCGAGGACATGAGGGCGTCGAACGAAAGCACGGTCGCTCGCTGGTCGGAGTCGATGAGGCCGTTCAGATAGGCCTGCCGCATCGGGAGACTCACCGAGGAGGCCAGCGACCAGAGCACGAGCAGTCCGATGGCGACCCAGAAACTCGAGGTCAGGCCGATGGCCAGCAGCGCCAGCGTTCCGACTAATCCGGACAACACAAGCACATCGGTGCGCCTGCGGAGCAATCGTCGAACGAGGGGCACGATGAGGCCACCGACGATCTGGGCACCGGCGACGATGGCGGCCGCCAGACCGGCGATGCCGAATGCGTTCGGGTCGCCGTACAGCTCGAGCAGGTAGGGCTGGAGTGCGTAGAACGCGTACACGCCCACTCCCCCGGTGAATGGCGCGGCCAGCATGAGCCAGCGGATGGGTGGCTTGCGCCATCCATTGTCGATCGAGGCAGTAACGATCTTCTTCATTTCCTTCATCGGGCTCGCTCCCCGGTGAGGCGTGAAGCCGATATCGCGCATGAGGAGGAAGGCGGCCGCGAACGTGACTCCAAGCAAGACCGCTCGCAGGATGTAGGGAACACCGAGATTCGTGATCTGGGCGATGAACCCACCGGCCACCGAACCGGTCAGCATGGCCACACCCATCGTGGTCTGACCTTTGGCAAACACCGTCTCGTACTCGCCGTCGAAATCCGATGCATTTAGCGCATCCACCAGCCACGCCTCGACCGCTCCCGAGAAGAAGGTGAATCCGAGACCGATCAGCACTGAAGAAAGTAGCCAGCCCCAAAACGGGGCTTCGGCGTACCACATGAACAGGTAGAGCAGGGTGGAGACGAGCAGCGTGGCGGCGCCGAGAAGGTAGGACGCCCGCCTGCCCACCGTGTCGGCGATGACGCCGGTGGGGACCTCAAAGAGCACCTGGCCTGCCGTGAAGGCGGCGTTTGCTCCAAAGGCCTGGGCGTTGTTGAGGCCGGCATCGAGGAGGAACAGGGTGTTGACGCCCCAGATGAGCGAGGCCGACAGCGTGGAGAGCAGCGTGAGCAGGAGGTAGATGCGTTGAACCCGTTGCGCTGCCTCAGTCATTGGAGGACCCTAGCCAGCTACCAGCCACCAGCTACCCGCACGGCGGGAACGGGGTTTCGCTGGGCCTGGCGCCGGCGGCGCCGGCCGTCCCTACGATTGACGTCCGGCGGTAGCATTCGGATTTCTCCGCCCGATCGCGCGCTAGACATGGCGCGGCGGAGAAATCGAGAGGAAGAAATGCAGGGAGTAGTTCAGGTTTACGATCCCGCCACGGGGGTGGGGATCATTGTTCGGGAGGACAATCGGGAGAAGGTCCTACTCCGGCCCGGGTCGCTGACAGGCAGCATGTTCCGCATGCTCCGCCAGGGTCAACGGGTCAACTTCGACCTCGAAACCGAGGACGGCACCGACTACGCCAAACGGCTCCGGTTCGGGAGCGACGGCTACTAATCAGTCACCGGTCACCGGTCACCGGTCACCGGTCACCAGCCAGAAACGGGTCGCGTCCTCGTAGCAGAGCGAGGGAGGGCTGACAGACGGGTCAGCCGCAACGGGCCGATCACCGGCCTAGAGTCAACAGCAGCAACGATTCCGAGGAGGAACATTGGTCGAAGCGTTCGTGCTCATTCAGACAGAGGTAGGCAAAGCGGCTGCAGTTGCTGCGGCGCTCGCAGACATCGAGGGCGTCGTCCGCTCGAGTGCCGTCACCGGACCGTATGACGTGATCGTGGATGCCCGGGCGGAAGACATCGACGCCCTCGGCAAACTGGTGGCCAGCAAGGTCCCGTCAGTGTCGGGCATCGTCCGTACTGTCACCTGCCCGGTGGTTTCCCTCTAGGGAAGCGCCGACCGCACCAATCGGTCGAACAATTCATTGTTCGGCACTCCCGTTGCCTCCCACAGCATCGGGAACATCGACCGCGATGTACAACCTGGCATCGTGTTCAACTCGTTGATTAGGAATCCGCGGCCACCCTCCTCGTAGAAGAAATCGACGCGTGCCAGCCCGCGCACGCCAAGCACTTCGAAAGCCCTCCCGGCCAGATTTCGAACGGTCTCGGACTCCTCCTCAGTGAGCGGTGCCGGCACGAGTAGCCCGGTCGCCTCATCGGCGTACTTGGCGTCGTAGTCGTACCACCCGACAGGGACGATCTCTCCGGGGACGGAGGTGGCCGGCCCGTCGAGTACGGCTACCTCGATCTCCCGGGCGTTGACTCCTTGTTCGACAACGGCTTTGTCGCCGTATTTGAAGGCAATCGCCATCGCATCGGAAAGCTCGAATTCTTCATTCACCTTCGTGATCCCGACCGAGGACCCGAGGGAGGCCGGTTTCACAAATAAGGGCAGGCCGAGCTTCTCGATCAGGCTGATGTCGACCTCGGGGCCGTACGCATCGAGGGACACGGCCACCGAGGCCGTCATGGGGAGACCGGCCTGGGCCAGGAGTCGATTGGCCACGTCCTTGTCCATGGCAGCCGCTGAGGCCAGCACCCCGGCGCCCACGTAGGGAATGCCGACCACTTCGAACAGGCCCTGGATAGTCCCGTCCTCACCAAACGGGCCGTGCAGCACCGGGAACACGACGTCGAAGTGAAGTTCGGCCGCTCCGTGCATCACCGACCCATCCGGAACGGAGAATGAGACCGGATCCCCGGCGGCCACGAGCGGTCGGGAGGCATCCTCTACGAGGTGCCACCCCCCGGCGGCGTCGATTCCGACGAGGGTGACGTCATGGCCGGTTTCGATCAACGATTCGGCGACGGTTGCCGCCGACTTGCAAGAAACCTCATGTTCAGCAGATCTTCCACCGAAAAGGACTAGTACTGCAGGCATGAAGTGACATTACCGGTTGGGACGGGATGGATAACAACATCTACAACGAGATGTCGAACTTGCCTCCGAAAGGACGCGGCCGGCGCCGGGACAGGGCGTCCCGCAAGCAGGGCCCAAATACCCGCCAAGAGGCGGAAGAGTCTTCGACCAGCCAACCCCCGGTGCCGATCGCGGTCGCTGTGCCGCAGAGTCGTGATCTGAATCTGCCTACTCGAACAACCATTCTCCACCCGCCCGAGGACCCCCTTCCGGCAGACGGCCAGCTAGCCGCCAGCATCGAGCATTTGCGACGGCGCTCGGCCTTCCGACCCGACGGGTCGGTTTCGGCCTCGCCCGAGCCACCGACGGCGGCAGCCGCCCCTCCCGAGGCACTGGCCGAAGCCTCACCAGGCGGGAGCGAGCCGAACTCGCGACCGTCGCGACAGGATCGAAAGGCTGCCCGCCACACCGCGAACAACCAAGGGCGGGAAGCCAAGACACAGGCCGCCACAGACAGAGCAGCGGACAAAGCGTCCAAGCAAACCGAGGCGGCCGTCGAACGAACCGAACGGCCGCGCCGGTTCATGCGCACCCCGAAGGCGCCGGCTCCGGCGGCTCCACCCTCGCCGCCAATGCAATCCGAACGTCTCGGCCGCAAGGCCGAAAGGCTGGCGCGGCGCCAGCGGATCAAAGAGGCCTCAGAGACCGTCGCCACCCAGCGACGCGAAGGCAAGGAGCGAGTCTCCGAGGCCGAACAGAAGTCCAGGTCCAGTGAGTATTTGAGCACCAAGATCCCACCAGGCGATTGGAACCGGAGGGAGTCCCGCCGCCACCTCAAGGCGGCCAAACAGGAAGCCACCGCCGAGGCCGCCGCGGTCAAGGCAGAGCAAGCGGCTCTCTTGGCCACAGCCAGGGAGCGGCGCACCGCCGAGAAAGGTGCTCCGCGACGCCTCGCCAGGATCGGCCGAGCTCATCTGGCCGACGCCCGCGTACGATCCATCCGGCTCGGGCTGGCCGGCAGCTGGTTCGGCCTGGCGGTGTTTGCGTGGCTGGCATGGGATACCGGCCACATCGATGAGTTCGCCTACTGGATCCCACTGGGAGCCGGGGCAGCCGGCATGCTCATCCTCACGGTCATGCCATGGAAGAAGATCAGCGGGCGACCCATCACTTCGGTGCTCGTGTTCCTGTGGCTCGGGTTGCTCATGGGTGGGATTGCGGCCACCGCTCCGCTCCACGAAACCACGATGGGCATCTTCATCGCCACCGTCTGGATCCTCCTCTATGCCGGGGTTCTCCTCCCACTGGTGGGCTTCGCCTTCTCGGCCAGCCTGGCGATCACGGTGTTCGCGGTATCGGTCGAGATGGGCTCGGTGGCCATCGACACCGTCGACTTCGCTCTCTATGTGACCGGGCTGGCCATGACCACCATCATTGTGGGAATCACTGTCCACGAGCTCCGATCGCAGGCGATCCATACTGCCAGGCGCCTCGCCGACCTCGATACCCAGGGTGACGCACTCAGGCGGCGTGAGAGCGAGTTGATGGCACTCTACGAGGTCTCACGAACGATCGGGGTGGGCGAAGACATTCGAGAGGTCCTCCCCGAGCTCGTTGCCCGCACAGCCGGATACATCGGGGCCAAGGTCGGTCTTGTCATACTTCACAAACCTGAAGATGACGAGCTCATCGCGCTCTCCCCTCTGTGGGTGGCCGGCCAGGCTCTCGAGGCGGAGGGATATCGCTTCGCCATCGACGGCGACTCGACCGCGGCCTCGGTCTTCTCGTCGGGAGCCACCTACCTGCGCAACGATGTGACCGAAGTGAATATCGCCCACGACCAGCTCCTCGCCGACCTCGGAGTGACCCGAGTGGCGGCCGTGCCCCTCCAGGTCGAGGGCAAAACGATCGGGGTTCTCCTTGTGGCAGACAAGGCGACCGACTTCACCGACGAGGACGCTGCCGCTCTCGAACTCCTGTCGGCCCCGGCCGGCCTGGTCCTCGACCACCTCTCCCGGTACGAGGAAGCCCAGGAGACAGGGCGCCGAATGAGCGAAGTAGCCCAGCTGAAATCCGACTTCGTGTCCGTCGTCAGCCACGAGCTGCGCACACCCTTGACGTCGGTGATCGGCGCCCTCTCCACGTTGTCGCGCCCGGAGCTCGCTCCCGACAATCCCGTGGCGGCCAGCCTCCTCGAGTCGGCATCCAATCAGGCCAACCGATTGAAGACACTCATCGAGGACCTACTGACGGTTTCGAAGATCGACAACCAGGCCCTGCCGATCCGGCTCGAGTCCATTGATCTGGGCGGTCTCATCACCCGCCTGATCGGGCGAATCCCCACCTGGGGCGAGCATGTTGACATCGAGCTCTCGCCCTTGCTGCCGGCGGTCGCGATCGACCCCGATCACCTCGAACGGATCATCACCAACCTGGTCGACAACGCCCGCAAATACGCCAGCGAGTCGCGTATCGAATTGACCGCCCGCGCCGTCGATGACGAGGTGTGGGTGTCGGTCATAGACCACGGTGAAGGCATCCCGTATGAGTACGAAGACACGATTTTCGAACGCTTCACTCAGATCGAACGCCCCGACACCCGGTTCAAGGGCGGCACCGGCCTTGGCCTGAATATCGTGAAAGACCTGACCGAAGCCATGCGCGGTCGGGTCTGGCTCGAGGCCACACCGGGCGGCGGAGCCACGTTCAGCATCGCCTTCCCCCGCAGCGACGAAGCAATCACGCCGAGCGTCGAGGTCGGGTCGGGGATGCTACTCGTCGACCCCAGCCGCGATCGCGTGGAAGCCCCCATCAACATGGACGATCTCCCCGGAAGTGGCGGGAGCCCAATCGCTGAATAGCACCGCGACCATCTTGGCTACCGGTTCCGGATCGTGCGTGTCCCACACCAGCGGCGAACGACGCTTCCATTCATCCGCCAGACCCTGAAAGCCGGGAATCGACTTGGCCGCCACCGTGGCAAGCGGGCCGGCCGACACGGCGTTTACCCGGATGAGGTCACCACCCAGATCGCGAGCGAGATACCGAACCACCGATTGCAACGCCGACTTGGCCACTCCCATCCAGTCATAGATCGGCCACGCCTTGGAGTTGTCGAAATCGAGCGTGACCACGCTGCCCCCGCCGGCCGCCTGCATGAGTGGACGCAGACCAACGGCGAGGGTCTTGAGTGAGAATGCCGAGGTCATGAAAGCGATCTGGGCACTCTCGGGCGGCGTGTTGAGGAAGTTCCCCCCGAGGGCGTCCTCCGGGGCATAGGCGATGGCGTGGAGCGCCCCGTCAACGGAACCCCATCGACTGTCGAGGTCGGCGACGAGTGCGTCCATGTGAGCCGGGTCGTTGATGTCGAGCTCGATGACGTCGGGACGCGATGGAAGACGCTCGGCAGCCCGCTCTGTCAGTTTCATACCGCGGCCAAAGCCGGTGAGGACGATCTCCGCGCCCTGTTCGAGCGCGACCCGGGCGGTATGCCACGCAATGGAGGAGTCGGTGAGCACCCCTGTGATCACGAATCGTTTGCCTTCGAGCAGCATGCATGTCCTCCCTCGCCGCAGGTCGGGGGCCATGCTATCGGTTGCCCGCGGTCCGCCGTCGGCTCTCGGCGATCGATCGGCAACAGTCAACGGTCAACGGTCAACGGTGGGCGGTGGGCGGCGGGCAGTGGGCGGTCGGCTCTCAGAAACTCTTTCCGAACGTCATGACGGCCCGGATGCCGAGACCCATGACGAACAGAAGGAGGAGGCCCCAGCGCAAGCCGGCCTTCTTGGCGAGCTGCGAGCGGTAGACGTAACTGAACGTCAGAGTGAACAGAATGACGAACCCGTAGAACATGTGCGGACTGCCTGGGCGGCCGTCCTGGGTATACAAGTACACGCCGATCAGGACCTGAAGCACCATTGCCCCCATGGCGGCACCGCCGAACCACCAGAACCAGCCGGGGAGTTCGCGACGGAGAATGGCAACTATCAGCGCCAGGCCTGCCGCGTGAGCACTGAGCCCGATCGCCAACCATGCAAAACCTTCGTGGAATTCAGTCATGGAGAGAGGCTACATCCGGTTGCCGACCACGAAGCGCTTGCCGGTCATTCGTTGCCCGCTACCCGTTGCCCGACAGCGTTGCTCTGGTAGCGAGCTCGCAACGCGAGCTGGGAAAGATGTTCGGGTGCGGATGGCGGGGAGCGGGGAGCGGGGAGCGGGGAGCGGGTTTAACCTCTGCTCATGGCACGAGTAGCGATTACCGGGGCAACCCTCCTGGACGGCACGATGGCAGATGCCGCGGTGGGGCAAACGATCATCTGGGAAACCGGTGTCATCTCCTGGATCGGGCCGGATTCGGAGGCAAACCTCGACCATTCACTACTCATCGCGGCCGACGGCGGGATCGTGCTTCCTGGCCTCATCGATTCGCATGTGCACATCAGCCTCGCCCCGACCCTGACCGGCATCTACGACATAGAGGAAGAGCCGGTGACGCGTTCGTTGATCAGGGCCGCCCACGGAGCCGGCCTGCTCTTGCGGGCCGGGATCACGACGGCCCGCGACGTCGGTAGCCGCGAGGGCGTCGCCATCGACATTGCCGCCGCTCAGCGCGACGGAGATCTAGCCGGAGCCCGGATCCTGGCTGCCGGCCGGGGCCTGACGCCCCCAGGCGGGCACGGTCAGGCGATGGCAGTTGAGGTCCGCGGAGCCGAGGAAGTTGCGGCCGCCGTCCGCGCCGAACACGAACGAGGCGCCGACCTCATCAAGCTATTCCCCACCGGCGGCGTCCTCGGGGCGGGCACCCATGGCTTCGACGTGGTGATGACACTCGAAGAGATGCGAGCCGCGGTGGAAACCGCCCACGAGCTCGACATCCACGTGGCCGCCCACGTCCATGGGACCGAGGGCATTGAGATCGCCCTCGAGGCCGGCATCGACACGATCGAGCATGGGACGGGGGCGAGGCGGGAGCAATCGGAACGAATGCTCGAGGACGGTGTCGCACTCGTGCCGACCCTGGTGCCGCTCGTGGCACTTCGGCAACGTGAACTGGACCTGCCCCGGGATCTCATGAAGCGGGCCAATGAGGTGGCGGCCATCCAGTCCGAATCAGTAGCCACCGCCATTGAGGTCGGTGTACGAGTACTGCCCGGAACCGATGCCGGCACTCCGTTCAATCCTCCAGGCCAACTCGTCCAGGAGATGGAGCTGCTCGTCGAACTCGGGATGAGCCCCCACGAAGTGATTGTGGCGGCGACCTCGGCCGCCGCCGACACGTTCGGATGGGACGACGTGGGCGTGCTCGCAATCGGCAATGTTGCCGACCTGCTTCTCGTCGATGACGATCCGATCGAGAACCTCGGCACGCTTTCCTGGCCGGCCACCATCATCCAAGACGGCGTCGTCATCTAGGAGCACGAATGGGGCGCTTGGAACGACGACTCTTGACTATCGGCGATCAGCTCGACGATCTCCGGGAGGAGGAGCGGCTCCTCACCGAGGAGCTCGCCTATCACCGATCCCTGGCCGATGACGCCGCCCGAGACGCCGCCGTATTCGACGACCCGATCGAACGGGAGAACGCCGCCATGACCTCGGGTGATGTTCAACGATCCGAGCGCCGCCTCGAGAAGCTCGCCGACCGGCGCCAGAAACTCGAAACCCGCCGGGCTCGGTGGCTGGAGAAGCTGGAGTAACCAGACCCCAGACCCCAGATGAAGCGTGTCGTAGCTCTTGCTGGTGACCGGTGACCGGTGACCGGTGACCGGGGACCGGGGACTGGTCGCCCGCAGGCCGCCTAGATCTCTTCCAGGAGCTTTGCCTTTTTGGAGGCGAACTCCTCGTCGGTGAGGACTCCGTCGGCGTGGAGTCGGGCGAGGGTTGCAAGCGTGTCAGATGGGGACTCAGACGAGGAAAGTGCCCTGGTCCGGTCCTCACGCACCCGATAGAGCTGGGCCTGGAACTCGTCGGGTTTCGGGATATTCGAGAAGCGGCTCTGTCCCATTTCGCCTGCCGATTCGATAATGAGGTCACCGAAGCCCAGCAGCCGCTCGAACACCGTCTGGGAGAAGATCACGTCGTTGATGACTTCGAGGGGTATCTCAACCCCACTGCGGGCGATGATGCCTTTGCGCAGGACAAGGCGCTCGTTGGTGAGCACGAATTGGGTGTACCACCAGCGGAGGGTGGGGACCGCCGCAACGACGATCCAGCCGAGCACGAGGATGGCGGTCACACCGGCCCGCAGCCAGACTTCCTCGGGAAGCCTTGGAACCAGCGCGATTCCGATCACGACGAACACCGTCCACAAGGCCGGGATAACGAGCGACTTCCAATGGGGTCGAAACGAGCGCAGGACTTCTTCCCCATCGCTGAGGAGTGACTCGGGATACTTCATGATGCGATCTTACGACCGTGAGGCCAGCAGTGCGGCCCGAGCTATTCTGCGCAAATGCTCTACGACTACACCCAAACCACGCCCGCCGCCGTGAGGCGCATCACCGACACGGCAATCGCGGACGCCAACCGGCTCATCGATACGGTCGTCGCCGTCGACGGTCCAAACACGATCGCCAACACACTCCTCCCGCTCAACGAGGCGGTCGCCGTAATCGGAGAGGGGTACGGCCAGGGCGCCTTCATGGCACGGGTCCACCTCGAGGAGTCGGTCCGGGTCGCCGCCACCGACGAAGAGGAGAGGATCAACAAGTGGGGCATCGACGTGGTGTTCCGATCCGATCTCTACGCCGCCCTGCGCCGCCTCGCCGACAGTGAACCTGCGGCGACCGCCGAACAGCTCCGCCTCCTGGACTTCTGGATGCGAGATTTCAGACGGGCCGGTCACGAGCTGGAGGCCGGGGAACGAATCGAGCTCAAGGCGCTCAAGGAGCGGCTCGTTGAACTCGAGGTGGCTTTCAGCGCCAACGTCGACGCCCACTCGGACCACATCGAAGTCACCAGAGAGGAGCTGGACGGGCTTCCCGACTCCTACATCGACGCCCTCAAGCCGGGCGATGCCGACGGCACCTATCGGGTCACCCTCGACTACCCGGACCTCTACCCCTTCCTGCAAAACGCCACCAACCGCGCCTGTCGCCAAGAGTTGTCTCGGAAGAACAACACTTCGGTGGTCGAGGAGAATCGCCCACTCCTTGAGGAAGCACTCGGTCTGCGTCGCCGGATCGCCCAGCTGGTCGGATACGAGTCGTGGGCCCACCACAGCATGGACGTCAAGATGGCCGATCCGGGTCGGGTCGAGAAGTTCTACGCCGATCTCGTGCCCCGTTTGAAGGAGAAAGTGAAGGCCGAGCACGAGAAAATGCGCGGGAGGCTGGCCGACGAGTACGGCGACAACACGCTTCAGCAGTGGGACATCAACTACTACAGCACCCAGATCCGCCGGGACGAGTACGGCGTTGATCAGTACGAGGTCGCCAACTACTTCCCGCTCGAAGCCGTCATCGACGGAATGCTTGACCTCACCGCCGAGATGTTCGGCGTCACGTACGTCCGCCAGGAGGACCCGAAAGCCTGGCACCCCGACGTCTATCTCTATCAGGTGGCCGACAGCACCAGCGGCGACCACCTCGCCTACTTCTACATGGACCTGTTCCCCCGTGAGGGCAAATACGGCCACGCCGCCGCGTTCGACCTGGTCGGCGGCCACACCAACCTGGCGGGAGAGAAGGTCCGGCCGGTCGCCGCCATGGTGGCAAATTTCACGAAACCGACAGGGGACGCTCCGTCGTTGCTGCGCCATGATGAGGTGCTGACGCTGTTCCACGAGTTCGGTCACATACTTCATCAGACACTGACTCAGGCCGAGACGGTCCGATTCTCGGGCGCCAACACCGAGTGGGACTTCGTTGAGGCTCCCAGCCAGATCATGGAGCACTGGACCTGGGAGCCGGACGTATTGGCCCGCTTCTCCCGTCACTACCAGACCGGTGGGCGGATCCCCGAGGAGCTCGTTGGCCAACTCGTAGCCGCTCGTGACGTGAATATCGCGGCCGCGAGCTTGCGCCAGGCCTACTTCGGCATCTTCGATTTGCTGCTCCATGACGACGCAGAACAACGCGACCTCGATGCCCTCGATCGGCAGGCATTTGAAGTCAACGAGCTCCCATTCCCCGAAGGAACCTTCTTCGCGGCCAGCTGGGGCCACATCATGGGCGGCTACGACGCCGGCTACTACGGCTACCTTTGGTCGATGGTGTTCGGCGACGACATGTACAGCCGATTCCAGGCCGAAGGAATTCTCAACCCGGCGGTGGGACGCGCTTACCGGTCGGTCATCCTCGAACAGGGCGGCAGCAAGGACGCCGACACGCTCCTCGTTGAATTCCTCGGACGCGAGCCGAACAACGAGGCCTTCCTCGCCAATCTGGGTCTTTAGCGGCCAAAAGGCGCCTCCAGTCTTAGGGGGAACCGGGCGTCGCTCCCGAGCGTCTGTTCTGTAGCGGCATCCAGAGATTGGAACTCTCGCTAATGAGCTGGGAGCAAACCATTCCGATACGGCCTCGGGCAGTACCAGCCGCGCGCCCCCTCAGACTCTTGAGTGGGGAGCGATGGATGCTCCTGTCCCTCGTATCCGTCTTGATGGCCCTCATCGCCGTCAGCGCGTTGGGCCGGGTCGCCGCAGGCCTGACGTTGTCCCGACCGCTCCCCGATCTAGTGGCGGCCATCAACGAGGGGGACACGGCGGCCGTCTCGGCGCTACTGCTCGACGACTCCGAAACCTGGACGGTCCGGACTGATTGGTTGGCGGCCACCGGCGCAGTGATCAGTTTGAGTTCCTGCAATCCTGGCACCGGCACATCGGTCACCTGCGCAGTTCGCTTCGGAAACGACTGGTTCTACAACCAGGCGGCGCCGCCCGAGGTGGCCCGGCAGGGCTCATTCGGCACGGTCCTCACCGTCGAGATCGAAGGCGATCAGATTCGTACGATCGACTTCCCGCTCCCGGCCGGGCTCAGCGCAGTGGAAGAGCCCTTCTACCAATGGGTATCGCGAGCCGACCCCACGTCGGTTGAGTCGATGTGGCGCCGACCGGGAGTCAAAGCCGAATTGTGGATAGATGCCAAAGCCGGGGAGGCACACCGGTCATTGCTAGACGAGTACGTCGGATACCTCCACGAGTCCCTCCTACACACCCCCGGATAGGATCTCCGACTCACCGGCTCCCGAATACCGGCCGTCGGTTCACCGGTCTCTGACCGGAACGGCGTCTTGGCGCGGCCCGGCCGGGCACATCGGGAAGCCCGGCGTCCGGACGGGGCCGGACCTCCCTCAGGGGAGCGTCTGAGATCGGGCCCTCGACGTCTGCGGCAGCCAGCACCCGCTCGACCGGGCCCCCGCTTCTCAGGAATTTGAGGGGCGTGGAGAAGTCGAGAGATCGATTGGACCGAACCAGCCAATCGGCGATCTCGATATCGCCATGCGTTCTCTTCATGAGGTGCACCACGGAACCCAGTTCGGGTCGCACACCGTCGCGATCGAATTGAAATGCGAAGTAGGCCTCCTGGAGCCATCTGCCCTCGACTCTGAGGAGGTCCGGTCGGTGAACGATGAGCTGCGCAGGCACCCCTGCTCGCCGGGCTGCCTGCGCTCGCGTCAGAAAGGGTCCTTTCAGGATTCGCTCGGTCACGCCCGGATCTCATTCCGGTGCTCGGCGGCCTGGTGTCGCAGCGTTGCCACAACAGATTCGGCAATGGCACCAATCGGCATCCGTCCGGTATTCCAGATCGCGTCGTATCGCGTTGGATCGTCGATGTCGACCCGGAAGTGAGCTTTCAACAGGCGCGCCCGGGACGAGTCGATTCTGCGAGCTTCGTCGCGGGCGGAGCGCTCCTCGAACCCGTAGTACTCCATGACCCTCCGGATCCGGGTTTCCTCAGGAGCGATGAGGCGAAGCGAAAGACCCTGGCCCATGTCCCTCGTGACTTCCGAGCCGGCCCGCCCGACGATGATGCTCTTGCCGATGGAAGCCACTGCTGTCACTACCTGAAATACGTGCAGCATCAACATGTCCTGGTCGATGCTCGAGCCGAGCATCTGACGGAGGAACTCGTCGGTCCTGGTGCGGTACTCCTCGGCGACCAGCGACGCCATCGACTTCGAGAAGGTGGGGTTCTCGGCAACGATCTCGCAGAGCCGGCGGTCGAAGACCTGCCACCCCCCGAAGACTTGCGCGTCGTCCTGGCGAGCAAACACCTCGAGCAGCGTCTCGGCCAGCAGGTGCCCTCCCGCCCCTGCTTGTCGCGAGATGGTGATGAACGGCCGGGCGCCTGGCTCCGAACCGTGGTCCTCTGAACGCAGCTCGGCCGCGTGAGCTGCCAGATAGCCCTCCATGGCCGTCAGCCGGTTCGTGCCGCGTGCTTTTGTGGTCTTGTCCATCAACCACAAGCATCGGTCTCTTGGTGCCGGATGCGCCAGGGGCAGGTGGCACCATCCGAAGGGCCGAAGCTACTTTGGTTGAAAAGCCAAAATCGTCCGAGGACCCAAGATCCCAGACCCCAGACCCCAGACCAGCGGGCCACGGCAACCCCCCGGCAACCCGAAGGCGTTGCCGGGGTCTTGGAACAGTCGGACGCGGAAAACCCCGGTTGAGCGTCGGCCGAAACCTTCGCCCCTCCGGGGCTTCCGTCCGAAGCGGCCCGAGGGCTGCTCCGATTCCTCTCCGTTTGGCCGAAGCCTCCCGGTGAGGGACCTCTCTGGTCGGCCGAAACCTTCCTTCGAGGTAGTGGCTTCGCCAGCGTCCGAGTGAGCCCGAAGGCCCTCTTGGCCGTTCCCCTTGCGGGGCGTCCGACGAAGCCGCTCCTCCGACCCTTGCGAGCCTTCGGAGCGTGTGTTGAGGTTTCCCTCAGCACTTGAAAGAATCTACAGGGCCGTCATCGTTGCGTCAAACTCAGGGGCTACCTAGTTTTCGCGCTCTAGAAGTAGTTTTCGCGGGGACATCGGAACTCTGGACTCGATGCCGCAATCGACACCCGTCGACTCCTACTCTCAGGACCGATGGGCGATTTCTTGAGCGATCCGGAACACCAGTGGCAGGTTCGAATGCTTGCCACGCTAGCGGTCCTGATTGCCACCATCATCGTCCGGCTCTTCGTCCTGAGGATGGTGCGCCGTCGGGTCGTAGACACCGAGATCTGGTACCGCACCCAGAAGGTAACGAGCTACGCGGGTACATTCATCGTCCTCCTTGTCACGAGCTTCGTGTGGCTCCGGGTCAGCAATGTCGGCGCTTGGATCGGCGTGGCGTCTGCCGGTATCGCAATCGCACTGGCCGACGTTCTCCGGAATTTCGTCGGTCTCAGCTACATCCTGATCCGCCGTCCCTTCAAGATCGGCGATCGGATCGAAATCGACGGCCAAGCAGGCGACGTCGTCGACGTGCGGGCGCAGCGGTTCTCGCTGCTCGAGATAAAGGGATGGGTCGACGCCGACCAGTCGACCGGCCGCATCATTCAGATCCCGAATGGTCTGCTATTCAGCAAGCCGCTCGCCAATTACACCGAAGGCTTCCCCTACATCTGGCACGAGATCCCGATGCTCGTTACCTTTGAGTCCGACTGGAAGCGGGCCGAAGCACTGATGACCGAGGCGCTCGGCGAGCACGCTCCCAGCATGGCGTCGGAGGAGGCCCGCAAGGCCATCCGGGAGGCGGCCACCGAGTATCGGATCCGCTACACCCATCTCACGCCCACAACGTATGTGACTGTCAAAGACAGCGGCGTGATGATCACCGGCCGCGCCATCATTCCGGTCAGGTCGCGCCGCCACGTTGACTCCACCATCTGGCGGTCGCTGTTAGAGAAGCTCGACGCCGAGCCGAGTGTGGAGCTCGCGTATCCGACGGTACGGACGTATTTGCCGGAGCTGAGGGTCACGCGACAGTAGGCATCCGGCATCCGGCATCCGGCATCCGGCATCCGGCATCCGGCATCCGGCAAGCATCGTTACCCGGTTACCCGAAGAAGACCACCATCGAGGCGTGTCGCGCTGGGAAGGGGTTTCTCTGGACCTGGCGCAGGCGGCGCCGGTCGTCCCACGGTCGGCTGTCCTGCGGTAGCAGTCGACTTTTCAGCCAGTGGCGCGCCGGATCCAGGGCTCGACCGAAAAGTGACAGAGGGCATCGCGCGGAAAATCCCGAGTGAGCCTCGGCCGTGACCAAAACCCTCTCGGGATGTTTCCGCTGCCGGGCGGCTCCCTTGCGGGTGCCGTGCCGGCGGTTTCCGCCCGAGGTCGGTGCCCGAAGGCCCGTGTCCCTTGCGGCGCCGAAGCGTTTTTGGCGCTTCAGCGTTCCAGCGTCGCTGGCCCGACGACCTTGCGGTCATCGAGTGCCGGTCCGAAGCCGCGCCCTTGCGGGTCTGGCCCTCGCCGACTCTCATCCTCCGCCGAAGCGGTGAACGAGTCGTGGTCTCCCGGCGACTATCTGAGCCTTGTGAGCCCATCCAGCCGGCCCGATCGGGGCCCGGGTGGCCACTCCCCACGATCGCGAATCGTAGGGCCCGGTCCGGTTTTGACACCTTTCCAGGACTCCGGTCCGGCTTTTAGACCTTCCCAGAGATCCGGTTGGGCTTTCGCCCTTCCAGTCCAGTCGGGCTGTTACACCCTTCTGGGGTCCGGCCGGGCTTTCGCCCTTCCGGGGTTCTCACAAACCTTTCGATCTGCAAGCCTGCCGTCCACTTTCGCTTCCGGCCGGGTCGTTCCGGTTGCCCGGGCGACAAAGACAAATGTACGGGCGAACCTCCGCACCGTCAAATGAGATTGGTAGTTAGTTTTCGCGCCATAGGAGCATTTTTCGCGGAAGCGCCGCAGACGGTTTTCGCGGTTCGCGGAGGGGTTGGTTCCCCGTTCCCCGTTGCCAGGTGACAGTTGACCGTTGACCGTTGCCAGGTGACCGGTGACAGTTGACCGGTGACAGTTGACCGGTGACAGTTGACCGTTGACCTCCGAATTACATTCGTGTCACTCTCGTCCCGTATAGTGCCGGATATGGATCGAGTGTCACCAAGCCGGCTAAGCGACTTCAAGCAGTGCCCCCAGCTGTTCAAGTTCCGATCGATCGATCGACTGCTCGAACCGGCCACAATCTTTCAAGCTCGCGGCACCACCGCCCACCTGGCTCTTCAGCGCCTTTACGGCCTGGACGCCACCGATCGCACGCCCGAGCGTCTCTACGACCTGTTCCGGGAAGCTTGGGCTGAGGTCCGCGACGACGAGTATCCGGACATGTTCGAGACCGTCGAGGAGGAGCGCGCCTGGGGTATCGAGAGCATGGAGCTGCTCGCCAACTACTTCGCGGTGGAGGACCCCCGGGCCATCACCCCGGTGGGGTGCGAGCTCGACTTGCTCGAGGAAGTCAACACCGTGCGGGTGCGCGGGATTCTCGATCGCATCGATGAGAACGAGAGCGGCGACCTGGTGGTCACCGACTACAAGACCGGCAAGGCTCCACCCGAGCGTTACGCACTCCCCGCCTTCTTCGCACTCAAGATCTACGCCCTGCTGACCCGCAAGCACCTCGAGCGGACTCCGGTGCAGCTCCGGTTGCTCTACCTGAACGGCCCAACGCTGTACTCCCTCGACGTCGACGAGCAGCAACTCGACGCCATGGAGCGCCAGGTGCTTGCCCTGTGGGATGCCATTCAGCGGGCCGAGCAGCGCCAGTCCTATCCCCCCCGTCAGTCGAGGCTCTGTGACTGGTGCTCGTTCCAGGAAATCTGCCCTGCTTTCGGCGGCACCGGCGAGCCGACCGCAGACATGAAGCGTCGGCCCGAGCAGGTGCCCGAGCCGACTCCGGCCTAGGCGATCACGGTAACGGAGAAGGACTGATGCTTTACACCATCGGACACGGCACCCTCCCGATCGATGACTTCCTACGCAATCTGGATGCTCACGGCGTGCGCACCGTGCTCGACGTCCGCGCCCAACCCCACTCGAGCCACGCCCCGCACTACAACAAACACGAACTCGAAGCAGAACTGGTGGCGGCCGGGATCTCGTACCGATGGATGGGCGACCACCTGGGCGGCCGGCCCCTCCGACCCGGCGACCGGTCCCCCATCGAAGACCCGGAGCGAATGGCTTCAGGTGTTACCGAGGCCGCCGGGCTGGCCCGGGGCGCGACGAGCGTGCTGCTGTGCGCCGAGCTCGATCCCACTCACTGCCATCGGACGACGGCGCTAGCCCCCCGATTCGAGGACGCCGGGTTCGCCGTCGTCCACATCCTGGCCGATGGGTCCGCTCGTACCCACCAGCCGACGTTGGGCTTGTAGCGCCCTACCCGTTCGCGTCACACCCGGGCGGTACCGTGGTGGCCATGAGTGAAGAGCGGATAGATCCCGCCGACTGGGACGCCACCATCTCCGACACCGACGGACCGCAACTCATTGTCGGCGGTCCCGGCACCGGCAAGACCGAGTTCCTGGTGCGCCGCGCCGCCTACCTGATCGAGCAGGGGGTGGCGACCCCGGATCAGGTCCTGGCGCTCAGCTTCTCCCGGCGCGGGTCGGCCGGTCTCCGATCCCGAATCCAGGATTCCCTCACCGGCACCCATGCCGAGCTCGACGCCTCCACCTTCCATTCGTTCTCGTTCCGGCTGCTCGAGACGTACGCCGCCGACGCCCTCGGGTGGGAGCAGATGCCGACGCTGCTCACCTCACTCGAATACGTGCTGAAGATCCGGTCGTTGCTCGAATCGGAGGACCCGGCCGGTTGGCCGGTCCTGTTCCGGGGCCTCCTCACCAGCACCACATTCGCCGAAGAAGTAGCCGATTTCATGTTGCGGTGCAGCGAGCTGCTGATCGGGCCGGACGAGCTTGCCACCTTCGGCCGCGATGACTGGCGGGCGTTGCCGGCGTTCATGGCCCGGTACCGGGCCGACACCCTGGCCGGTCATCGCATCGACTACGGAACACTGCAGACCTCGGCCGTCGAGGCACTCGCTCATCAGCCGACCCTGGAGGAGATTGTCGAGCGCTATCGCTACATCCTCGTCGACGAGTATCAGGACACGACATTGGCGCAGGCTGCTCTGCTCCGGCTCCTCGTCTCGGGCGGGTCCCACCTGACGGTGGCCGCCGACCCGTACCAGTCCATATACAGCTTCCGGGGCGCCGATCTCGAGAACGTCGCCAACTTCCCGGAGGCGTTCGCCGCCGCCGACGGCACCCCGGCCGCCCGCCGGGTGCTCACCACCTCGTTCCGGGCCCCGGTCGAGATCCTCGACGCCGCCGTCAAGCTGACCGAAGGGCTCGACCTGCCGGGGTCGAGCGGTCCGGTGGTCCCCGCCGCCGGCACCGGGTCGGTCGAGACCTACATATTCGACCAGGCCACCCGGGAAGCCGAATGGATCGCCGACGAGATCCAGCTCCTCCATGCCGGTGGGCTTCCGTATCGCTCGATGGCTGTGTTCGTCCGCTCCAAGCGGCGCTTTCTCCCGGGCTTGTCGCGAGCTCTGGAACGGCGCGGGGTCCCTCATGCCCAGCCCGACTCTCGCCTGTCCGACCATCCGGCCGTCCGGGCCGTGTTCGACTGTGTCACCGCCGCCACCGCTCCCGATCCCGAATCGAGCATGGCCATCCGTCGCCTCTTGCTCGGTCCTCTGTTCCGCCTCCCGGTCGGGCGCTTGAGAGAGCTAGAGCGGGATCGGGCAAGACAACCCGCGCCGTGGGCTGAGATCATCGAGGACTCCGTTCCCGATGGTGGCCCGCTGGCCGGCCTGCTGCGCCAGGCAGGGTGGGCCGAGACCCATCCGGCCGTCGATGGGTTCTGGCACCTCTGGAATGCTCTCCCCCAATTCGTCCATCTCGTGGTCGATCCGAACCGTTCGGAAGAGCGGGCCGCCTGGAGCTCGTTCTCGCAGGTGCTCGGACGGCTCTACGACCGGGACCGATCTGCGTCGCTGTGCGACTTCGTCCGCTGGTCCGAGGAGGAGAGCTTCGAGGCCCAACCGCTCCTCGACTTCCGGGATCGGGGTGCCGATCGGTTAACCGTCACCACCCTCCACCAGTCCAAAGGCCTCGAGTTCGAGGTCGTCTTCATCGCCGATGCCGTTGACGGAGTCTTCCCCGACCTCCGGTCTCGTGAATCACTCATCGGCACCCGGCATCTGGCCGCCCACCTGCCGACCGATCCAAACGAGTACCGCCGGTTCCGGATGCAAGAAGAAACCCGGCTCGCCTATACCGCCATGACCCGGGCCCGGTTGCGAGTCGTCTGGACGGCCACCACCGCCGGACTGGATGAGGGTGAGGGCGCACCCAGCCCACTGCTGGTCCGTCTTGCGGGCGACAACCCCGGCCTCCCCCCCGACGATGATCGGCTGCCGGTAACCACCGGACAGGCCGAAGCCTGGCTGCGCCGCATCGCCGCCGATCCCTCGGCCTCCCAACCCCGCCGCCTCGCCGCCATGCGGAGCCTCGGAACGGGCGAGGCGTGGGGCCTCCGAGATCCGGCCTTGTTCGCCGGCCTCCGCCCTCCCGGCCCCGATGGCGGCCTCGCCCCCGACAAGCTCCTCCTGTCGCCGAGCCAGGCCGGTTTGTACGAGACCTGCCCGCGCCGCTACGCCATCGAACGGCGCCTCCGGGTGGGCGCCGGCGAGACGGTCTATCTCACGTTCGGGTCCCTCGTACACAAGGTGCTGGAACTGACAGAGAAGGCCGCCATGGCGGACGGCCGGACGTATGGGACGTTCGCCGAGGCCCTCGAGCATCTCGACTCACAGTGGGATCCGGCTCCATTCGGCGGGCGGCCGTGGGCCGATGCCTGGCGACGCCGCGCCGAGGAGGCGCTTGAGTTCGCCTACCAACATTGGCCCCATCCCGACGCAACCCCACTGGCCCTCGAGCACAAGCTGACGCTCGACATCGACGGTGTGTCCTGGCGGGGAATCGCCGATCGAATCGAAGCCGAAGACGGGCATGTGCGAATCGTCGATTACAAGACGAGCCGGTCGCGGCCAAATGCCGAGGAAACGGCGGCCTCCCTCCAGCTCGGCTTCTATCTGCTGGCGGCGGCCGCCGACCCCAACATCGCCCGGCACGGGCGGCCCGATGCCGGAGAACTGTGGATGGTGGCCATGCAGAACGTCAAGTCATTCCCGGTCGTCAAGTTCGATCCAGCCAACCTCGACGATGTCGAGCAGCGATTGAGGGACGTCGCCGAAGGAATCGCCGGCGACCAGTGGGATCCGGTCCCTCACGACCGATGTGACCGTTGCCCGGTGCAGCTTGTCTGTCCGGCCTGGCCCCACGGAGCAAAGGCATACCAGTCGTGACGACCATCCGGCCGAGCCCTGAGCAACAAGCGATCATCGACTACCCGCTCCAGCCCCTGCGGGTCGACGCCGGCGCCGGCACCGGCAAGACGACCACCATGGCGCTCCGACTGGCCCGGCTGCTCAACAGCGGCCAGGTCGACGCTGCCCTCGGGATCACGTTCACCAACAAGGCCTCCCAGGAGCTGCGAGAGCGGATCGAAGTCATGCGCTCCTGCCCCGACCTCGGGGCGGTAGAGGTCGCCACCTATCACGGGTTCGCCCACAGTTTGCTGAGCGAATTCGGCGCCTACGTTGGAGTAGAAAGGACCTCCCGCCTCATCACCCCCGGATTCGTCCGCCAGCTCATGCGAGACGCCCTAGGGGCCGGCACCTACACAGCGCTCGACCTGGCCGCCCCCGGTTACCGGGTCGAGGAAATGGCGGCCCTCAGTGGTCAGATAGCAGACAACCTCGGGCGGCCCGGGGAAGTGGAGTCGCTGCCCGGAGACATCGGCGACAAGCGGGCCGAGCTGCTCGGCGCCCTCGAGCGATACGAGCACCTCAAGTGGAAGATCGGCGTCGTCGACTACGGCGATCTCATCGGGCTGGCCCATCGCCTTCTCGAGGAAGTCCCGGCCGTGGTAGCTCAGATCCGGGCCCGGTTCCAGGTTGTGCTCCTCGACGAGTACCAGGACACCAATCCGGCCCAGCGCGAGCTGCTGCGGCTCGTGTTCGGCAACGGCTTCCCGGTCACCGCCGTCGGTGACGCCGATCAGACCATCTACGAGTGGCGGGGCGCCTCGCTCGAGAACTTCGCCGAGTTCCCCAACCACTTCCCGGGCGAGGCGGGCCCGGCGGTCACCCTTCCCCTCACCCTCAATCGGCGATCCGACGCCGGGATCCTCGACGCCGCCAATGCGATCGCGGCCCAGATCGGCAGCCGGGCCGGGGAATTCGACCTCGCCCCGGTGGACGGAGCGGCCGCCGGTGAAGTCGGGCACGGCTGGTTCCGCACCGCCGACGACGAGGCCCACTGGATCGCCGACTCGGTCCTGGAGACCGCGGCAGCAGGGACCGGCTGGGGCGAGATTGCGATCGTGTTTCGAAAGAACGCTCAGATCCCGCTCGTGCGGAGCGTCCTGGCGGCCGCCGGGATCCCGGTTCAGGTGGTGAGCCTCGGCGGCCTCCTTCATGTTCCCGAGGTCACCGACCTGTGGGTCTGGCTTCGGATCCTCGACGACCCTTCCGACGGCTCGGCACTGCTACGGGTTGTCCTCGGCCCCCACTTCCAACTCGGCCTCGGCGACCTGATGCCGCTCGCCCGCTGGGTGCGTGATCAGAACGCGCCCACCGGCACCAGCGACGATGAGGCGGGCCCCGGATACTCGCTGCTTGAGGCTGCCTTCGCCGTTGACGACTTCGAGCGCCACGAAGTCTTCGGAGCCATCCACCGGTTCCGGTCTCTCTATGAGCAGCTGGTCGAAGACGCTCAGGGGGTGACACTGGTTGAGCTGTGCCGGCGCGTCCTCACCGGCCTCGGAGTGTGGATCGAGGTCGAGGCACTCGAGGACGCTGCCGCCCGATCGGCCAGGCTCAACCTCTATCGATTCCTCGACCTGGCCGAATCGTGGAGCCCGCTCGAAGGCCGGCCCTCGCTGACCGCTTTCCTCGACTACCTCACCACCCTGCTCGACGAGTCGGCTCCCGAAGAGCTCGATCTCGCCCGGGTGGCCGAGGCCGACGCCGTCACCCTCATCACCGCCCACCGGGCGAAGGGCCTCGAATGGGACATCGTGTTCCTGCCGGCCTTGGTCGGCGATACGTTTCCGGCCCGGCTGCGGGCCTTCGACGATCCGTTCTCGCGACCCTCCTCGCTTCCTTACTCAGCGCGGCTAGACGCAGCCGTGTTACCGGTACTCGACCCCGATGACGAAAAGGCACGTAAGGCGTTGCTTCGTCCACGCCATCTCGACCAGGAGTGGCGGACCGCTTACGTCGCCACCACCCGCGCCCGCCATCGGCTGCTCGTCTCGGGCGCGTTCTGGTATGGCCAGAAAAGACCGAAGAAGCCGAGCGCCCTGTTCGATTTGATTACCGATCTCCCAGACGCGGTGAGCCATGCGACCTGTGACGATCCGGGGCAACGGCCGACGATTGCCGTTGCAGCCGGGGCCGGTCCCGCTCCCGACCCGCATTTCGGCGATGGGTGGGCGGCCGCGCTGCAGGCGGCGATCGCCGACCCGGCCTGGCCGGCCGCCGAGACAACGAGCCAAGCCGCGTACGATGACCAAGTGAATCAGCTGTCCCTCGTTCTCGACAGCCTTCCTGAGCCGACCCCGGAGGAAGGCACCGTTCCTTCCACGACGTCGGTATCGGGCCTCGTTACCTATGCCACGTGCCCGAAGCGGTTCTACTGGAGCGAAATCGATCGGCTTCCTCGTCGTCCAGCCCCCTGGCTGAAGCGGGGAGTCGAACTGCATCGAAAGATCGAACTCCACAACCGCGGCGTGGTTCCCCTCGATCTGGCTGAGGACGACACGTACGATTTCGCTCCGGACGAAGCCGAACCGAAGGCCGGCGCCTACACCACCTTCCAGGAATCCCGGTTCGGACAACTCAAGCCCCGCTGGATCGAGGCCCCGTTTTCGCTGGCAAGTGAGGGCCTACGCATCCGGGGTCGCATCGATGCGATCTATGACACCGACGGTTCGTGGGAGGTGGTCGACTTCAAATCCGGCCGGCACCGGCCGGATCCTGCCCGCATCGTCCAGCTCCAGGCCTATGCGGTAGCCGTCGACGAGGGGGCGTTGAGCGGCGAGCGACCCGATGCGGTGGCCGTCACCTTCGCTTACTTCGGTGACGGCCTCGAAGAGGTGACCGAGACGGTCGACGAAGCGTGGCTCGGAACCGCCCGCCATCGCATCACCGGCATCCTCTCAGGTATCACCGACGAGCAGTTCGAACCGACCCCGTCGGCCGCCTGCCACCACTGCGACTTCGCCAAGTTCTGCGATGCCGGTCAGGCGTGGCTGGTTCAGAACGAGTAGCGATCGGGAACCAACCATGCTCCCTGCCGGTTCGAGAGCGGGTTCACGATGCCCGTCAGACGGGGTCTCGTCGTTGTTGCGCCGCCCTGCCTCCTACCCGCCACCGCGAAGCGTCGAACGGTCACCTGCCGGGCGAAGGTGAGAAATCGCCACTGACGACGTTCCAGTGGATCTGGGCGTATGGCCCGTACTCGCCGAAGTGGTTGAGGTATTGCCGATCGGCGAATCCGGTCGTGTTGGTGAAGCGGAAGAAGAACGCGCCTGGCTCGACACTTCGACCGATGGTGCCGAAGTTGCGGCGGAAGGCTCCGACCGTGTCGATGCCGTCACCCGTCCAGTCGCCCACAAACACTATGTCCCCGTGGGTTCCGTACCAGAACTGCTGATCCACCGACGCGACCGGCCCGGTGGGAGCGACGTCGTTCAGGTGAACGTGGGCAGCCGAGTAGTAGTACTGAACACCGACCGTCTCCATTCCGTCTCCATTGAAATCCCCTGAGAACGGTCGACGGCCATTGCTGAATTCGGAGCCGAACCGGTAGGTCTGTTCGGCCGCGAATGTCGCGCCGCTGGGCGGCAAGGTGTTGGATATGAAGACCTCACCCTTTGAGAACACGCCCACGGTGTCACATCCGTCCCCATCCCAGTCCCCAGCAAGGACACCACCCCGATCCCGGCTGATCGCGCCGGGCGGGTCGGCATTGAACCCCGCAATATCGATACGGAACGAAAGCTCTCCGAAACCCGTGGTGTTCGAGTTTCGCAGGTACACGGTGTCGTTCGATTGTCGGTACACACCCGGGGTATCGATTCCGTCGCAATCCCAATCACCCAGAAACGGTAGGTCTGCGCTGACGATGGTCCCGCCTATGCCGAAGTAGAAGGTCGTTACCCGACCGGTGGCGTCGCGGAGATACCACTTGCCCGTGCCGGGATCCACCAGGCCAATCGGGATGGGGTTGAGCGGCTGCCAAGCCGGCTGTGAGTCCCAGGCCGGATGATTGGTCAGGTTGACGGGATCGGTCCCATCGGGGTTGATGATCATGATCTCCGCAGGGCTGATGGCGAGGTCCGACACGGTGGTGGCAATCCGAGACCCGTCGGGAGCGATTGCCGGATCCACCAGGTGCGATGCCCCGCCCGGGTTGGGAATCTCGACCTCGCCCGACTCAGACACCAGCAACAGATTGGCCTGTGTGTCGTTGGTGCCAACGCGGGCAACCGCCATGTAGGCGTGATCGGGTGCCCAGTCGATGCCGCCACTGTTCCACCCGCCTTCGGTGGATTGAACCGGCACCGGCACCCCGGTCGCGGCCTCCCACCAAACGGACTCGATCGTGTACACGATGGCCGCGGATTCATCGGCGGTTGCTCCACTGAACGTCCGAACGAAGGCAATACGGTGCCGGTGGGGCTGCGGCTGGGAGGACCAGACCGGTGATGAGTCAACAGCACCGAGGGCCCACGCTAATTCGCCCAAACCTGAGGCGGGATCCGTCAGACGAAGCCGATTGGCGCCGTCGGCGTCTATCGCGAAGATACCGCTCTCAGATGTGAACGCAATGATGCGACCGTCAGGGGACCAGGTTGGCTCCCCGTCCCTGGCAGGGTTATTGGTGAGGTTGACGAGGTTCGAGCCGTCAGCATCCATCACATAGATCTCGTCGTTTCCGTCCCGGTTCGATACGAACGTGATCCGTAACCCGTCCGGGGACCAGGCAGGAGCCCGGTCATTAGCCGGGTGATTGGTGAGGTTGACAAGGTCGGAGCCGTCGGCGCCCATGAGGTAGATCTCGTCGTTCCCGTCTCGGTCGGACACGAAGGCAATCCTGCCGTTGTCTCCCGGCACGACCGCCACGGCCACCTCCGAATCGACGACAACGACAGCCGCCACCAGCAAACAACACAACAAGACCGGGAACCAACGGGCACGTCGAACGACGGCCATCACGCCTCCTTTCGGAGCCACCACCAACGTAAGCCTTGTGCGCCTCCGCAATAGAGGAAAACGGCACCCCGCAATAGTCAGCACCCTGCCCTGCCCACCACAACCGATCCTCGATCTGGCGACGCCACCCGCGGCCGGTCCCCCACCAGATCACCAAACATGGGCGATATCGCCTCAACCTGATCATGCGCGAGATCTGCACTGATACGCTCGGTGGGGATGTCTCGGCTATCCCTCGAAGATCACACCTTTGCAGCTGATGGCGCCCTCGGCCTTGCCGAATTCGTCGACGTGCACCTCGACCACCTGTTCGCCGCGCTCCTTGAGCATCGCAATAGTGCGTGGGGCAGATGCGTCCGCCAGCAACGAGTCGCCGATGCGAACCACGTTGGCGCCTTGCGGCTCGTCCGGATGGGTCGTAAGCATCTCGGCATCGAGGAATCCGAGATCCACGAAGGCCGGATGGGCGATGATCGTCTCCTCGTCCACAACCGTCGCCGCCGACTTGAGGTGGAGCACGTCCCGGATGGGTACACCTTGCACCATGTACCCGAAGGGCCCGAGGAGATCGCCGAGCGCCCCGATCCCGACCGCGTTTGACCGGGTCGTCTCCCCAACCAGAATGCGCTTGCCGAACACGATCACATCTCCGCCATCGAGCGTGGCAGGCGCCTCCATCGCAACGCAGTCGCGGTAGCCGGCAAGGGCTGCCGCCATCGATGGAACCTCACCTTGACGCGATGGCGCTCCGGGTCGCAGCAGAACTGCTACCTCCGGGAGCGCAAGCGCCGTGTCTTCCACGAACACGGCATCGGGATAGCCCGGAAGCCTGGGCAACTCAACCACGGCAACATCAAGGGATCGGAGCACTTCCAGGTAGTCGTCGTGTTGAACACGCGCTCGCTCAACGTCGATGGGAATCCGGTCGATGTGGGTCAGCTCGCAATCGAGCAGTTCCTCGCCGGTAGGACGGGTGAGGGCGATCAGCACGCCACCACGCTAGTTGCACACTCAAAGACCCGGCCAGGCCGAGCACTGCCGGTACCCTCCCGGACCATGTCAGACAGCAATCGCTGGGCCGCCGACGACGTCATCGACGCCGACAAGCAAGCCGCCATAGCCCCCGACATCGAGGTCCCGCTCGGAATTGTGCTCACGCACCGTTCGACCAAAATCACCGGACGGGTGATCGCATTCACTGAGGGCCAACGGATCGTCCTGAAGGATGCCGCCGGACAACAACACGAGTTCGCTCCCATCGACGGGTTCTTCGAACACGACGGACTCAGGGTCGCTCTCAGGGCTCCGAGAACCACCGGGAAGACTGCTCCCCGCTTCACCCCCTCGGGGTCCGTCGAGGTCGGCGCCTCCCGAGCCAAGGTCGCCCGCGCCAGCCGGATATGGGTGGAGGGTATTCATGACGCTGAACTCATTGAGAAGATCTGGGGCGATGATCTGCGGGAAGAAGGCGTCGTGGTTGAGCCGCTGCATGGCGCCGACGATCTGGCGGCGGCGGTTCGTGACTTCGAGCCCGGTCCGGCACGGCGGCTCGGTGTCCTTCTCGACCACCTCGTCGAAGGATCCAAGGAATCCCGCCTGGCCGCCGAGGTGACGAGTCCGCATGTGCTGATCACCGGCCACCCCTACGTCGACATTTGGCAGGCCATCAAGCCGGCCGCTTTCGGCATCGACGCATGGCCGCTCGTGCCCCGGAGTGAACCGTGGAAAGAAGGGGTCGTCGCCGCCCTCGGGTTTCGAGAGGAGACGGGACAGTTCTGGAGGGGGGTGCTGGCATCGGTCGCGACCTACGCCGACGTTGAGACACCGCTCGTGAACGCAGTGGAGCAGCTTCTCGATTTCGTGGCGGGACAGGACGACTAGCCGTCCTTACTGAATGCGCCCGTCTACGGTCTCCAGGATGATGGTGACCGGTCCGTCGTTGACGAGATCAACTTTCATATGTGCGCCGAACTCTCCGGTGGCGACCCGCAGCCCGTGCCCGGCGACCGCCTCGGCAAGCTGTTGAACGAGCGGATCGGCTAGCTCGGGGGCGGCGGCGTGCGCAAAGGACGGGCGGCGCCCCTTGCGAACATCGGCCAGCAGGGTGAATTGGCTGATCACGAGGACTTCGCCCCCGGCCTCAAGCACAGAACGGTTCATCTTGCCGTCGTCGTCAGGGAAGATCCTTAGCCCGGCCAGCTTGTCAGAGAGAGCGATTACATCTGCTTCGGTGTCACCGTCGCCCACGCCGACCAGGGCTGCCAGCCCCAGCCCGATCTCACCCACGATCCGCCCGCCCACCGAGACGGAGGCCCGAGATACCCGCTGCACGACGGCCTTCATCGGCTGGCGGCGGGTTCGCGATCAGAGCCGAGCCGGGTGATGAGGAACACAAGGCTGGCACCGATCACCGCTAACAGGAACGGTGCCGCGAACTTATCTGCAACCGGCCCGGACAATTCCGGACCATCGATGCCGTTCGGCCAGGGCCACAGCACCCTGAGCGACCCGAGCAGCAACCCGGTGATAGCCGCCATCACGAGATCGTGATGGGAGTCGAGCGCCCGGTGCAGGACCGAGGAGAAGAGGGCCAGGCCAATCACCGCTCCGAGAATGAACACGAGCAACACCAGGATGTCGCGGTCGTTAACGGCCGCCAGCACCGCCTCGTACATGCCGAGCATGAGAAGGAGAAACGACCCTGAGACGCCGGGGAGAATCATGGCGCAGATGGCGACCGCGCCCGCCACGAAGAAGATCCAGGTGGCGGGACTATCTGCCTCTCCGCCCCGGAGACCGAGGAGGAAGAAGGCACCTATCGCTACCAAGGCGAAGGTGGCGATCCGAGTCGAATCCCAGCGTGACACCATCCCCGAAGCAACAAACACGGATGCAATGACCAGCCCGAAGAACAGGGCCGACATCTCAACCGGGTAATCGTCAAGCAGACCCTCGATCACTTTCGCAAGCGACACAAGAGCAACGGCCATTCCGGCGAGGAGAGGAAGCAAGAATGACCACTCGATGGCGCCGAGTCGTTCTATTGCGTCGGAGAATCGAAGCCGGACAAAAGCGCCGAGGGCGCCGGCACCCTGGCGAATGTTGGCGATCAGTCGCGGGTAGATGCCAACGATGAGGGCGATCGTGCCACCCGACACGCCGGGGACCACGTCGGCCGATCCCATGAGAAATCCTCGGATGAAGTGCAGCATTGAGCGATCAGCGTAGTTGCGAGCGGTGGCTCAGTTGCGGCGCCCGGACCGGCCTCGCCAGGTGAGGATGGACTCGGCCACCCACTCGGCGGGTATGAGGTAGCTGCCGGAGGAGATCTGCCGGACAAGATCCTGAATGCGATCTGTCCTGCTCTTTGGCCGGCTGGCGTCGATCTTCTGAGGTGGTCTGTCCATGGCTACTATTTCGACCACTCTTAGTGGTGGTTTGAGGACTATTGACGAATAGCACGTTGTAGCTAGACAGTTGACAGTTGGTGGAGTCACCGCTTTGGGTGGTGAACTCGTTACTCGCGGCCCGAATTCCTCCCCTCCATGGGGTGTCGGGTCGCGGTTGGGTGCGACACCTGGATCCGGGTTTGAATTCCCCTCCCTCAGGGAGGGGGCGAACCCTCCGGGTTCGGAGCTCCGACGAAGGAGGAGCCGGAGTGGGCCTCTCGGGCGAATCACCCGTGTTTCGCTCGGGTGTTGATAGGTGCAGTGGAGACTCATCCCAACCCCGCTGACGCTCGGCCACTCAGAACCACCGAATGTGACGCATCACTCGCGAAGCACGACCCATGAGGGAGGGGTGGCCGAGCGAAGCGAGGTCGGGTGGGAGAGGCCAGGAAGCCACCAACCGACGAGATCGTTGACGACCCCATGCCTCCCCCCATCCGACCTCGGCGAAGCGCCGAGCCCACCTTCCCCTCAAGGGGGAGGAAGAAGATCGGGTGAGGTGAACGCAGCAGATCACCTCCGGGGGAAGAAAGGCGGTCGGCGGTCGGCGGCAACGCCTCCGGCGTTCGGGTCAGTCCCTACACGTTGAAGCGGAAGAGGATGATGTCGGCTTCCTGGACGATGTAGTCCTTGCCTTCCAGGCGCCATCGACCCGCCTCCTTGGCGGCCTGTTCGCCTCCGAGCTCGATGAAGTGGTCGTAGCCGATTACCTCGGCCCGGATGAAGCCCTTCTCGAAATCGGTATGAATCGAGCCGGCAACCTCGGGAGCCTTCTCCCCGTGACGGAACGGCCAGGCGCGAACCTGCTTCTCCCCCGCCGTGAAGAACGTGTTGAGGCCGAGCAATTCGTATCCGGCCCGGATGACCCGGTTGAGGCCCGGCTCGGTCTGGCCGAGATCGGCCAGGAAGTCGGCCCGGTCGACAGGGTCGAGGACGGCGATCTCGCCCTCGACGGCCGCACAGATGACGACCACCGTCGAGTGTTGCGCAGCCGCGTACTCACGAACGAGATCGACATACTGATTGCCGAGCGCTCCGGCCTCATCAACGTTGGCGATGTACTCAACGGGCTTCATCGTGAGAAGGAACAGGTCATGTACCACCAGGCGCTCGGCGGCGGTCAGATCGAGGATTCGGGCAGGCTTGCCCTCGTCGAGGTGAGCGAGGAGCCGATCGAGAGCGCCAACCGCCACCTGAGCCTCGTTGTCCCCCGACCTGGCCTTGCGGCCGAAGCGGTCGAGCGAGCGCTCGACGCTGGCAAAGTCGGCGTAGATGAGCTCGAGGTTGATGGTCTCGATATCCCGAATGGGGTCGACGTTGCCGTCCACGTGAACGACATCGTCGTCATCGAAGCACCGGACGACGTGGACGATTGCATTGGTCTCTCTGATATGAGAGAGGAACTTGTTGCCGAGCCCCTCACCCCTGGAGGCCCCCTCTACCAGGCCGGCGATATCCACGAACTCGATGGCAGTGGGAACGATCTCCCCCGGCTTCACGATGTCGGAGATCGTACCCAAGCGAAGGTCGGGAACGAGTGCCACGCCCAGATTGGGTTCGATCGTCGTAAACGGATAGTTCTCGGCCGGGATGCCGGCACCGGTGAGCGCGTTGAACAGGGTGGACTTCCCCACATTGGGTAGGCCGACGATTCCACATTTGATTCCCATGACAAGCTCGCAGATGGAGAGTTGAGCGCCGGAACAGTAGCTCACGGTGTTCTTTTCTCGAGAACTGCCGATACAGCTGCATGGAGGAGTTTGCAGGAACCGTTCGGTTGGTCAATGACGACGTGACGTTGCAGGCCGTACTGCTCGTTGCCGACAACCGGCTGCGCGTGTCCGCTCAGGAGCACAAGATCGGTGACTGGAAGCTGACCGACATCTCGACTCGCATGCTGCCCGACGGCTGTCACCTGGCGGTCGAAGGAGAAGAGCTCGTTGTGTCGGTCTCTGAGCCGCATCGGTTCGCGGAGGCCATCGGTCCCTCCATGGAGAATCCCGGGGATGGATCGCTCAGGAGCCTCGGCGATCGTGACCGGAGAGACAAGGAGCCAAGGGAGCGTCCCGAACGGGAGGACACCTTCGCCGATCGCATGCCTCCGGTCACCCCGCTGGTCCTGATCGGCATCGCCACGGTGGGGCTGCTGGCGCTGTGGGCACCACTCGTGCTCGTGGCCCTTGTGTTGACCGGTGCACTCGCCAGCCTTCTCGTCGGTGGATTCGCGCTCATGGACCCGTTCACCGCCGTACGGTTGCCCGACCGGATAACACCCAGCCGTCTCTTCCGGGCCGGCGTCGGCGGGCTAATGATTGCCATGCTGCTCGCCGTGCTCCTGTGAGCTACCGGACGACTACCACCACGGCTAGGCCCAGAACGAGAAGATTGCCGGCCAGGATGGTGCCGACCCGTACTCGCTGCGAAAGCCGGTGACCGGCTATCGATCCGACCGCCGCCAGCAGCAGCTGCCACGAGAGGGATGCCAGGAACGCTCCTCCCACAAATATCGCCCCGCCTCCCAGGCTGAGCCCGTCGGCCAGCCCGAGCCCGACCACGAACGCCGCGAAGTAGACGACGGTGAGCGGGTTGATGATTGTCAATCCAAGGAACCGGAGGTAGGTCCCGACCAACTCGGCCCGGTCAGGCATAGCGGCCGCGGTCGGGTTCTCCGCCCCACCGCGGCGAAGACGCCACAGACCGGCGATGGCAAGCAAGGCCAACACGGCGCCGCTCAGGAGTCGGAGTGGTGTTTCGACCGATTCGACGGCCGCGGCGAGGGCAGCTCCGCCTCCGACGGCTGCCGTCGCGTATACGAGATCGGCGGAAGCGGCACCGGCGCCGGCGAAGGCTGCGCACCGAAACCCACAGCGCATGCCGACTTCGACGATGAGCACCGCGATGGCGCCGACCGGGATGGCGATGCCGTACCCGGCAAGTACTCCATTGAGAAACGCTTCCATGCTTCAACTACCTCGAAGAGTACATTCTGAACCAATCAAGTCGTGATCCGCACTCTGAGCCATGGACGGTGAAGCACCCGCGGAAGCCGGTTCCCAACCCAGCCGGAACTCGGAATCGCCGCCCGCCCTGTGTGCCGGCCGAGCCCCGGAGCACCAGGCTGCTCGGCTACCTCGACGGCTCACCGAAACGGCCCTGCCCCCTCAGTCACGGTCCGCCCAATAGGCCTCTGCCTCGGCTTCCATGCGGCCGAGACGTGTGTAGTAATCGGGGAATTCTCGGAGGTGGGCGAGCGCAATCTTGCCGGTTGCTGCCAGGTCGTCGTCGGTTACGTTGGTTCCGGAATCGTGCGTGCCGTGTTCCAATTCGACGGCCAGTCCCATACGGAACTCCTCGACAGGAATCCGGTCCCAATCAACGCCAACGATGTCGCCGATCGACCTTGCTTCATCCGCAGTGAACTCACGCTTCGCCATCATGCCTCCATGGCCGGGAACTACCAAGAAGCCTAGGTCTGGTCGATCCTCTCGCTCCCTCGCCGGCGGGGAGTGGCGTGCGAGAATCCCCTCCGACCACCATGTATGTTCCCGCCCGACTCTCATATGCGTTGCGTCCGGGAGCGCCACCGGGCATCCTCGTCGCCGCCGCCGCGGTCGCGTTCATGTTCGGCGCCACCCCGTTTCTCATTCCGGAGGTGGCGGCCCATTTCGACGTGTCCCAGGGCCTGGCCGGAGGCATCTCAGTCGCCCAGGTGGGTGCATTCGCGACCGTCAACATCGCCCTTCCCAAGCTGGTGCAGCCTTCCGGACGACTGCTCATCGTCGCCGGGGGCGGATTGGTCATCGCCAACATTTTCAGCGCGTTCGCTCCCGGCTTCGCCGTTCTGCTTGCCCTGCGAGCCGGCGCCGGCGCGGCGGCCGGCACGCTCACCTGGATCGCGTGGACCGATGCCATGCGCCGGCCCCGGTCCCTGTCATCGCTGGCCTCTGCTGGGCCCGTCACTGCTCTCGTCGGCGCACCGCTCCTTTCGCTGATTGCCGAACTCGGTGACCGGGCCGTCTATCTGGCGCTGGCCGCGGCGGCGATTCCCATTGTGTTCATGAAGTTCAATCCCGGCGTAGCCACCCGGACGCAGACGGTCAGCAAATCCCGTTCCAACCGAATCCTCCTGGCCGCGCTCTTCCTGCAGGTTCTGGCGGGCTCGGCTCTCTTCGTCTTCCTGGCCGTGGCCGCTCGCGAGGAGCTCGGCCTGAGCCCGGTGGCGGCATCGCTGGCGTTCAGCCTCAACGCTCTCGGCGGCTTGATCGGCGCCCGCTTGTCGGCCCGGCATCGCCGGCCGGGATTGTGGCTGGCGACATCAGGCATAGCGGCCTTCCTGACGATCGGCGGTGGCCACCCGGTATGGTTCTTCGCCGGATTGTTCTGGTGGGGACTGGCATTCTGGATGGGGATCCCCGGGGTGCTCCAGATGCTGTCAGAACGATCGATCGAGCCCGGGGAGCGAGCGGGCGATGCCCAGGCCGTCATGGCGATCGGCCGGACGATCGGCCCAATCATCGGCGGCGGCTTCACCGATGCAGGAGCCTTTACCGGCCTCGCCATCATCGCCGGTGTCGGCATGGCTACATCGGGACTGACAGTGGCAGGGGTACAGGAAGGGCGAGAGCTGCTCCCGCCCACCGACCCGCAGTGAAGGGCCGATGGGACCCTGGTGCTAGGAGACGTCGCCCAGGTAGACAGGCTTGACCACCGTCCGGTCGGTCAGGAAGGCGTTCAGCGCCGGTTTGATCGCCGCTGGATGCAACGGCGTGTCCGCCAGTTGGCTGGCGCCTACCCATTCGATTCCGATCTGATAGCTGTCGAGCTCATGGGCTTCGACGACCGCGGCTCCGGCCAACGTACAGTGAAAGAGAAGGTCGACCGCGTGGAAGCCGGGCGGTGAGAGGTGCCCGAAACGATGGTTGGCCGCGATGTAGTCACGGACCCAGAGCAGCTCGCGTACCTCGACTGAGTAACCGGTCTCCTCTCGCGTCTCCCGGATCACGGCTTGCTCGAGTGTCTCACCGGGCCGGATCCCTCCACCCGGCAGTTCATAGAAATCGCCGATCGTCTCGTGCCTGAGGTGGGTGAGCAGCACCCGGTCCTCTTCTACCAGCACCGCCCGGGCCGAAGGACGCACCGGGCGGGTCACGCCCGAACCACGATTGTGTCGCCGGTTACCGGATCATTGTCCAGCTCGATGAGGTCCTCGACCCGGTCCCGCAGCTGCGGAACGTGGCTGACGACGGCCACGAGACGGTTGCCTCCGACGAGTGCCTCGATACCTTCCATCGCCAGGTCGAGGTGCTCTGGGTCGAGACTCCCGAAGCCCTCGTCGAGGAAGAAGGCGTCGAGACGCCCCCCGCTTCGGGTCACCATCTCGGCGAGCGCCAGGGCCAGGGAGAGCGACGCCAGGAAGGTCTCCCCACCCGAGAGGGACTCGGCCCGTCGCTCGGCTTCGGCGGCGCTCAGATCGGCGACGTCGAACTCGCCGTCTGTCGTGAAGCGGTAGCGACCCCGGGTCATCCGTTCGAAGTGTTCGCTACCGAGCTCTGCCAGGGCCCGTCGTTCCTCATCGAGGATGAACTTCAGAAACCGGGCCGGCAGCAAGTCAGCGGCGAGGGTGGTGTAAGTATCGAGCCGGGCCACGGCCTCGGCCGAGCCGGCTTCCAATTCCTCGAATTTCGCGATGCGGGTCGCCAGGGCCGAGACCTCCCCAGCCAGCCTGCCGTGCTCGGCGGCCGCTTGCTGTTGGGCCTCTGCGATCGTCTCATCACCCTCCAGCCCGAGGCCGCTCCGAACCAGAGAAAGCTCCGAGGCCGACCCAGCCTCCCGGGACCCGGCCGCTTCCCGCTCGGCCGTCGTCTCATCGTTGGCCGCTTCCCACAGTTGTCGGAGCCCGTCGAGCGACTCGGCGAGCTCGCCGGGCGTGGCTCCCGGGCGAAGGTCACCGCCGAGCTGTCCGGCCAGGGTGGCCACGGTTGTGGCGAGCGTGACGAGCTCGGTCGACACCCTCCCCTGGCCCGATCTCAACTCCTCGAGAGCCGCCCGGGCGGCGGCTTCGCGTCCGCTGCTCGCCTCGACCAGAGCGCTGGACTCCGCCAGCGTGCGGCGGCGGGATTCCATCTCGGTGATCGGGTCCTCTCCCGGCACCAGCTCGGCCAGCTCCGTCGCCAGAACGATGTCGCTTGATTGGGTCTCGGTCAGCTCCTGGCGAGCATCAGACTCCATCTGTTTGGCCGACTCGAGAGCTGAGGCACGCAACGCCACCTCGGCGACGGCTCCGGCTCGAACGGTGGCGGCCGCCGTGTGCGCTTCCCGGGCGTCGTTGAGGGCTGCCCGAACTTGCCGGGACACCTTCTCGGCCCGCTCAAGGGCCGCCACCTTCCCGGGCGGCGGGACCGTGGTCACCGTCTGCGCACAGACCGGACAGGTGTCGCCTGCGGCGATCTCCTTCCGGAGGGCAACGGCCATCGATTCATGGCGGGCCGCGTGGAGGGCAGCATCGGCTTCATCGACCGCTCGGCTCGCCTCCGCCTGCGCCACCCTGGTGGACTCCTCGGCTTCGCCGTCGGCAACAGCCTTCGCCTCGGCGGTCGCAAGGTCGTCGACGGCTCGCTGAGTCCGGGCTGCGGCGGTCCCGGCGTGCTCGGCCAGCACCTCGAGCCGTTTGGTGAGATCTGCCTTCCGGTCAATGAGCCCGGCCACCTTTGCGATCACCTCGGGACCTCCCGTCTGCTTCACCGCCTCGGCATGGTGACGGCGGGCTGCCTCGAGCTCGGCAGTCGTTTCGGAAAGAGCGCCAGCGGCGGCCTCGAGCAACTCCGAGCCGGCGATGGCCCGGTCGAGCAGCCCGGCGGTCTGTTTACGAGCCGGCAGCTGAGCCGCTATGTCCTTGAGCTCACCGAGCCGGCGCTCGGCGCGTTCGACGTCGCGGCGTCCCGTTTCGGCGGCCGCTTCCAGCTCGCCGGCTCTGGTGCGGCTGGCATCGAGCTCGGCCGATCGAAGGCGGGCCGCTTCGAGGGCGGGCTCGGTACTTCGAAGAGCCTCCCGATCGGTCTCGACCTCCCCCCGAAGCCGTTCGAGGTCGGCCAATTGGCCGCGCAGGTCGTCCCGCCGGTCCTTGGCGACTGCGGCCATCTGATCTAGCCGGTCGAACCCGAACACACCCTTGAGCACCGCGTCGCGCTGGGCGGCCGTCGCCTGGAGGAATTCGGCGAACCGGTTCTGGGCCAGGAAGACAGAGCGGTTGAATGCATCGAAGTCGAGGCCGAGCAGCTCATCGATGCGGGAAGTCATCGCCCGCTCTCCCGTCACCTCCTCGAGGCGCTCGGATTCGGGGTCGGCCTCGATGTGCCGGTAGAGGTTGTGGGCACTTTGGCCCCTTCGCCGCAGGGCGCGCACCGCCCTCCAGATCTCTCCCTCGACCTCGAACCAGAGCTCGACGTGGGCAGAGGCGCCCCGCTGATTGATGAGGTCCTTTGTCTTGCTCCCGGCCCGGGGAGTCTTTCCGTAGAGGGCGAAGGCAATTCCGTCGAGCAGAGATGACTTGCCGGATCCGATCGGCCCGACGACGCCGAGCAGGTGGCGATCTCGAAAGTCGAAGGTATGCCGTGCGGCATAGGACTGGAAGCCCTGCAGTGTGAGCTCAAGGGGCCGCATGGCTCACCTCGTCCTCGACCTCCCGGAAGGCGGCCAGCAGTTGCTCGAGAGCGGGTTCCCCATGCTGCTGCTGGTAGTACTCGGCGTATATGTCCTCCCAGGCGAGGTGGCTGTATGACACCTGGTCGGTGGCTGCCCGCTCGTAGACGGCGGCCACCTTCACGAGGTGCGGGAAGACATCCCGGGCGAGGGCGTCGAGGCCGGGCTCCGGTCCATCGGTGTCGACCCGCAGATCAAGGTAGCAATCAGCCAGATCCTCGCGGTCGCCGATCTCTTCCCAGGTCCCCGAAACCTGCATGAGCCGGCGGCCCGCCGTCAGCGGGACGCTCTGCACGCCAGCAAGCTTCCCGGGCTCGGCGTCGACAATGACTACGCGTTTCTGCTCGCCCGCTTCTCCGAAGTCGAGCTCGAGCAGGGACCCGGCGTACTCGGCAGGCACGTTCGCCCCCGGAACCGGCTGGGGGGCATGGATGTGACCCATCGCCACATAACTCAGAGACGGTGGGATGGCCCCCTCCCCAACCGCGTAGGCCTCCCCCATATGGAGCTCCCGCTCACCCCGCGGTGCTCCGTGCCCGCCCACCCGGGCGCCGGTGATCATGAAGTGAGCAACGAGCAGCGAGACGGCATCGGTCCCGGCCTCCTCGATGAGATATTCGGAGTAGGCCTCGGTCAGGCGCCGAACCCGGTCGGCATATTGGCCATACCAGCGGTCGGTGTCTGCCATGAAGTCGACAACCCGGCCCTCGCGTAGGAAGGGAAGGCACGCCACGAGCGCGTTGCCGGCACCGGTTTCCAGCCGCAGCACCCCTCCATCGGCCGGGGACTTGATGGCTCCGACGAGATGAATCCCCCACCCGGCGAGAAACGGCGCCAGGGCCTCGAACAGGTCGCTCGAATCGTGATTGCCTGCCACCACGACGACGGGACGGGCCCCGCCGCCGCTGAGTCGCACCAGTCCGGCCAGTCCGACCTGGAGCGCCTCCATGGGTGGCACCGGCCGGTCGAAGAGGTCGCCGGAGTGGACAACCAGATCGACAGCTTGGGCGTCGGCAATCGAAGCAACCTCTTCAATCGCCTGGCGCGTCTCCTCGATCCGGTCGTAACGGCCGAGGCGCTTGCCGACGTGCCAGTCGGAGGTGTGGAGGATCCGCACCTATAGACCCTCGAAGGGGTCGCCGTCGGGCACCACTTCCTCCTTGCGGGTTGCCCATGGCGGGAACGGAAAGTCGACCACAAGCGGGATCGGGATGGCCGGTTGACTCACCACCATCGTGCCCGGTTTCAACAACCGTGCCCGCGCCCGGGTCGACGGCAGCATCCAGCCATACTCGGCTCGTTCTGCTTCGGCGGCATCGAGGCGGCCGGCCACTTTGAGGGCGGCGTTCTCCATGACTTCCTGGGCCACCCGGGAGGCCGACTGCTGGGCACCGACCAGCAGCACGCCGAGCGACCGGCCCCGCTGGGCGATGTCGATAAGCATGTCCTTGATGGGGCTCTGACCCTCGCGGGGGGCGTATTTGTTCAACTCGTCGAGGACGATGACCGACAGCGGGAAACGCTGTCCGCTGCGCTCCTTTTCGGCGAAGGTCTCGGCCAGAAGCGCCCCAACCACGAACCGCTGGCCGAGGTCATGCAACGACTGGATCCCGACCACAGTGACCTGGGCACCCGATCGATCGATCCGGCGACTCTCGCCCGCCCTGATGAGGTGGCCGAGGCGGCTGGCACCGGCATGGACCCGTCGCATGAAGGCTGAGACGGTGCCGGCCTGAACCCGGCCGGTCCAACGGGTATCGGGCTCGCCGTCAGGTGGATCGACAAACTCCTCGATGGCTTCCGACAGCGACTTGAGGTCACGGATGACGATCTCACCCTTGCCGGCGGTCACGACATCGCCCGGTTTGTGTCCTTCGATCGGGTCTCGCAATACGACGGCTCCCGGCTCGCCTGCCACGTCGACGGCGTAGCGCTGGAGTTGAGCTTCGACCCGCTCTTCGATAAACGGGATCTGGTTGCGGGTGTCGGAGGCGTCGGTGAACAGGAAACGCAGTAAGCCCTCGTCGATGAATTCACGAGGGGTCCAGGCGAACGCTTCGACCCCCTCCTGGCGCCCACCGATGTCGGGCACAACCACGTCTCCCGAGCGCGGCCGGGGCGGAGCCCAGAAGGCAACCGAATCAAACGGGGTTGGTTCGACGCCGAGCACGTCCCATCCGGCCGCCGCCGCCTCGGTGAAGTCCTTGTTGCGTTTATCGAGCCACAGGAGGTCCTCACCTTTCACGTTGAAGACGAGGACCCGCAGGTTGGCGGCTCCCTCGCCGACTACTTCGGGCTTGGAGGTGAGCATTCGGAGGAAGAAGAGAGCGAAGCTGGTCTTGGTGGCGACGCCGCTAATGCCGGAAATCGACATATGGCCGCCCTTGCGGCCGTCGAAGAAATCGAGATCGACGAACATCGGCTCCCCGTCTCGCCCAAGACCGATGGCCAGCGGGCGGCCCATTTCATCGGTGTAGAGCGCTTTGTGGCGCTCCAGTCCGGTCGCCCGACGAACCACCTCGCCGGGATCGGGCGACACCCACAGCTCGGGATCGACGCGGGTGATGGCAATCTGGGCGGACCGCACTTTGGCACCGGGCAGGATGCCCTCGGCGGCGATGCGGTGGGTGTCGGATTCGAAGGTGGCACCCTCGTAGACGGCTTCGGACTCGGTGACCACGCCGTAGGTCTTCACCACGCCGAACTTGGGGACATCGGTCGAGACGACGACGAGGTCGTCGAGTTGGAGATACTCGTCGTCTTCGAGCACGACCCGGAACTCGCGGGTGGAGGTGTGCTGGGTGCCGAGAACCCGGCCAACCCCCTTCTCTGTATTGTCGGTCATGCTTCCTCCAGCGCTCCGGCCATTATGGCGGTCACGTGGCCACCCGCATGGTTGCTTCCCGCAATGCCCGGTAGATGATGTGCTGGTCGCCGAGCCGGGCCCTGAGTTGCTTCTCGAGCGCTCCGATGGGGACGAGGTTCTGGGGTGCTCGCGGGTCGATGTGCGGCTCGGAGGCGAAGCGGGGTAACAAGGCGGCGGTGCGGTCGGCCAGCACCTTCACCTTTTCGAGGGACAGCGACCCGGGGGCCTCGCACCGCACGATTCCCGACCAGCTGTGCCCTCCCGCCGGGCGGGTGAGACGGAGGTACCAGGAGTAACGCTTGTAGCTCGGCATCCCGAAAAGCGGCGTGCGCTGGCCCGGCTCGATTCGCCCCATGATGGGAGCGACCTCCGGCGGTAGATAGGACACCCGGTGGCTTTTGATGTAGCCGACGACCGACTCGGCCGCCAGCTCAGAAATCGGACCATCGGCGACGACGAAGTAGCCGGCCCGTGCCAGATCGAGCGCGATCTCCGCCTCGGCCCGGCGCATCTGGGTGTGGAAGTGCGATACGAGCATGCCGGGATCCGAGCTTCCGACCGATTCGGTCCGATAGGAGAGGCCGTGGCTGAGCGGAGGGATATCCGAGGCCGCTCCCTCGGTGAAGATGGCGAGGCGCTCGACCCGGACCGCTTCGATCTCGGAACGGGGCGGGTCGCGGCGCCACAGGGTCGCTCCGGCCGCGAACGAACCACAGATCCCCGGAATGGGTCCCACGCTCGGGTCATCGATGGTGAGCCGGGCATCGACACGGCGAATTCCGTCAACGAACGCTATGGCGGGGAAGCCGTCATCGTGACCGTCGATCGGCTCCCAATCGCCCGTGACCTCCACTCCGGTGTCGATCTGTCCGGCGGCAGGCGCCAGCGACTCATCGGTGTCTACGGACGCTCCATATTCGGGCGACCATTCCTCGACATAGAGACGGGCCATCGTGAGCGATGGTAACGGGAGCGTGGGACATGGAGTGTTCTCAATCCGACCGCGACCAACCGCCGGACTGAACGGGCCAATGGATCGCGCAGAGCTCCTCGATTCACCGGCGCCGAGAAGGTAACCGGGGGCGTCAACGGGAAGTCAAACGAGCGACCGGTAACCCGAACAATGGGGAAACGCCCGCCTACGATTGCCATGTTGAACAACCTTCCAACCATCATTCAAGGCGGCATGGGCGTTGCCGTCTCCGGCTGGCAACTCGCCAATGCCGTTTCCTCCGAGGGCCAGCTCGGCGTCGTGTCGGGCACTGCCCTCGACGTGGTGCTCGCCCGACGCCTTCAACGCGGCGATGAGGGCGGCCATATGCGCCGGGCACTCGAAGCCTTCCCGGTACCCGAAGTGGCCGGCCGTATCGTCGACCGGTACTTCGTGCCAGACGGAACCCCCCATGGGGTCCGGCTCGGGACCAAACCGATGCACAAGATGCAACAGTCGCGGCACGTCGAGGAGCTTCTCGTCGCCTCCAACTTCGTCGAGGTGTTTCTCGCCAAAGAGGGGCACGGCAATCCGGTCGGCATAAACTATCTCGAGAAGGTCCAGATCCCCACGCTCCCCTCTCTGTATGGGGCAATGCTGGCCGGCGTCGACTACGTACTCATAGGGGCCGGCATCCCCCGCGCCATCCCGGGAATCCTCGACCGCCTATCGGTCGGGCTCGGGGTGGAGCTGAAGATCGACGTGAAGGGGGCCACCGGGGAGGATGACCCGTACACCCGCTTTGATCCGGGCGAGTTCACAAACGGCGTGCTCCCTCAGGTTGCTCGACCGGCCTTTCTGGCCATTGTGTCCTCGCATATCCTCGCCACGATGCTGGCTAAGAAAGTCGAGGCGCGGGTGGACGGCTTCGTCGTGGAAGCTCCAACCGCCGGTGGGCACAACGCCCCGCCCCGGGGCCGTGGCGAGCTCACCGAAGACGGTGAACCCCTGTACGGCGATCGAGATGTCCCCGACCTCGAGGTCATACGCGACCTGGGCCTCCCCTTCTGGCTGGCCGGCTCCCGCGCCGAGCCCGAGCAAGTCGTCGAAGCCCTCGAACTGGGCGCCACCGGCGTGCAAGTGGGAACGGCCTTTGCCTTCTGCGAGGAGTCCGGGTTCGAAGGCAAGATCAAGCGAACTGTTCTTGAATTGAGCGAGGCAGGGACGGCCCGGGTGTTCACCGATCCGGTTGCCTCTCCGACCGGCTTTCCGTTCAAGGTCGTGCAGCTGGACGACACGATCGCCACCGACGAGGCTTACCAGGCCCGGCCCCGCACATGCGATCTCGGTTACCTCCGGAGCGCCTACCGCCGCGACGACGGATCAATCGGATGGCGGTGCGCATCCGAGCCGGTGGAGGACTTCCTGGACAAGGGCGGGGCGATCGAAGACACCGTAGGCCGCAAATGCCTCTGCAACGCCTTGATGGCGAACGTCGGCCTCGGCCAAACCCAGACGAACGGATATGTCGAGCCCAGGCTCATCACCTCGGGCGACGACATTGCCGGCGTGGCCCGCTTCCTCCGTCCGGGGGCGGACACTTACCGGGCCGCCGACGTGCTCGACTACCTACTCCCCGACCGCAGGCGATAGGCGCCACCTGGCAACCAACTCGGTGGGAATCCGCGGATGTACCGCCGCCCGATCAGCCCCTGCGAAGCAGCGTGAGCAGCATCACGCTCGGTTCGAGGGCGAGAACCGCATGGGTGAGGTTTGCCTCCATGCGCACCCACGAGCCTGCCTCGAGCTCGACTGCCTCTCCCGCCATATCGAGGCGGATCCGACCAGAGACGACCTGTACGAGTGCCGGCACCGCCGCCGTGTGGTCGGTCAACTCCTGTCCGCTATCGAATGCGAACACGACGACCCGGATCAGGTCATCGCGGTACAGAGTCCGGCTGAGCGTTCCGTCTTCGGGTATCTCAACCTCGGCGGCGAGATCAAGGAACACGGTGGAGCGAGCATCAGATGTCATGGCCACCCACCCTACCGAGCGTACTCGTCGCGGTAGCTCGCCCGATCGCGATACAGTCCAGCCATGACCAACCAACCACCCATCACCTGGGTTCCCAACCCCCGCGCCCGCTCCATCACCGACAGCGAAGCCGTCGCCGAAAACTTCCCCGAAGGGGTGTTCGCTCAGACCCGCGCCTTTCACCGCCAGATTCCCGGCTACAAGCCGAGCCCGCTGCGCAACCTGTCCGGACTGGCCAACATGCTTGGAGTCGGCGGCATCTGGGTGAAGGACGAATCGGTCCGCCTCAACCTCAACTCGTTCAAGGTGCTGGGCGGTTCTTTCGCCATCTATCAGTTCATCAAGCGTCAACTCGGCATGGAAGACCAGGACCTTTCGTTCGAGGAGCTGATCTCAGACGAGACGCACGCCAGGCTCGGCGAGATCACGTTCGCCACCGCCACCGACGGCAACCACGGCCGCGGCGTCGCCTGGGCGGCCGAGAAACTCAAGTGCAAGGCCGTCATATACGTACACAAGGCCACGTCGGTGGCTCGCATCCGCGCTATCGAGAGCTACGGAGCCGAGGTTCACATCGTGGACGGCACCTACGACGACGCAGTCCACCTGGCCAGCCGGGAGGCCGATGCCAATGGCTGGCAGGTCATCTCAGACACCTCGTGGGAGGGCTACGAGGACATTCCTCGCTGGGTCATGCAGGGCTACACCACCATGTTGACCGAAGCCCAGGAACAGCTGGCCGGCACCGGGATCGTCAAACCAACCCACGTCTTCGTGCAGGCCGGGGTCGGCGCTCTGGCGGCGGCGGTGACCGGGTTCTATGCGAGTCGGTTCGGAGCCGATCGACCCACCCAGGTGGTCGTCGAGCCGGCCACCGCCGACTGCCTGTACCAGTCGGCCAAGATCGGTGACGGCCTACCGCACGACGTTGACGGTGACCTTCAGACGATCATGGCCGGACTCGCCTGTGGCGAGCCGAGCGCCATCGCCTGGGGTGTGCTGTGGGATTCGGTCGACGCCTTCATGACGTCACCCGACTACGTCGCCGCCAAGGGAATGCGCGTCTACGGCATGCCGCTGGCCGGAGACCCATTCATTGTTTCAGGAGAGTCCGGGGCGGTAACGCTTGGCGCCCTCACATTCATTGCCGAGGACTCGGGCTTTGCCGATCTCAAAGACTACCTCGGGCTCGGCCCTGACTCCCAGATCCTGCTCATCAACTCGGAGGGCAATACCGATCCCGACTACTTCCGGCGGGTGGTGTGGGAAGGGGCTAACTCTGTCCCGGGCGAGTACCGCAAAGCGATGTCGGGCGTCTAGCCGTCGGAAGAACCTGAAGAGCCAGCCGAGCTCTTCTTCGGTTTGGGCGCTTTCGGTTTGCCCGATGCGGGCGGTTTCGGAGCGCCCGAACGACCGCCAGGATCACCGACCCCGCGGTAGACGTTGGTCTGCTTCTTGGCGAGCTTGTCGTGCCGGGAGCAGGACCCGACCGAACCTGACCGCCATTTGCCGTGGCAGTAGTGACTGGTAGCCAACTGGTTTCTCCTTGATGTCAGTTGTTCAGCGAGGTATTCAACCAGACCCCGCCGGACTCTGTTCCCTACCGCCGGTAGGGGATCACCTGCACCGCCCCCGCAGGCCCCGGGACAACCAGCAGGTTGCCGTGAGGTGCCCCGGCTATGGCAGCTGCCACCGCCTGCGGATCGCCCGGGTCGCCGTTGGCGTCCAGCCGATGGAGCACAGTTACCCGGGCACCGGTCAGGTCGCGAACCGCGGTAGCGAATACCTCGTCGCCGGTGACGAGCACCACTTGCTTGGGTGGAGGGACGGCCGGAACGTGCTCATATTCTTCTCGCTGAAGCAGCAGGTGGTAGATGGCGGCCGCGCCGACGGTGACGAGCAATGCCACCGGGACCTGGATGTTGTTGCGGAGCTCGGCTCCGCTGTCTCCGAGCACGCTGTTGAAGACCGCTATCAGCAGAACGATCAGCGAAACGGCGGCGACGACGCCTCCGATGCCAATGATGCCGAGCAAGTAGCTCCGTCTGGTCGGTGATGTCACCTCCGGGGTTCCCTCCGCCTTGACGAAACGGTTGATGCGCAGCCACGATTGCGCCCACAGCGGGACGCCGACGGCCAGGCTTGTGAGAGCACCGAGCAGGATGTTGATCTCCGACGTCATGCTGTCTTGGGGTGGAAACACAACCTCCTGGAACCCGATCACGAGAATAACGACGCCGACAGTCGCCGTCACCAGTCCGACCGCCGCCACGACGTAGTCGTACACCCGCTGAACCTCGGTCCTGTCGCCGCGTATGGGACCGAGCACCCGGCGGTGATAGAACCAGACGGCCGCCCCGACGAGGAGCGCTACCAGGGCGGGGACGAAATCGGCGAAGTGGCGGACCGCCGAGCCTGTGCCCGGATCGCCGAACCACCACTGGAGGATTCTGAACAGGACGCTACCGGCGCCGGCCACGGCGGCGATGAGCCCACCCAGCACGCCGATCAGCACGACATAGGCATGCCAGAGCGTGTCGCGGGTCTCTCGCATACCGTTGACGATCCAGTACCAGCCGAAGACGGTGGCACCAACCGCCAGCCCGATCACCCAGGTCGAAACGTTCGCATCGCTGCGAGCAGCCAGGTCGATCGATGTGCCCGAATCGAGCAGTCGGGTAAAGATCTCATCCAGCAGGGCGGCGCCGTAGCCGGCCATCGTCCCTAGTCCGGCGGTGGCCCCGACATAGACATGAAGGTTGGACACGTCGGCCCGGTATGTCCGGTACAGCCACCAGTGGCCGAACCAGATAGGGGTCCAGACGAGCAGCGACGCGAGCGCCATGCTGGAGAAGTCGTCCTCCCCCACGAGCCATTGGCCCGATATCACGGAGGTAACCATGACCACTGCGAGGGCAGTCAGGAGAGTGGCATTCAGGTAGATGCCAAAGGCGCCACCGCGCTCGGCCGGGTCCGACAGGCTTCGCAATATCCAGCGGCCGAGGAAGAAGAGGACGGGGAGGCCGACGATGGTCATGGCCAGCGGCACCGAGGCCCTCTCACCACGGCCGACGGTGTCTTCAGCCAGGAGTGCCAGCAAGCCGGCGATGCCCCAGGCCGCTACATGGAGAGCGGCGTAGAGCGACCCGAACAGCAGTAAACGCTTCACCGTGACCGGAGCCGATTCGGGCGATGGCTCGCTCTTGCGGCCGGTGACCGCTCTCACGATGAACACGACGATGCCGACCATCACGGCTAGCGGAATCAATGAGGCAAGGATGCCGAGGATGATCATGGCGTTCTCCCGTTCGTTCTTTCCATGCCATCAGCTTGCTCCCCGGCCGGTGCTTTCACAATCGGGGCCGACCCTGATTGTCTCTCAGGGTCGGTTAGTCGCGACGCAGAGCCCGCGGCAATCCGCGGTGGTGGACCAACGAAGGATCGGCACGGTAGTAGGGAGCGTCCATCACGGCCTCATAGTGCCACGCCGAACTGCGTAGGCTGATCCCATGCACGAGTTGGCCGACCTTCTCCAAGAGACCGGCACGGCTCACCACGAGTCGTTCATCGAAACCAACGGGTTCGACCCCGAATGGGCACTCTGGTACGCCGAGCATCTCGAGGACAAGCTCCCCACCCACCTCGGCCGCGAGCTGACCCGCAGTGAGATCGTCTACCTCTTGTGGGCGGCCATGAAGGCTCAAGCCGAAGATGAGAGCCCGGAACCGTGGCCCGAGTACTACGCCCGCTTTCTCGGCGGGGATTAGCCGAGATCGGGCCCGGACTGGCCGTACACCTCGGGATTGGCGCAGGCAAGCAGGCGTTCATCGCGCAGCCCGGCCAGCAGGTTGGCGACGGCTAGATCGGCCATTGCCTCCCGGGTACGACGACTCGAGCTGCCGAGGTGGGGAATAATGAAACAGTTGTCGAGACCAACCAGAGGGTGGTCGGCTGGAATCGGTTCGGGATCGGTGACGTCCAATCCGGCCGCGGCGATCTGACCTGACCGCAACGCCTCGGCGAGGGCGACCGAATCCACGGTTCCTCCCCGCGAGATGTTGACGAGCGTTGCGGTCGGTTTCATCCGTTCGAGGGCGGCGGCGTTGATGAGGTGGGCGGTTTCCGAGGTGAGCGGCGTCGCCACCACGACGTGGTCGCTCTGGGCCAACAAGTCATCGATCTCGCGGTAGATCAATCCCAACTGTGCTTCGGCGGTGGGCTGCCGGTTGCGCCCCGCGTACAGGACTCGCATGCCGAACCCCAGGCCGCGGCGGGCAATGGCTTGCCCGACCCGACCTAAGCCGATGATTCCGAGCGTCGAACCGTGCACGTCGTGGCCGAGCAGCAGCTCCGGCTCCCACCGCTGCCACTCCCCCGCCCGGACGTAATCGCGGCCCTCTCCCAGCCGCCGGGCGGCCGCCATCAGCAGCGCAAAGGCGGTGTCGGCGGTGGTCTCGTTGAGGACGTCCGGGGTATGGCCGACCGGGATGCTCCTGGCCGTGCAGGCAGCCAGGTCGATGTGGTCGATTCCCACCGACATCGTGCTAACGACCCGCAGGTCGGGAGCTTTGGCCAGCAGTTCCTCGTCGATTGTGTCGGTCAACGTGCAATAGAGGCCATCGGCTCTCGCCATCGCGCTCCGCAGCTGATCGCCCGGGATCGGCCGGTCCGCCTCCCACAGCCAAACCTCAGCCTCGCCCTCGATTGCCTCGAGGGCTGAGCCGGGAGGGCGGCGGGTCACGACTACATGTGGTTTCGTCACCAGCCCATTCTCACATCACTGCACCCGCCGTGACAGAACCCTTGGATCAGGGCCCGTTTCGGCGCACTATCGCCCTGCCACCGCTCACCATGTAGCACGCGTGCTACGCTCAAGAACATGGAGAATGAAGTGACTCAACGCCAGCTTCGCAATGACAGCGGCGAGATCATGCGAGCCCTCGATCGAGGGACGTCGTTCGTCGTTACCCGCAACGGCGTACCGGTTGGCGAGCTGATCCCGGTGCGCAGCCATCGCTTTGTGCCCGCCCAAGAGGCTCTGGCGGTCTTCCGAAACGCGCCGGCCATTGACGGAGAACGGCTGCGCTCCGACCTCGCTCGCTGGGTCGATCAGGACCTCCCGTCCGGTGGATGACGCAGCGCCCGAGCGCGGGCTCATCGACACCTCCGTGGTCATCGACCTCGAGCGGGTTGATCCGACCTCCTTGCCGGCTGAGCTCGCCGTCTCGGCGATAACCCTCGCCGAACTGGCCGCCGGCCCGCACGCCACCGACGACCTCGCCGAACGCTCTCGGCGCCAGGACCGGCTGCAGCGAGTCGAAGCGACCTTCGATCCCCTTCCCTTCGACGATGCCGCTGCCCGAGCGTACGGGCGGATCTACGCAACGGTCGTGCAGGCCGGGCGCAAAGCCCGAGGAGCTCGAGTCGTGGACCTCCTCATCGCGTCAACCGCTCTCGCCAACGACCTGCCGCTCTACACGAACAACATTGCGGATTTCTCGGGGCTCGGCGATCTGCTCGAAGTCAGGACACCCACCCGGACCGATTGAGCGGGCCGCCTAACGAACCGGAACGATCCGCCAGATCGACCCGTTCAGCGTGACCACGAGGACGCTGTCGTCGGAGTCGACACCGAAGCTGCTTATGGAGCCGAGACCGGTCAGGATCTCGGCCTGGCCGTCGGCGCCGGGCCCGAAGAAGCCGCGCACAAATCCTCCGCAATAGTCGCCGTAGACGTAGAAGCCTTCGAGTTCGGGAATGGCCGGGTCATGCATGACGACGCCGCCTGTGATGGAACAACCATCAGGATGGGAGTACTCGACCACCGGCTCCACCATGAAAGCGTCGGGGATAAGCCCGGAAGAGCGGTCGCAGTTGCTGGTTCCGAAGCAATGCGACCCTTCGAGAACCGGCCACCCGAAATTCTCGACGTAGTTCGATTGTGTCCCGACCACACTGACTTCCTCCCAGGTCCCCTGCCCGACGTCGGCGATGAACAGCAGGTCGCCGTCGAAGCTGAACCGCCAGGGATTGCGCAGCCCGTAGGCGTAGACCAGGGGATCGCCCTCCCCCTCCGGCATCGGGTTGTCGGCGGGAATCGTGTACGGCAGATCACCTGATGGGGTCGGATCCAACCGCAGCATCGAGCCAAGCAGAGTGAACGGATCCTGGCCGTTCCCAAATCGGTCGTTTGAGGCCCCGCCGTCGCCCAACGCGGTGTAGAGCATCCCATCGGGCCCGAAGACGACGTTGCCGCCGTTGTGGTTGGAGGCAGGCTGGTCTATCTCGAGCAGGACCCGCTCGGTGCCGGCGTCCATCACTCCAGCCACCCGGCGGAACTCGGAAACAACCGTGTCGCCACTCCCGACGGCCGTGTAGTTGACATAGAAGGTGTCCGGGTCCTCGGGGTGGAAGGCCAGTCCGAGCAGTCCTTGCTCGGTGCTTCCCGAGCCGACCCGGGGGTCGATATCGAACCGCGCTTCACCGTCGATGGTCAGGATCCGACCGGGCCGCTCGATGACGAGCAGCTCCCCGGTCCCCGGATCCACCCCCGCCCACACCGCGTTATCGAATCCGTCGGCCACCAGCAGCGCCTCCACCCCCTGCAGCGGCAGAAGCGTGGTCGTGGTCGTCGTAGCGGCTGGAGCCGTCGTCGACGTTCCACTGATCACCGAGGTAGAAGTCGGGGAGGTCGTCGAGGTCGCCGGCAGCGGAGGAAGGCTCGTGACCGGGACCGTGTCGGCGTTACGACAAGCCGTCGCTACCAGGGCCAGCACAAACAGAAGAAGCAAGATCCGTCTCATCATCGGAGAGGCTATCGGCGGACCGGCAGTACTGAATCTCCTGTCCTCCAGCGGTGGGCGGTGGGCGGTGGACGGTCGGCCCCGGCCGGTGGGCTGTGAAGAATTCCCCTACGATCCCTCCTCAATGAGCTACCAACCGGCATACGAAGGCATCGACGAGGCCGAATACCAGAAGCGCATCCGAGCCTGGACCATGTACGACTGGGCCAACTCGGCGTTTGCCACCACCATCCTGGCGGCCGTTCTCCCCATCTATTACAGCCAGGTGGCCGGCGACACACTTCCGAGCGCGGCGGTGGCCACCGCCTACTGGACTGCCGGCCTGAGCATCGCCCTGTTCATCGTCGCCATCATCTCGCCCATCCTCGGCACCATCTCGGACATCCGTCGCGGGAAGAAGAAGTTCCTCTCCATCTCCGTTGGGGTCGGCGTGGTCGCCACCGGCTTGCTCGTCTTCGTCGGTTCGGGCGACTGGTTCCTCGCTTCGATCCTGTTCATTGTCGGCCGGGTCGGATTCGGCGCCGCCAATGTCTTCTACGACTCACTGCTCCCCCATGTGGCCAGGGAAGAGGACCAGGACCGGGTTTCGACGCGCGGCTACGCCATGGGGTATCTGGGCGGCGGCCTCCTGCTTGCCCTCAACGCTGCCATGATCTTCATCATCGGCCCCGAAGGCGGTGCCCGCCTCTCCTTCCTCTCGGTGGCGGTGTGGTGGGCGGTGTTCTCGATTCCCATCATGCGCCGGGTCCCGGAGCCGCCATCGGACACCGAGGAACTAGCTGAAGGCGAATCCCTCTTGAGGGTCAGCTTCGGTCGATTGAAGGAGACCCTGGCCCACATCCGGCGCTTCAAGGAGTTGTTCCGCTTCCTCATCGCCTTCCTCATCTACAACGACGGCATCGGCACGATCATCGGGGTAGCCGCCATCTACGGTGCCGAGCTTGGCTTCGGCGCCACCGAACTGATCCTGGCCTTGCTCCTGGTCCAGTTCGCCGGCATACCGTTCGCTCTCATCTTCGGCAGGATTCCGGACCCGGCCGAGACCCGACGCCGGGCCTTCCTGGCCTTCATTGTCTTCAACGCCGTCGCACTTCCTCTTGTCGGGATCATCGGGGCCAGGGTCCTCGACGCCGACACCGTCGGCCGACCGGGCGCTCCGTTTGAGACCTCAGGAGCCTTCGTCGGCGAAGGCGAGTACGGAGCGGATTCGTTCGGAGTTCAGCCGGCGGGGGCCTGGGAGCTCAGGACGGCAGACGAGCTGGGGACCGGCGCTCGCCGGGACTACGGCTTCACCGAGTCGATCGGCAGCCAGATCCGGTTCACATTCACCGGCCGCGAGATCGAAGTCGCTTACCGCACCGGGCCCGACGGTGGCAGCCACACGGTGCTCGTCGACGGGCTCGAGCCGACCGAAATCGACGGGTTCACCATCGACGCATACGAGCCGGACCCAACCGAGCCAACCGGCGAGGACGGACTCACCATCGACGGCTACAACAGCAAGGAGCGGTTCGAGGAGATCGCCCGCATCGACGTCGGCACACCTGGCGAGCACGAGCTCATCCTGGTCAGCCTCAAGAACCTCGACGACGAGCGCTCCGGCACCGTCATGGGCATTGGCCGAATCGAAGTCCTCGATCCCACCCGTACCTCCAGCCTGGGAACGATCCTCGGCCTGCTCGTCATCATCGAATTGATCGGTCTCGGCTTCGCGTTCGGGCCCGGCAAGAGTCTCGTAACCGGGCTCATCGAGCGGTTCGACACGAAGCACACGATCCTGCTGTCACTGGTCGTCTACGCCATCATCGCGGTGTGGGGATTCACCCTCAACGCCGTGATCGAGTTCTGGTTCCTCGCCTTCATGGTGGCAACCGTTCAAGGTGGCAGCCAAGCCCTGAGCCGCAGCCTCTATGCCTCCATGTCGCCGACCTCCCAGAGCGGAGAGTTCTTCGGCTTCTTCTCCATCATGTCGAAGTTCTCGGCGCTGATCGGGCCGCTCGTGTTCTTCGGAGCCGTCCAGGCCTTCGGGTCGAGCCGCCCCGCCGTGCTGGCCATCATCGTGTTCTTCATAACCGGTGGGCTCTTGTTGAATCGGGTCGATGTCGAGGAGGGCCGCCGGGTCGCCCGGGCCGCCGACGCCGGCGGGCTCGACGACGAAACCTGATTCCAGGCGGCGACGGACCACGCTCTGTGACCGTCTACTATGGGCGCCGGAGTAACTGAGAGGGCCATACGGGTGGGGCGGAGAACTGCCGGGCTCAAACGAGCCGAGTACAACAAACGCGTGCGGGCCTGGTCCTTTTATGACTGGGCAAACTCAGCGTTCGCAGTCGTCGTTCTGGCGGCCGTGCTCCCCACCTACTTCGTAGATGTGGCCGGAACCAGCCTCGACAGCCCGCAAACGGCTGCCGCCTATTGGGCGATCATCATCGCGATCAGTCTGGTGCTCGTTGCCGTTCTGGCCCCCATTGTCGGGACCATGAGCGACGTCATGCGGGGCAAGAAGTACCTGCTGGCATTCTTCACGCTCGTGGGCGTCGGGGCCACCGGCAGCCTGTTCTTCGTGAACACCGGCGATTGGCAGCTGGCGGGCGGTCTCTTCATCATCGGTCGCCTCGGTTTCGGGCTCGCCAACGTGTTCTACGACAGCCTCCTCCCCCATGTCGCGGTCGAAGAGGACCAGGACCGGGTTTCCACCCGGGGTTATGCCTTTGGATATCTCGGTGGTGGCCTCTTGCTCGTGATCGCGGTTGGTCTCATCCTCACCCTCCCCGATGAGGACAACCTCGGAGTCCGGGTGGCGTTCGTGGCGGTGGCGGCGTGGTGGCTGCTGTTCTCCATTCCCATCCTCCGGCGCCTGCCTGAGCCGCCGGCGGCCGCCGCCAAGCTCGCTCGGGACTCATCGGTCGTGCGCACCAGCTTCGGCCGGCTCCGCACAACGTTTCGGAACATCCGCACCTACCGGGAGCTCACCAAGTTCCTCTTCGCGTTCCTCCTCTACGACAACGGTATCGGCACGGTCATCGCGCTCGCCGTCGTCTACGGCGCCGAGCTCGGCTTCGGCACTCTCGAGCTGATCGGGGCGCTCGTTCTCGTACAGTTCGTCGGCATCCCGTTCACGCTCATGTTCGGTGCCGTCACCGACGAGCAGTCACGACGCCGCGGCCAGATCCTCACCCTCCTCGTCGTGAACATCATCGCCGTACCCGCCCTCGGCATCGCCGCCGCCCACACGCTCGAGCGCGATACGGTCGGACGCCCTGACCCGGCGTTTGAGGCCATCGGTCCCTTCGTCGGCGAAGGGGAACACAACTCGACCATCGCCGAATTCACGAGAACCGGTGATTGGCGGGTCATCGGCCAGGACGACCTGCCCGCCGGGGCCCGCTCCGACTACGTGGCGGCAGGCGCCGCCGGATCGCGGATCGACATCCCCTTCAACGGGCAGCGCATCACCTTCAACCACTCCGAGGGAGCCGACCACGGGACCTGGGACGTACTCATGGACGGCGCACCCTTGCTCGAAGACGGCGAACCGATCATCATCGACGCCTACCGACCGACGGTCCGGTTCGAGGTGCCCGAGGCGTATGAGGCCGATACCGAAGGCACCCACACCCTCAGCCTCATCAGCTCCTCTGAGAGGAATCCGGCGGCGATCGGGACCGTGATTGCCATCGGCCAGATCGAGGTCCTCCCCCCGGCTCGCGCCTCGAACCTCGCAGTCATTCTCGGATTACTCGGTGTGGTACTGGCAGCATCGCTGGTGGCGGCCGCCCTCTTCGGCAAGCGACTCAACGACCTCGCCGCGCGACTCGATTCGAAGCGCACGATCCTTCTCACGCTCGCCGTCTACACAGGGATTGCGGTGTGGGGATACTTCCTCGACACAGTCATTGAATTCTGGTTCCTCGCCTGGGCGGTCGCCATCGTCCAGGGCGGGAGCCAGGCGCTCAGCCGCAGCTTGTATTCGACCATGGCGCCTGCGTCACAAAGCGGCGAGTTCTTCGGGTTCTTCACAGCGGTGGCCCGCTTCGGTGCGGTCATCGGCCCGCTCCTGTTCGCCGGAGCGGTTGCGGTGTTCGACAACAGCCGGCCGGCCGTGGCCAGCCTGGCCGTTTTGTTCATACTCGGCGCCGTGGCGCTGTCGCGGGTCAATGTGCATGAGGGGAGAATGGCGGCCGCCTTCCACGACCTGACCGCTCTCAGCTACCCACGGCACGTGGAGGGTGGGTTGACCAACTATGGCCGGCCCGAATCACTCCCAGAAGCTGCGCAGGGCTTCCGTGAACGCATCAGGTCGCTCAATCGGGCCGAGGTGCCCGGCCCCGGGGACGACGAGAAACTCTGACCCCGGGATCGCCGAGGACATCTCATGCGAATCGAGCGGGGGGATGAGAGCGTCCTCCTCTCCCGAAATCACCAGTGTTGGCACGCTGATGGTTGCCAGCAGCCCGGTACGGTCCGGCCGGGCCGCCATGCCCCTGAGTGAGCCGACAATCGTCTCCACCGGCGTGCCCTCGACCATCGTTCGAAGGCGGGCGGCGGCGGTCAAATCGTGGGTGGGAGCGAGCAGTGCCCCGATGAGCTTTCCGGCCAGGGCGGCCCGACCATCGGTCACTACAGCCTGGGCCTGAGCCTCCCGTCCGGCTCGGCCCTCCTCGGAGTCGGCGCCCGCCTTGGTGTCGGCGAGAACCAGGGACCGGATCGCGGCGGGATAGAGCTTCCAAAGGGCGAGGGCAACGTATCCGCCCATCGACAGTCCGACGATGTCGGCCTGGTCGTAGCCGAGCGCCTTGATCAAGCCGGCCACATCTTCGGCCAGTCCGTCCATAGTGAGCGGCGTCCCGGTCACACGCTCGGACATGCCATAGCCGGGTAGATCGATCGCCACGACCCGGCGTGACCCCGACAGTCCGGCCAGCTGATCAAGCCATAGGGTGTGATCAAGCGGGTACCCGTGGATCAGCACCGCCAGCGGACCGCTCCCCGTTTCGGCATAGTGGATTTCTCTTCCGTTCACATCGATAGTTGGCATGCGAGGCAGGTTAGGGGGCAAACCGGGGAATGCTCAGTCACGCGGATCTCGTCATGACGTCGACCCCAGTAAGCCGTGCCGAGGAGCGTTCACGGCAGGAGGCCCTGCGCCAGGTCGGGACGGTCGGTGATGAGGCCATCTACCCCAAGGTCGATCAATGTCTGCATGCCGGAGAGGTCGTTCACCGTCCATGGCACCACCAGCATGCCCTCCTCGTGGGCGGCGGCGACTCGGATCGCAGTCACGGCGCGATAGTCGGGAGACCAGACCGTTGCTCCCCACCCGGCGATTTCGACGGGGAAGTCCTCACTGCTCCGGGTGAGGGCAGCCAACCCAACCGTCTGGTGCAGCGTACGGATCGCCTGCAATGAACGGTGGTCGAAACTCTGAATCGTCACACGGTCGGTGAGCCCGTATTCGTCGAGCACGGCGAGGATTGCCAGCTCAAATGGGCCAGAGTTCTCGCCATCGAAACCGTCGTTGATAGTTGCGGGATCGCCGGGCACCCGCTTGGTCTCGATGTTGAATCGCACGCCACCGGCGTTCTGGCGCTGGGCTTCGGTCTTGCCGGCTGTTGTGACGTATCGGTCGACGAACTCGAACACCTCGGCGAGGGTGGCGATCCCGTACTGGTTGCCGGCCACGGGCGTGGGAGCAGCGCTTTGCTCGGGGAATCGGCCCGGATCCGGGTTCCGATCGCAGCGATAGGCGCCCAGCTGACGGAGGGTGAGGCGAGCGATCGCAAGGTTCCCGACATCAGCCGTGTCGGGATCGGGCGCCGAAATCGACGAAGTCGGGTCGATGCCGCACTTGGCGGAATCGATGACCGGGTCGTGCCACACCACCACTGCACCGTCGGCCGTGAAGTGCAAGTCCATTTCGAGTGTTGTGACACCGAGATCGAGGGCGGTCTCGAAAGCCGGCAGCGTGTTCTCCGGCTTGAGCCCGCGTGCCCCCCGGTGGCCCTGGAGGTCGAAAGCACCGGCGGAAACAGTCGGGTTGGTCGCCACCACCCCGGTCGTCGCTGGAGGCTCCGCGGTTGTAGCTGTTGCCGAGTCGCTGCAAGCCCCGGCTATCAGCGCCACGAGCAAGATGCGCCTGCAGATGCGCCGGCTAACCGGTGACACGAGACCAGTGGCCGACCGGTAGATGGGGTGTTTCGCCTTCGGAGCGGAAGTTGAGACCGGCCAGCGGGTGATTGACCGGTCGAGCCGCCTCACCGATCGCTTCTTATGCCGTTGCTGCACCATCGAGGACCTACTGTACGCGTCGATCAGCACTCACCGAGTTGCAGGGCCCGCTCGCCGGCCGACCGCCTACCCGAGCCCGGTGCCATGGCCGGCGCCTCGTTGAGAAAACTAGAGTTTGTCCGATACCACCACTATGCGTAGTCTCTCCGGCATGCTTCGCCTTGCCACGGCCGTTGCCGTGCTCGCCGCGGTGCTTGTCGCCCCCTCATCTCCGGCCCTGGCCGCCGAGTTTCCTGCCCCTGCGGTCGATGGCATCTACCCGATGGTGTTCCCGGTCGGCGGCGCAACCCATTTCACCAACACCTTTGGAGCCTGGCGTTCGGTCGACCGCACCCACGAAGGCACCGACATGATGGCCGACAAGATGGTCCCGGTGGTGGCGGCGGCTTCGGGGACGATCGGGTGGGTCTCGAACACCTGCTGCGCGCTTGAAATCGAGCATGACGACGGCTGGTCGAGCATGTATATCCACCTCAATAACGACACCCCCGGTACCGACGACGGCCTTGGCTGGGGCATCATGCCCGGGTTGGTACGTGGTGTCCACGTCGAGGCCGGCCAGCTCATCGGGTGGGTAGGCGATTCGGGCAACGCAGAATCGACCGGATCGCATCTCCACTTCGAGCTCCATACGCCGGATGGTGCGGCCATCAGCTCGTACGAACACCTCCTCGAAGCCCGGGGGGCGGCCGAAGGCCGCGACGTGGCTGCCTACGTCGACGCCGGCTCGCGCTTCTACCGTCCAACGGTGCTCGGCGGGGCTCCGGAATGGTTCTACTTCGGCCTCCCGGATGATGTCCCCCTCATGGGCGACTGGGACTGCAACGGGACGAGGACCCCGGCCATGTACCGGGCGTCGAACGGCTTCGTCTATCTAACCAATGCCAACGAATTCGGCGTCGCCGAGTCGGAGTTCTTCTACGGCATCCCCGGTGACATCCCGATCGCCGGCGACTGGAACGGCGACGGCTGCGACACTTTTGCCATCTACCGCCCAAGCGAAGGCAAGTTCTACGCCCGCAACTCGCTCGAGACCGGCATCGCCGACTTCAGCTTCACATTTGGCGTACCGGGCGACCAGCCCTTCGCCGGCGACTTCGACGGTGACGGAATCGACACCGTCGGCATGTACCGACTCCGCAACGGCCTTGTCTACTACCGCAACCAAAACGAAACCGGGACCGCCGACAAGCAGTTCTTCTTCGGAGCCCCCGGCGACAATATCGTGGCCGGCGACTGGGACGGCGATGGCGATGACACGGTGGCCATCTATCGGCCATCCACTGGCTACCTCGTCGTGAACATGGAGAACAACACCGGGCCCACCGAGTACTCGTTGTGGGTGGGCAACTACGAGACAGTGGTGGCCTCGACGGGGAGCTGAATCCGGTCACCGGTCACCGGTCACCAGTCACCAGTCACCAGTCACCTGTCATCGGCATCCGGCATCAGGCATCCGCGTTCCCGCCGAGAAATGAGAACGCAATCGACGGAAGCCGGAAAGCGAGCCCAGCGAGCGCCGGACAGCCACCCAATGGCGGTGGGCGGTGGGAAACCGACTATTGGCCCTTGAAAACCCTGCTGGGCAAATGCACGCTCTTGCCCTGAGACGAAGGAGGCCTGACTATGCGCGTTCTCGTGGCGTATGGATCGAAGATGGGGGGAACGAAAGGTCTTGCCGAGATGGTGGGGACCGAGCTGGAGGCCAACGGATTTCGCGTCGATGTGATACCGGCTCGTTCCATCGGCGACCTGGCGGGATACGACGCGGTGATCGTGGGCGGAGCGCTCTATAGCTTGCGGTGGCACAAGGATGCACGCTGGTTCATGCGCAAGCATCGCTCGGCACTGCAAACGAGGCCCGTATGGCTATTCAGCAGCGGCCCGCTCGACGACTCGGCCATCAAGAAGGAGATCCCGCCGGTCCGTTTCGTCGCCAACGCCATGCGCCTAAGCCACGGCCACGGGCACATGACGTTCGGCGGTTGGATGCCGGCAGAGGCCAGGGGATTCCCCGCCGCCTCCATGGCGAGGAAGAATGCCGGCGACTGGCGCGATCCCGATCAGGTGCGTATGTGGGCCAAGCAGATAGCCGAGGACCTCCACGCCGGCTAGGCCGTCCCCTCAGTCGGGCTCGAGTCCCGCTCCGCGCGACCACACCTCGACCAGGCGGGCATAGGGCCCTCCGGCTGCCACCAGGTCGGCATGACGGCCTTTGGCGATGATCCGTCCGCCATCCATCATGACGATCCGATCGGCCCGCTCGGCCGAGTTGAGGCGATGGGCAATCACGATGGCGGTGCGTGAATTCAGCACAACGTTGAGAGCGCGTTCCACCTTGGCTTCGGTCTCGGGGTCGAGGTTGGATGTCGCCTCGTCAAGGACGATGACGGCCGGGTCGGCCAGAAAAGCCCGCGCCAAAGCGACCAGCTGGCGCTCCCCGGCCGAGAAGCGGCTGCCCCGCTCGCGCACCTCGGTGTCGAGCCCGTCGGGGAGGGAGTCGACCCAATCATCAATTCCCATCTCGATGCACACTGCCCGAATCTGGCGGTCGTCGGCCTCGGGCCTGGCGTACCGGAGGTTGTCGCGCAGCGTGCCGTTGAAGAGGAAGCCCTCCTGGGGGATGAGGCTGATGGTGCGAGAGCGACTGGCGAACGTCAGATCTCGCAGGTCGTGGCCGTCCACCGACACCGAGCCACTCGTCGGGTCGTAGAACCGAAGCAGCAGCTTGGCGATCGTCGTCTTGCCTGCGCCGGTCTCCCCCACCACCGCCACCCGTTCTCCCGGTGCTACCGACATGTCGATGTCACTCAGGACGGGCGCCCCCGGCACGTACTCAAAGCCGACCGCATCGACCTCGATGCCGCCGCTCGCGCCTGGAGCGACATCGATTGCTGCCGGTCCTTCGACGATGGATGGGGTTGTATCGAAAAGGCGGAACACCTTCCCGAGGGCGGCCACCGCCGACTGGACCTGGTTGTAGATGTGAGACAGCTGGATAATCGGCTGGAAGAACCAGTCGAGATAGAACAGAAAGGCCACCAGCGACCCGAATGACAGATCGCCCTCCAGCACCCGCCGCCCGCCGAAGAACAGAACGGCGCCGATGGCAACCGTGCGCAGGAATGCCACCCCCGGGAAGTACCAGGCGATCGCCTTGGCGGCCCGCATGTTGGCCTCGTAGTAGTCCTCGTTTATCCGCCCGAACGCCCCGGCTTGCTCCCCTTCCTGAGTGAAGGCTTGCACGACCCGCACGCCGGTGATGCCCTCCTGGAGGCTGCCGAGCACTCGCCCGATGGCCTCGCGCACGTCGCGATAGGCGCGGCTGGCAAAACGCTGGAACACGAAGCTGGTGGCGAGTACCACCAGGATGATCCCGAACACGATGACGGCCAGCCGCCAATCGACCGCCACCATGACGACCGCCACTCCGACCACCGTGAGCAAGCTGGTCAGGAACGTAACCGCCCCCTCCTCGACGAACTCGGTGAGGGACTCGATGTCATTGGTCATGCGGCTCACAAGCACCCCGGCCTTTGAGCGAGAGAAGAACCCCATGTCCAACGAGACAAGATGCCGGAATAATGTGGTGCGGAGAAGGAGGAGGTATCTCTCACCCAGCCAGGCGACCGAGAACTGGGCGAGGCGCTGGGCGAAGTACTGAATGGCGAGCAGGACGAGAAAGACGAGGGCCGCAGTGGTGATGGCCCCTTTGTCGTTGGCGCCGATGCCGTCGTCGATGCCACTGCGCACTGCCAGAGGCCCGAGCAAGCGGGCCATCGTGGCCAGCAGGGCGGCAGCCAGGGCGCCGATCGCCGGCCATTTGAGCTCGGCGCCCAGAAGTGCCGATCGTCGCAGCAGCGAGCGCTGCGTCTCAATGACAGGGGTCATCACGACAGCACCTCTTCCTGGGCTAGGACTTCGCCGTACCGGGGAACGGTCCGCAACAACTCGTCATGGGTCCCGACGGCGACGATGGCCCCCTCGTCGAGAAACACGACCCGGTCGACCAGGCTGAGCGTCGAGGTCCGGTGCGCGATGATGATGGTGGTCCGCCCTTCCATAACGTGTTCGAGCGCCGCCAGCATCTCGGATTCCACAATGGCATCCACCGAGGAGGTGGCATCGTCGAGGATGAGCACCCTGGGATCGCGCAGAACCGCCCGGGCCAACGCCACCCGCTGGCGCTGACCGCCCGACAGCGAGTGGCCGCGCTCACCAACAACAGTGTCGTATCCGTCGGGGAGATCGCAGATGAATCGGTGCGCCTGGGCGAGCCGAGCTGCCAGTCGCACCTGCTCGTCGGTGGCGGCCGAATTGCCGAACGCGATGTTGTCGCGCACCGGCGCCGAGAACAAGAAGGTTTCCTGGAACACCAGTGCTACCTCGCTACGAAGCTCGTCAAGTGGCACATCCCGCACGTCGACTCCATCGAGAGAGACCACGCCGGACGTTGGATCGTAGAACCGGGGTATGAGGTGAGCCAGGGTCGTCTTCCCCGAGCCGGTCGACCCGACCAGAGCGGCCGAGGTGCCGCCCGGTATAACGAGATCAACCGACTCGAGCACCGGCGGGCCCCCCGGGTAGGAAAAACCCGTGCCCGAAAAGCGGACTTCGCCGGAGCCATGCGACAGGGGCTGCGGTTTGCGACTGCTCGTAATCTCGGGCGCCTCGGCCAGCAGGACCTGGATGCGAGTAGCTGCTGCGCCCGCCCGGGGAAGCTGGGCGAAGAACCACCCGGTAATGCGAAGCGGGAACACGAGCACGGCCAGATACTGCGTGAATGCCACGAACTCACCGATGGTGAGGTCACCGTCGACGACCCGGAAACCGCCCAGCCAGAGGACAGACACCAGGGCCAGAGACGGAATGAGCTCAAAGAGTGGCGCGAACTTCGACCGAAGGCGCACGAGCGTCATGCTCTCGTCATAGATCTCGGTCGCCGTCGCTTCAAGTCGGGCCGACTCCTGGTGTTCCTGACCGTAGGCCTTGACCACCTGGATGCCACCCACCGCCTCCTCAACCACTTCGCTCAAATCCGCAAGCCGCTCCTGCACCCGGAATGACACCTGAATGACTTTCCCGGCAAACCGATTCGCCGATCCGAACAGGGCCGGCACCGCCAGGGACGCCACTGCACCAAGCACCGGGTCGATCGCAATGAGGACGGTCACGACGATGCCGAGCATCGCCACATTCGCGATGGTGATGGGAAGCATGGCGAACACGAGCCGGACCTGGGAAAGGTCGCTCGAGGCGCGGGCCATGAGCTGGCCGGTACTGGTCCGATCGTGGAAGTTGAACGCCAATCGCTGAAGATGCTCGAACATCCGGTTGCGAAGGTCGGTCTCGGCTCGATAGGACAGCTTGAATCCGAAGTAGCGTCGCACCCCGATGCCGATCCCCTGCAGGAGGCCGGCGAAGATGAGCCAGCCAACGAGCGGGGCGATCCGATCCCGATCCCCAGCCGAGATGGCGTCATCGATGATGGAGCCGACGAGATACGGGATCGCCACCAGCGCCGCCATCCACAGCAGGGCACCGGCAATGGCGAACGCCGAGACTCGCCGGTAGCCAAGGAGGGTCCGCCCGATGAGCCCCAGCCCGGAGCGAACTTCTGGGCTGCGGAGACCGGTGGACATCCACCCAGACTAAAGAGTCGCTACCCGCTGCCCGTTGCCCGTTGCCCGCCGAACCACCCCATGGCTCGGGGGTCGGTGGTTCGGCGCCGCACAATTGATCCCGGATGGGAGGGGTTGGCTGGCTGGTAACTAGTTATCGCGCCACTGCTCAGTTCCCTTCTCGGGATATTGTGAACCGAACCGAATCCATGGGTATGAGGATGCGTAAGGCGCTCACGATTTCGACATTGGCCATCGCGGCCGTGCTGCTGGCCGCCCCGGCCGCCCTGGCCGCCGACGATTACAGCGCCGATCCGAACGAGCTCATCAACCACTACGACGACGTCTCCCGCTACAGCACAGGGACGGACCTGTGGCGGGTGTGGGTGTGCGACACCGCCCTCGACGGCTCGGTCGGCGTTGTCTCTGAGGCGGTCGACATCCTCAACGGCGAGATCGCCGACGTCTACGACTGGCTGTCCAATGGGCTCTACGACCTGCAATTCGAGGCAGGTGGCACCGTCACCGTCGCCACCGAGAACGGAGACGACTGCGTCCAGGAGGTCCTGGACTCCTCCACGCCATCGGGCGCCGCCGGCGTCTTCATCATCACCGACGAATCAGGGTGGAGCGGCGTGGCCAGCCCCGGATTCAGCACTCAGAACCTCTCCCCCGCCAACCGCCGCTACGCCCTCGTCTCGTACAACGGCGTCTTCGAGTACTCGATCACCGTGAGCGCCCATGAGCTCGGTCATGCCATTTACTGGCCTCACTCCTTTGTGGGTCCCTCCGAGTACGACAATCCGATCGACGTCATGAGCGGAGGCTTCTGGACCTATGGCACCCTCGCCATCAACCGGTACGCGGCCGGGTGGGTGGATCCCGATCAGGTGGCCGTATACGACGGTACGGCCGGCACCATCGACCTCCGGCCGGTGGGCGATCCGGGAACCCAGCTGCTCATTATCCCGGGCGAGGAGACGGGCGACTACTTCGCACTCGATGCCCGGACCCATCACCCTTACGACAGCCGGCGGGGCGCCCACGGCGTCACCGTCCACGAGGTCCGCCACGATTGTGCCTCGACCTTCTTCTGCGCAGGCACCCTACGCGAGCAGATCCCCCAGCGGCCCGCCGACGACAGCTACGGCCACGTGCTGACCGTCGGTGAATCCGTCATCGTCGGCAAGACTCGGATTGAAGTGATCGGATCGGCCGGCGGCGGATACCAGGTTGCCTTCGAGAAGGTCTATCCGGATGGGTTCGCCATGCAGAACCCGAACTCCGGGTATTGGACCCTCGACGATGGGCGCGGCTTCTACTATGGGATCCCGGCCGACCTCCCGATGGCGTGTGACTGGAATGGCGACGGAGTCTCCACTCCCGGCCTCTACCGCCAGTCGAGCGGGTTCCTCTACCTGCGCCAGACCAACACCTTCGGCGTCGCCGATATCTCCATCTTCTTCGGCATTCCCGAGGACATACCGGTGTGCGGGGACTGGAATGGCGACGGCACCGAAACCATCGGCATCTATCGCCCGTCCGAATTGACCTTCTACCTCCGAAACAGCAACACGTTCGGGGTGGGCGACGTGCAGTTCGCCCTCGGAACTGCGGGTGATGTGCCGCTGGCCGGCGACTGGGACGGCGACGGCATCGACACTCCTGCCTTGTTCCGCTCGAGCACCGGCGAGTTGATCGTGCGGGCGACGAACGATCCCGACTGGTCCCCGGCCGCCCACTTCCTCGAGCCCGGGATCCCGACCGGAAGCGTGGTGTTCGCCGGGGACTGGGATGGCGATGGCACCGACACCATCGGCTACCACGAGAGCGGCATCAGCTGGTTCTCCAACACGCTCGGGGGCCCGAAAGAGCTCTCCCACCTATGGGGCACCGACCACAACCCGGTCATCGGAGTGTGGACGCTCTCCTGACCGGAGGCGATATCGTGCCGGGGTGAAGCGAACCGCCCTGGCCATCAGCCTGCTGCTCCTGACCTCTGCCTGCTCTGGTTCTACCGCCCCGACGGTTCCCGAGGGTACGGTCGGGGTCGTGCGCGTCCTCGATGGGGACTCACTGGTCGTCGACCGGGCCGGCTCCGAAATCGAGGTGCGCCTGCTCGGCATAAACACCCCCGAGCGCGACGAATGCTTCGATCAGGAAGCCAAGGCGCGGGCTACCGAACTGATGGGTCCTCGTCTTCGCCTGGCAGGCGAGGACGAGGACCGCTTCGGCCGCCTGCTCGGCTACGCCTACACCGTGGACGGCGCCCTCATCAATGAGCAACTCGTCGCCGAGGGCATGGCTCTGGCGCTGAGCACCGATCACCGACTCCGGGACGACTTCAAGACAGCCGAGCAGGAGGCCTTCAGCCTGCGACTTGGCAGGTGGCAGGCCGACGCCTGCGGTCCCGCCAATACCTCCGCTCTTGAGATCGACGAGCTGATCTACGACGCACCCGGCGACGACGGCCGCAACAGCAACGGGGAATGGATTGACATCGCCAACCGCGGTCCGGAATCCGTCAGCCTGGAGGGATGGACCGTCCAGGACGAGTCGTCCTCCCACCGCTTCGGGTTTCCCGACGGTTTCATCCTCGCTTCCGGGAGCCGGGTCCGGGTTTCAACCGGGTGCGGCATGCCATCTGCCGACCATCTTTTCTGGGGCGAATGCGACGGCGACGCCGTGTGGAGTAACGGCGGTGACACCGCCTACCTGCTCGATCCTTCTGGAAACGTTGTGGACCGTTTCGCCTTTTAGCTACAGGCCAAAGGGATGCGTGCCGACGTATTTCTCAAGTATCTACTGGAGCACGATGGACGCAACCGTCCTCATCGTTGAAGATTCGCCGAGCGTACGCCGCCTCATCGAGGTCAGCGTGCGCCCGCTTGGCGTGAAAGTCATCGAAGCCGAGGATGGCATCCGCGGCCTGGCTATGGCTCGAAGCGAGGCCCCCGACGTCATCCTGCTCGACATCGGGCTCCCCGGAATCGATGGATGGGAGGTCCTGCGAGAATTGCGAGCCGATCCAGCCACCGCCGACATCGCGATCATCATCGTCACTGCCCACGCCCAGCCCGAAGTAGCCGCGGCCGCCGAGCGGCGGGGCGCCGATGGCTTCATTACCAAGCCGTTCCGACCCGGCCACCTCCGGGAGGAGATCCTCGCTCAGATCGATCGAGGTGCGGAAAGACCGAAAACCGGATAACGTGACTGCAACGGCTAAGGCGGGAACACGTTACCTCTCGAGTTACTCGATAGTGCCACTCGTGATGAGTGGTCGGATCCAATCGCTCTTGCGCGCCTGGCGGCTGAGGGCCTGCTCGAACTAACCCGCGACAACTGGGTGGGGGAAGGCCTCGACGCCACCCGCCAGATACGCCGCCGCCGCCCTGATATGCCTCTCATGCTGGCAGTCACCGAACCGGCGCTCGATCCTGACCCATTCCGGGCATCACTCGGCTTGGCCTCGATACTCACAACGCTCGGCGACCAGTCCTGGGCGAGCGAGATCGGCATGGAGATCTCCGACGCCACCACCATCGGCGTGTTGTCGCTCCACCACGAGTCGCTTTGGGCACTCGAAAGCGCTGCGCTGCTCGGGGGGACCGAGGCGGTCCTCGTCACCGATCGCCGTGCCGTCGCCCGCGGCCTCGGATACCTGCGCCGGCCGATCAAGCTGGCCGACCCGGCCGCTGCCGACGTGTTGCTGCTGCCCGGCCTGGCCCGGGACGCCGCCACCATGTGGACCTACCGTCGCTTCGCAGCAGTGAGCTGGAAGGCGACCGGGCGGGTGGTTCCCGTCATTCATCCAGGCGCTTATCTCTCGCCGATGAACCGCAAGGTCTTCCGCCCACCGGCCGGGGTCTACGCCATCGAGCTCCCGTAGCCAGGAGTCTTCGTGCATCTAGTGGCTCCCCTTCGGCCCAGCCCCCCTACCCCTCGCCTACGGCGAGCGGCCGAACCTGGCAGGGTTCGCCCTTTCCCCCGGCTGCGCCGGGGGGATTGATGCTCATATGACCTGGCAGCCTGAGCGCCGCAGCGTGGCGGCCTGGGCAAGCTATGACCTCGCCAACACCGTTTTTGCCCTCGGGGTAGCTGGGCTCTATTTCCCCGAGTGGCTCATCGATAACCAGGGCTACCGGGACCGTGATCTCGCCTTCGCCATCAACGCCGCCATGATCGTCATCATCGTGCTGGCGCCGTGGCTGGGGGCTCGCAGCGATCATCAGGGCCGGCGCCGTCCCTACCTGGTCGCCGCCACCTTCGTGGCGGTAACGGCCACTCTCTTCATCGGAAGCAACGGCCCGGGACCGTCGCTGGCGTTCTTCTCACTAGCCCTTGTCGGCTTCCACATTGGGTCGCTCTTCTACGACTCGATGCTCGTGGATGTCTCCACCGAGAAGAACCGGGGCCGGATCTCGGGCCTGGGAGTGGGCGTCGGCTACATAGGCTCCTTCATCGCCGTCATTGTCGGCCGCTTCCTCATCGACGACTACGGCCACGCGGTGGTCTTCAGGACCCTGGCGGTGCTGTTCCTTCTCTTCGCCCTTCCGGCGTTCTTCTTCATCCGGGAGCGGCCGCGCCGGCCAAGGCCGGGCCCTCCCCCGTCGGTCAACCAATCGCTAGCCCAGGTCAGGAAGTCCTGGAGGGAGGCGGCCAAATACAAGGGCGTGGTCCCGTTCCTGATTGGCCGCTTCTTCTACAGCGATGCCATAAACACAGTCATCGGCGGGTTCCTAACGATCTTCGCCATCGAGGAGGTCGGTTTCACCCGCGACGAGCTCGAGATCGTCCTCGGCTTCGGGATCCTCGCCTCGGTGTTCGGTGGCCTGGGCGGAGGTCGCCTCACCGAGCGCATCGGCCCCCGCCGCGCCCTTCACTTCGCCCTCTACCTCTGGATGACCGCCTGGATCTTCGGACTGGCCGCCGCCGCCACCGATGCCAAGCCGCTCGGCGTCGTGCTGGTGATCATGGGTGGCTTCGCTCTCGGCACCACCTGGAGTGCCGACCGCACCTACATGGCCACCATCACCCCGCCCGACCGCTACGCCGAGTTCTACGGGTTGTATGCGACCGTCGGCCGGTTTGCCACCATCCTCGGCCCCCTCATCTGGGCCCTGATCGTCGACTACGCCGGATGGGGCCGCATCACGGCCATGTCGGCCCTCTTCGTGTTTCTCATCATCGCCCGGGTGATCCTGAGCCGGGTCGACGACACGCCGCGGGTGTGGGCAGCGACCTAGCGGAACTGACCGACCGGCCGAGCGCCGTGGACCTTTGGCCCTGCTCCTCAGGGGATCCGGGCGCTAGTACTGGGGGTTCACGGAATAGGGAGTCATTGTGACCACAGGAACTGCCGGGCCGTACGCGGCCCGACTGGACATCGATTATCCGGATCGACCGCTCGACAGGGTCTCGACGCTGCTGCGCCTGTTCTATGTCGTGCCAATCTTCATCGTGCTCACAGCAGTAGGCGGGGGCGCGGGGGGAGCGTTGTTCTTCCCCGTCATGCTCATGATCGTCTTCCGACAGAAGTACCCGCGCTGGTGGTTCGATTTCAGCTACCAGTTGGTTCGTTTCCAGACTCGCGTCACCGCCTACCTGGACTTGATGTCGGACGAATACCCCTCCATCGACGAAGAGCAGTACGTACACCTGGAACTCGATTATCCCGATGCCAAGGCCGACCTGAACCGGTGGCTGCCACTCGTGAAATGGTTCCTGGCAATCCCCCACTACGTGGTGCTTTTCTTCCTCTTCGTCGGGGCCGTGTTCGCCGTCATCGCCGCCTGGTTCGCCATCCTGTTCACCGGCAGGTACCCACGGGGCCTCTTCGACTACGTGCTGGGCGTCACGCGGTGGGGACTCCGGGTCGAGGCGTACGCCTGGCTCCTGCTCACCGACCAGTATCCGCCGTTCTCACTTAAGTAGGAGCCGGCGTCCCACGGGCTCGGCCCTGCCGTCAGCCGCGCACCAGTGGTGCCACCTTGGTGCCGAGTAGTTCGATGCTCTTCAGCACCTGGTGGTGCGGGAGGGTGCCCACGCTGACGTGGAGCTCGAATCGGGTGACCCCGAGGACCTCCTGCCAGCGCAGGATCTTGGCCGCCACCGTCTCGGGGTCGCCGAGAACAAGGGAGCCGTCCGGGCCTCGCATCATGTCGTACTGCTCCCGGGTCATCGGCCCCCATCCCCGTTCCTGTCCGATGCGGGACATGGCAGCGGCATAGGACGGGTAGAACTCGTCGGCGGCTTGCTTGGTCGAGTCGGCGATGTACCCGTGTCCGTGCACCGACAGTGGCACCTCGGCCGGATCGAAACCTGAGTCGATCAGCGTCCGACGGTGCAGCTCCGCCAGGGCCCGGAACCGGTCGGGGGTGCCTCCGATAATGGCCAGAGCCACCGGGAGGCCCCGGGTGGCGGCCCGCACGATTGACTGGGGCGACCCACCAACGGCCACCCGGATGGGAAGCGATCGTTCGGGCCGCGGGTAGATGCCCTGGTCATGAATGGGCGGCCGAAACCGGCCCGACCAGGTGACCCGTTCGTTATCTCTGATCTGAAGTAGCAGGTCGAGCTTCTCTGCAAAGAGATCGTCGTAGTCGTCGAGGTCATATCCGAACAGCGGGAACGACTCGATGAACGAACCACGCCCGACGAGCAATTCGGCCCGTCCCGATGAAACCAGGTCGAGGGTGGCGTATTGCTGGAACACCCGCACCGGGTCGTCGGTGCTGAGGACCGAAACGGCCGGGAAGAGCCGAATCTTCGAAGTGCGTCCAACGGCAGCCGCCAGGACCGTGGCCGGCGATGATGAAGCAAAGTCGGGCCGATGGTGCTCACCGAGGCCGTACACATCGAGGCCGACCGACTCGGCCAGCTCGATCTCCTCAACGATCTGGCGCAGGCGTTCCCCGTGGCCGACCGTTTCACCAGAAGCGGGGTCGGCGATCGTTTCGGCGAAGCTGGTGATTCCAAGTTCCATGCTGTCTCTCGTTGGGTGTCGCGGGTTCAGCGGTTCTCGTGTCAGGGTTATTCCCTGGCGGGCGGGTCATCCCGGCTTGCACAACAGGAGTGCGTCGACAGACTCGGTGGTAACCGGCTCACGATTGTCTTCCCATCTAATCCACAACTCGCCGTCGATGTCGTCGACCGACACCTCGACCGTTCCGCACGACGTCTCAATCAGGCCGCTGCCACCGCGTGGACTCGAATTCGACCAGGCAACAGTCAAACCCGTTTCGGCGACGTCTCGGCGGAAGTCCTCAGGGGTTCCCACACTGCCATCGGCCCGCCAATACGCCCACGACCCGATGACCAAAAGGCCACCACCGCCAGCAAGCTCGATCCCACCCAACCTCGACGCGATCCGGACTCCATGCCCTCAGTATGTCGCAGCTACGTTCGGTTCGGCACGCGCGACCCCGCCCGCTACGAGCCGGTGACCTAAGGAGTTGGGGGCGGACGGTAGGCGTCCTGCGGATTCGCCGGCTGATCGCCGCAGCCGAGGGCGTAGTCGACAATCTCCGAAAGCTCGCTCGGCATCCAGGGCACGTCCTCGAATACGCCCCGGTCGGCGGTGGCGTCGAGCGTGGCCTGGAAGTCGTCGCAGATCTGGATGTCCGCTTCTAGCGCAATTCGATACGCCGCCATCTCCGGAGATTCGGAGAGCTCCTCCCAATCGGAGGCGGTGCCCGCCCGAGCGGCCAGATCCTCGAGGGGAAGCTCCCGGAAGTAGAGCGCATGGATGTCGGCTATCTGCCTTGGGGGATCAATGGCGGCGGCGGCCTCGATGGCCTCGGCTTGAATGTCGGCCACTTGTTCGAGGGCGACGTGCAGGTCTTGTGGGGTGAAGTCGGATAGCTGAAGGCCCTGGTACTCGAAGCCGAGATGCTCCCCCTGACCAACGACGAGCACCAGACCGCCCGGGCCTGCAATAACGCCTTCGTACCGCTCGATGGCACGTTGGAAGATGACGTCGACCCTGTCGACGTACTCGGTCATCGACAGCTCACCGCCGCCGCAGGCCGAGAGCACGAGCGCAGCAACGAGGGTGGGGAGACCGAGCCGCTCGGCCATGTGAGCTATCACGCGGCCCATGTTCGCGCGCCCGCTCCCGAACTCATAGGGCCGGTCGTCACACGGAAGAGCAGACCACCTACGGGACCAATCTGGTTATCTGCGAGGTGTCGCTCCCGCGAACGGAGTCGAACGGGTCGTCGATCGGGGTTGTCGTGACGACATTTCCATCTTCCGAGACCGCTATCTCGTATACCGCCGTGACCCCGGCGCACGATTGGGATGCCTCATCGGTGGTCCTCCACCCGTTCGCAGTGAGCCAGGACACGAAACCGAATCGCCCCACAGCGTGGGCCATGCTCCAAGGTCGCGCCGCCGCAGGTGGCACAATGGGCTCATGGCAGTGGGTCGGGCAGAGCGGCGAAAGCTCCGGTGGGAGCGAACAGTGAAGGTGTTCGGCGAGGACAGGGCGCCGATCGCACTCGACCTCTTGGAGCTAACCGAACTCGCATGGCACGATTGCTATGGAGAAGTGACTCCTTCGGAGGACATCATCGACGACATCCTGCTGCTGAGTCATGGCAACATCAACCAACTGATTCAGGCAACCCGGCTGGCGGTGACAGACTGGCGAGACCTCAAGGTGGCGGCCGACGAGCTTCGGAACCGCGACTAGAAGGCACCCGACCGGGCTACCAAGCCAGCGGGCCGCCCGCCACTAACCTCGCCGCAATGCCCCGCTTGCTCCTCATCGCCAATCCGCTTGCCTCCGGATTCACCGGCGCCACCCACCGCGAGGTCATGAAGATCCTGTCCGGGACCTTCGATGCCGAGTCGATCTGGCCAAACAGCCCGGCCGAGACCCAGGAGGCGAGCGCCAAAGCGGCCGCCGACGGTGTCGAAATCGTGGTGGGGATGGGCGGCGACGGCGTCGTTCATCACGTCGCCAACGGCATCGCCCACTCCGACACCGCCCTCGGGATCATCCCTTCCGGAACAACCAACGTCCTGGGACGCATCCTCGGACTGCCCGCCAAGCCGATTCCGGCCGCCCACTTCCTCGCCACCAATCCCCCGCAGCACCGTATCGCTCTCGCCCGCATCGACGCCACCGGTCCGCGGGGCCGGCTCTCCGGGTATGCAGTCTTCGCCGCCGGGCTCGGATTGGACGCCGAGGTCGTCCGCCAGGCCGAGACCACTCCCCACAAGAAGGTGTGGTTCGGAGGCATCCACTACGCCCGCTCGGCCGGATGGATGTTCCTCAGCAAATTCCGCAAACGAGTCCCGACCATGCGTGCCACCAGCGGCGACAACAAGGCGGACGCGGTCGCCGTCATCACCCAGATCCACTGGCCATACACCTACTTCGGACGCACGCCGCTGCGGATCACACCGCACGCTGTCACTGGATTGAGCTCACTCATCGTCGAGAAGGTTCCGCCGGCCCGCGCGATTGGACTGGCGACAACCGCCATCGCCGGTCGCGGTCTCGGGCGAGTCCCCGGAATGAAGGTCTGGGCCGGCATCGACGAGATAGCCGTCAGCGCCGACCCTCCCGCCTGGTTCCAGGCCGACGGCGAACTCCTCGGCGAGTTGAGCGAGCTCCACATCCGCTTCGCCCCCGACGCCCTGGCGGTGGTCGCCCCGAGATAGACAAGCCTCCCGAACCGACCCATCCCACCGCCACCAGCTGGTGACTGGTGACAGGTGACCGGTGACCGGTGACCGTTTAGTAGATCCGGAGGTTGGTAGCGGGGTCGAAGAAGTGGAGCTTGTTGTTGTCGACGACGACGGTAATCCGGTCACCGGCCCGGACCATCACGTCCGAGCTAATGCGAGCCGTGATCCGGGTGCTGTCCCCGAGGGTGGCGGCGTCCGTGCCGGAGTCGGCCAGGAGTTCCTCAATGTCGGGAGTGATAACCGGACGGACCGGCAGGTCGAAGTGGACAAACGTCTCAGAGCCGAGCACTTCG